>NZ_JAOPXQ010000272.1 GCF_025965075.1 Aeromicrobium sp.
CGCAGGCGCAGCAGCTCGGGGTGGTCGCGCAGCAGCCCCGCGAGCTCGGCGTCGACGAGGACCCGGCCCGGCCGGGCCAGCGACGTCAGCCGCGACGCCAGGTTGACGGTGGGGCCGAAGACGTCGCCGAGCCGGGCGAGCACCGGCCCGTACGCCGAGCCGACCCGCACCTCCGGGAACCGCTCGTCGGTCTCCGCCCGCTCGACCAGCGCGAGGGCCAGCTCGCCGGCCAGCACCGGGTCGTCGACGGTGTAGAGCACCTCGTCGCCGATCGTCTTGACGACCTGGCCCCCGTGGGCCACGACGAGATCGGTCACGACCCGCTCGAACCACTCGACCATGTCGCCGAGGGCCCGGGTCGTCATCTGTCGGCTGCGGGACGTGTAGCCGACGATGTCGACGAAGCCGACCGTCGACGGGGTCGCCGCCCCGGCGGAGGCCCCGCGCAGCGCCATCCGGCTCGCGGTCGCCAGCAGGTGCCGGCGCCAGATGTAGCCCTGCACCTGCTCGACCATCGGGATGACCTCGGTCAGCACGTCCAGCGGCGGGTCGTCGTCGCCGTCCTGCTCGGTCATCGAGCTCAGCAGCAGCCGGGTCTGCCAGTCGGCGAGCCGGGAGAACGACCGCCCCACCGAGCGGACGAACTGCGGCATCCGCTCGGGCTCGACGACCCCCAGCTCGGTCAGCCGCTGGGTGATCCGCAGCGCCTCGACGTCGGCCGGGGTGAACGCCACCTCGTCCTCGCCCACCGCGGAGAAGCCCAGGTGGCGCCACATCGCGTTGGCGGTCTCGAGGTCGACCCCCGCGGCGGCGGCGACCTGCGTCTGGGTCAGCGACGGCGGCTCGTCGAACAGGTAGGCCGCCGCGACGTCGATCAGCAACGACGGGTCGAAGGCGGACCCGTCCGGGTCGTTGGCTGCCATGGGGAATTCCTCACGTCGTGGTCCCGGGCATCGTAGTCGCTGCCCGCCCGGGACCCGCGCCGATCTCACCTATGCATGTAGTTGCACAGCATCGCGATGCGTACTACGGTGCCGCCATGGCCCTGGAGCACGCGATCCTCGTCTCCCTGGCGGAGAAGTCCGCCTCCGGATATGACCTGGCCCGCCGGTTCGACGCCTCGATCGGGCACTTCTGGAAGGCCAGCCACCAGCAGATCTACAAGGTCCTGGGCCGGATGGAGAGCGACGGCTGGGTCGAGTCCGAGCTCGTCGCGCAGGGCGGCCGGCCCAACAAGAAGGTCTACGTCATCACCCCCGCGGGGCGCGACGAGCTCGCGGTGTGGACCTCCAAGGCCACCCCGATCGAGCACCTGCGCAGCGAGTTCGCGGTCAAGCTCCGGGCGCTGCCGTTCGGCGACGCCGCCGCGATCGTCGACGACGTCCGGGTCCGCCGCCGCGCCCACGAGGAGCGGCTCGCCTACTACGCCGAGAGCGCCGCGCGGTTCTATCCCGACCCGGACGACCTGCGACCGGACGAGATCGGCGGCTGGCTCGTGCTGCGCGGCGGCATCCTCGCGGAGGAGGCCGGCATCGCGTGGTGCGACGAGATCCTTCAGCGGCTGGACGGAGCCGAGCGATGAGCCCGGACGCCCACGACCAGCACGCCCAGGCCGATCAGGACCGCCGCGGTGATCAGCACCGCGTGCACCCAGAGGAACGCCTGCGGGGCGCTGTGCCAGTGCTCGCCGGCCCACGCCCGGTCGTCGTCCACGACGGCCTTCGCGAAGCGCGGCCAGACCACGATGTTGAACACGCCCGCGGCGACGAGGAACCGGGCAGCCGTCTTCGAGATCACGACCCCATCCCATCACAGGAGCACGCATGAACGATTTCCGCGCCGCCGTCGAGGCGGGTGACTACGCCGCGCTCGGCGACCTGCTGGCCGAGGACGTCGTGTTCCGCAGCCCCGTCGCGTTCAAGCCCTACGAGGGCCGGGCCATCGTGGCCGCGATCCTGCGCGGCGTCGGCCGGGTCTTCACCGACTTCCGGTACGTCCGCGAGCTCGAGGACGCCGACGGGCGCGGGTCCGCGCTGGTCTTCGAGACGTACGCCGACGGCGTGAGCCTGCACGGCATCGACCTGATCCGCACGAACGACGCGGGGCTCATCAGCGAGCTGACCGTCATGGTGCGCCCCCTGTCGGCCGCCAACGCCCTCGCCCAGGCGATGGCCGCCCAGTTCCCCCAGATCCAGGCCGAAGCCGTGGCCGACATGACCGGAGAGTGACCACCGTGAACCCGTACCCCCACCTGCTGGAGCCCCTCGACCTCGGCCACACGACGCTGCGCAACCGCGTCATCATGGGCTCGATGCACACGGGCCTGGAGGACCGGGCCAAGCACCTGCCCGAGCTCGCGGCGTACTTCGGCGAGCGCGCCAAGGGCGGTGTGGCGCTGTCGGTGACGGGTGGCTACGCCCCCAACTGGCACGGCTGGCTGCTGCCGTTCGGCTCGCAGATGACGTCCGCGCGCTATGCCGACAAGCACCGCATCGTGACCGACGCGGTGCACGAGCACGACGGCAAGATCGTGATGCAGCTGCTGCACGCCGGCCGCTACGGCTACCACCCGTTCAAGCGGGCGGCCTCGACGATCCAGTCGCCGATCACCCCGTTCGGCAAGCCGCGGGCGATGTCGACCAAGGAGGTCGGGCGGACCGTAGACGACTTCGCGGCGTCGGCCGTGCTGGCCCGCCGGGCCGGCTACGACGGGGTCGAGATCATGGGGTCCGAGGGCTACCTGATCAACCAGATGCTGACCGCGCGGACCAACAACCGTACGGACCGCTGGGGTGGCAGCGCCGAGAACCGGATGCGCTTCCCGGTCGAGATCGTCGAGCGGGTGCGCGAGGCCGTCGGCGACGACTTCATCGTGATGTACCGGATGTCGCTGCTCGACCTGGTCGACAACGCGCAGAGCTGGGAGGAGACCGTCGAGCTCGCCCAGCGGCTCGAGGCCGCCGGCACCTCGATCATCAATACCGGGATCGGCTGGCACGAGGCCCGGGTGCCCACGATCGTGACGTCGGTCCCGCGGGCGGCGTTCGCCTGGGTCACCGGCAAGCTCAAGCCCGAGGTGTCGATCCCCGTCGTCGCGTCCAACCGGATCAACACCCCCGAGGTCGCCGAGGAGATCATCGCCTCGGGCCAGGCCGACCTGGTGTCGATGGCCCGGCCGCTGCTGGCCGACCCGTTCTTCGTGCAGAAGGCCGCCGACAACCGCGGCGACGAGATCAACACCTGCATCGCGTGCAACCAGGCCTGCCTGGACCACACGTTCGTCAACAAGCGGGCGAGCTGCATGGTCAACCCGCGGGCCGCGCACGAGACGACGCTGGTCCTGTCGCCGACCCGGGTGTCGAAGCGGGTCGCGGTCGTCGGCGCCGGGCCCGCGGGGCTCGCCGCGGCGTCCGAGCTGTCGGGGCGCGGCCACACCGTCGAGGTGTTCGAGGCGCTGCCGGAGGTCGGGGGCCAGTTCCGGCTCGCGATGCACATCCCCGGCAAGGAGGAGTTCAAGGAGACGATCCGCTACTACTCCCGCCGCCTGGAGCTCTACGGAGTCACGGTCCTGCTCGGCGTCCGCGCCACGGCCGACGACCTCGCCGACTTCGACGAGGTCGTGATCGCGACGGGCGTCGAGCCGCGGATCCCGTCGATCCCGGGCGTCGACCACGCCTCGGTGGTGTCCTACCAGGATGTCATCCGGGGGACCGCCGCCGTGGGCTCGCGGGTCGCGGTGCTCGGCGCCGGCGGCATCGGCTTCGACGTGTCGGAGTTCCTGCTCCACGAGCCCGACGAGTCGCTGGAGCACTGGAACGCCCGCTGGGGCGTCGTTGACCCGGCGGTCGAGCGTGGCGGGCTGGCCACCAAGGTCGCCGCCCCGCCGAAGCGTGCCGTCACGCTCCTGCAGCGCAAGACCACGCCGCTGGGCAAGGGCCTGGGCAAGACGTCGGGCTGGGTGCACCGGGAGACGCTCAAGGACTCCGGCGTCGAGATGGTCAAGGGCGTGACGTACGACCGCATCGACGACGCCGGCCTGCACATCACGGTCGCGACCGGCAAGGACACCTCGGAGTCCCGGGTGCTCGAGGTCGACACGATCGTCCTGTGCACGGGCCAGGAGTCGGTCCGGGACCTGGTCGATCCGTTGGAGGCCCTGGGCCGGCCCGTCCACGTCATCGGCGGCGCCGACGTCGCCGCCGAGCTCGACGCCAAGCGGGCGATCAAGCAGGCCACGGAGCTCGCCGCCCGGGTCTGACCCGGGGGCGTCGGATTACCACGGTCCCTCGGCAACCTGTCACGTCCCGGGGGATGCTTCCTGCGGTATGCGCAGCGTTGCCAAGGGACCGTGGTAATCCGCACCTCCCCCGGCCGGAGGGAATCGTTGCGGGGTGGAACGGGTTGAACTCTTGACGTGACCGCCTCCACCCCCACCCGCTCCTCCGTCGGGCTCCGCTCCGAGCGCGGACCTGTCCTGCTCGGGGTCATGCTGAGCGTCGGGCTGGTCGCGATCGACGCCACGATCCTGGCGACCGCGGTCCCGTCGGTGGTCGAGGACCTCGGTGGCTTCGCCCAGTTCCCGTGGCTGTTCTCGGTCTACCTGCTGGCCCAGGCGATCTCGGTCCCGCTCTACGGCAAGTTCGCCGACATCGTCGGCCGCAAGCCGATCATGCTGATCGGGATCGCGCTGTTCCTGCTCGGCTCGATCCTGTGCGGGGTCGCATGGAGCATGCTGTCGCTCATCGTGTTCCGCGCGGTCCAGGGTCTCGGCGCCGGGGCCGTCCTGCCGATGAGCATGACGATCATCGGCGACCTCTACTCCGTCGAGGAGCGGTCCAAGGTCCAGGGCTACGTCGCCAGCGTGTGGGGCGCCTCGTCGGTCATCGGCCCGACCCTCGGCGGCGTGTTCTCCGATCACCTGTCGTGGCGCTGGATCTTCTTCGTCAACATCCCGATCGGGCTCGCCGCCGCCGCGATGCTGGTCCGCCGCTTCCACGAGGACGTCACCCGCACCCGCCACACGATCGACTACGCCGGTGCGCTCCTGCTCGCCACGGGCGGGTCGCTGCTGATCCTCGGGCTGCTCGAGGGCGGCGTCGAGTGGGCGTGGGACTCCACCGCGAGCATCGGGGTGCTCGTCGCGGCCGCCGTCCTGCTGGTCGGGTTCGTGCTGGTCGAGCGCCGGGCGGCCGAGCCGATCCTGCCGCTGTGGATCTTCCGCCGCCGGGTCCTCATCGGGGCCAACGCCTCGAGCCTCGTCGTCGGCGTGCTGCTGATCGGCCTGACGTCGTACGTCCCGCTGTACGCCCAGGGCGTCCTCGGCACCGACGCCCTCGTCGCCGGCTTCGCGGTCGCCGCGATGACCCTCGGCTGGCCCCTCGCGGCGGCGCTCGCGGGCCGGTTCTATCTCACGATCGGCTTCCGTGACACCGCGTTCATGGGATCGGCGTTCGTCGTCGCCGGCGCTGCGGTCCTGCTCACGGTCGGCCGGGACAGCTCGGTCCTGCACCTCGCGGCCGGCTGCTTCGTCGTCGGCATCGGCCTGGGCTTCATCGCCTCGCCGGTCCTCGTCGCGGCGCAGTCCTCGGTCGACTGGACGACCCGCGGCGTCGTCACCGGCACCAACATGTTCGGCCGGTCGGTCGGCAGCGCCCTCGGCATCGCGGTGTTCGGTGCGATCGCCAATGCCGCGGTCACCCGCCGGGTCGGTGCCGACCACCCCGATCTCGAGCACCTGTCCGCCGCGGTGCTGGCCCCCTCGATCCACCAGGTGTACGTCGGCGCGGCCGTCGCCGCGGTCGTCATGATCGCCGCCGTCGCGATCATCCCGCGCCGCATCGCCACGACGGACTGAGCCAAAGCGCTGCCGGCACCGGCCCGGCGCGCGTACCCTCCCGGGATGACCATCACCGCGCCCCGGCGCTCCGGCACCGTGCTCGCCTGGCTCATCTACGCGGCGCAGTGGGTCGCCTCGGTGGTGCTCGCGCTGCTGGCGATCACCTCGGTGTTCATGACCGACTCGTGCGGCAGCGTCGCGGACGAGCCCGCGGTCTGCGACACCGGCTACTTCGGGGCGGTCCTGATCGGCTACTGGATCGGACTGGCGGCGCTGCTGGTGCTCGTGCCGATCGGCATCGTGCACGCCTCCCGCCGGGGGCGGTCCACCGCGCTGCGGGCGCTGGCCGGCATCGTCGTGGCCGCCGTCATGACGATCCTCTTCGTCGTGCTGATGACCCGGTGATACTGGGACGGTGACCACCCGCATCGTCCTGCTCCGCGCCGTCAACGTCGGCCCCGCCCAGCTGCCGATGGCGCAGCTGAAGGAGATCGCGACCGAGCTCGGCGCGACGGACCCCCGGACGTACATCGCCTCGGGCAACCTCGTGGCCGACGTCCCCGGCGACGCGGCGGCGTTCGACCGGGCGCTGGAGCGCGCGGTCGAGGAACGGTTCGCCTTCTTCCGCGACGTCATCTAGCGCACCCCCTACGAGGTCCGCGAGGCGCTCGCCGCGCATCCCTTCGAGGTCAGCGAGTCGAAGTACTCCTACGTCTCCTTCCTCGCCGGCACCCCGACCGCCGCGGCGATCGCGAAGGCCGGGACCTACGAGACCGGCGACGACCGGTGGCAGGTCATCGGGCGCGACCTGCACATCCGGTACGCCAACGGTGCCGGCCGGCCCGAGATGAAGAGCGACGCCATCGGCAAGGCGCTCGGCGTGCCCGGCACGGCCCGCAACCTCAACACGGTCCGGAAGCTCATCGAGCTGGCGGGGTGAGTCTGCAATCCCGTGCTCCCACGGCGTCGGTCGTTCGCCGACGGTTGAGCGCCGGAGTCATACTGTCCCCATGATCCCGGTCGTGCAGGTCCTCGGTGACCGCCGTTGGCTGGTCCTGACCGGTGCGGGGGTGTCGACCGACTCCGGCATCCCCGACTATCGCGGCCCGGGCTCGCCGGTCCGGACACCCATGACGTACCAGGAGTTCGTGCGTACGTCCGAGGGTCGGCAGCGCTACTGGGCCCGCGCGCACGTCGGCTGGAGCCGCATGCGGTCCGCGGACCCCAACGCGACGCACCGGGCGCTGGTCGACCTCGAGTCGGCGGGCCGGCTGTCCGGGCTGATCACCCAGAACGTCGACGGGCTCCACGAGCAGGCCGGGCACCGCGAGGTCATCGACCTGCACGGCCGGATCGACCGGGTCGTGTGCCTGGACTGCGGCGAGGTGACACCCCGCGCGGAGCTCCACACCCGGCTGGCGGCGCTCAACCCCGGCTACGAGTCACGGATCGGCGAGAGTGCGCCGGACGGAGACGTCATGCTGGCCGAGACGTCGGACTTCGTGGTCGCGGACTGCGACCGGTGCGGCGGTCGACTCAAGCCGTCTGTGGTGTTCTTCGGCGAGAACGTGCCCAAGGACCGGGTGGCCCGCTGCCACGCCCTGGTCGCGGAGGCCGAGTCGCTGGTGGTCCTGGGGTCGTCGCTGCAGGTCATGTCGGGGCTGCGGTTCGTCCGGGCCGCCCACAAGCGCGGCATCCCGATCGTCATCGTCAACCGTGGCACCACGCGAGGCGACGACCTGGCGACGTTGAAGCTCGACGCCGGCTGCGCCGAGACCTTGACGGAGCTGCTCCCCCGACAGGATGTCGGCACTTCTGGGTGATCTCCCGGCGGAGAACGACCCACAACCGCCGACATCCTCCCGATTCGCGGGGGGCGTGGTCAGCTCAGCTGGCGGAGTCGGACGGTCTCGGGGAGGCCGGCCAGCTCCTTCAGCACGTCGGGGCCGAGCTCGGCGGCGACATCGGTCAGGACGTAGCCGATCTCACCGCGGGTCGACAGCGACTGCGCCTCGATGTTGACGCCGTGCTCGCCGAGCAGGCCGTTGATCGTGGCCAGCACGCCGGGGGCGTTGCGGTGCACGAGCGCCAGGCGGTGCTTGGACGTGTCGGCCGGCAGGTTGATCTCCGGCATGTTGACGCTCAGCGAGGTGCCACCGAAGGAGGCGTACGAGCGCAGCTTCGAGGCGACGAACCGGCCGATGTCCTGCTGCGCCTCCTCGGTCGAGCCGCCGACGTGCGGGGTCAGGATGACGTTGGCGAGCCCCCGCAGGTCGGACTCGAACGGATCGCCCTGTCGCTTGGGCTCGATCGGGAAGACGTCGACCGCAGCACCCGCGATGTGGCCGGACTCGATGTGCTCGCGCAGCGCGACGGTGTCGACCGCGATGCCGCGCGACAGGTTGAGGAACAACGAGCGGGGCTTCATCAGCGCCATCTCCTCGGCGCCGAACAGGCCGGCGTTGCCGGGGCGGCCGTCGACGTGCAGCGTCACGACGTCGGAGATCGCGAGCAGCTCCTCCAGCGTCGAGCAACGCTTGGCGTTGCCGAGGGCGAGCTTGTCGTCGATGTCGAAGAACACGACCGACAGGCCCAGCGCCTCGGCGATGACCGACAGCTGGCTGCCGATGTTGCCGTAGCCGATGATCCCGAGCGTGCGCCCGCGGATCTCGTGGCTGCCGGCGGCGGACTTGTTCCACACGCCGTTGTGCATGTCGGTGGACTTCTCGTGCAGCCGGCGCGCGAGCGAGATGATCTCGGCGATCGCGAGCTCGACGACGCTGCGGGTGTTGGAGTAGGGCGCGTTGAACACCGCGACCCCACGGGCCGTCGTCGCCCTCAGGTCGATCTGGTTGGTCCCGATGCAGAACGCGCCGATCGCCAGCAGGTCCGGCGCGGCGTCCAGGACCTTCTCGGTGATGTACGTCGTGGAGCGGATCCCGAGCAGGTGCACGCCCTGGATCGCCTCGATGAGCTCGTCCTCGCCGAGCGCGCCGTCGCGCGTCTCGACCTGGAAGCCCTTGCCGCGCAGGAACTCCGCACCGTCGGTGTGGATGTTCTCCAGCAGGAGGACGCGGACGTCACCGTCCTCGAGCATCGCGGTGGGGAACGGATCAGTGGTCGTCATGGTCATCATCATCTCGGATGTCTCCAGGTCAGCGGTGGGCGGCTGACGTGGGGCCCAGGCGAACGGTCCCGAATGTCGTGGTGTCGCAGCCGCTCCCCGGTGGTATCCACCTCAACGCCAGTCGCAGCCGATCGCCCCCCATCCTACCGGGCCTGCTGACTCTTCTCGTACGCTCCGGTGAACCGCGAGACGGCCTCGGCCGGGATCTCCTTGTCGAGGTTCGCCAGCCGCACCTGGCCCTGCGCGACGAGCCGGCCGTCCTGGTCGGTCGAGTCCAGGTGCCACAGCTGCTGGCTGCGACCACGGTGGATCGGTGTCGCGGTGACCGTGATGGTGTCGCCGACCTTGGCCTGGCGCAGGAAGTCCGTCGAGTTGTTGGTCCCGACCACGACGCCCTTGCCGTCGAGCCAGATCTGGCCCGCGACGCTGGCGGTCGACTCGTGCACGGCACAGTAGACCCCGCCGTGCGGGATGCCGAACGGCTGCAGGTGCCGCTCGCCGATCGTGAACCGGGCCACGACCTTGTCGGGCCCCGCCTCCACGTGCTCGACACCCAACGTTCCGTCCAGTCCAGGGATCTCACTCATGGGTCCACCCTAGGCGGCGCTTGAACCGTATACCCCCTAGGGGTATGTTTGTGAGCATGACCGAGCATCACCCCACCCCCGGCTACAGCGACGACAAGGTCGCGGTCCTCAAGCGGCTCAAGCGGATCGAGGGCCAGGTCCGCGGCCTGACCCGCATGGTCGAGGACGACACCTACTGCATCGACGTCCTGACCCAGGTCTCCGCGACGACCAAGGCCCTCGAGGCCGTCGCGCTCAAGCTGCTCGACGAGCACCTCGCGCACTGCGTCGTCAACGCCGCCCGCGCGGGCGGCCCGGAGGCCGGCATCAAGGTCAAGGAAGCATCCGACGCCATCGCGCGCCTCGTCCGTTCATGAAAGGGACCGACATGACCACTGACACGTACCGCGTCACCGGCATGACCTGCGCGCACTGCGTCGGGGCCGTCACCGAGGAGCTCAGCGCGCTCGACGGCGTCACGACAGTCTCGGTCGACCTGGTCGCGGGCGGCACCTCGACCGTGACGGTCGAGAGCGCAGCGCCCCTGGACGCCACCACGGTCGCCGGGGCCATCGACGAGGCGGGGTACGCCCTGGCGGGTCCGCGCGACCTGCCGTTGGCATGACCACGCACGACTCGGCGACGCACGACTCGACCACGGTCAAGCTCGACATCGGCGGGATGACCTGCACGTCGTGCGCGACGCGGGTCGAGAAGAAGCTCAACCGGCTCGACGGGGTCTCCGCCTCGGTCAACTACGCCACCGAGAAGGCCACGGTCGACCTCGAGCCCGGCGTCGACGTGCAGTCGCTGATCGACAC
>NZ_JAOPXQ010000049.1 GCF_025965075.1 Aeromicrobium sp.
GCCGACGCCGATGCTGACGCTGCCGCGGATGCTGACACCGACGCCAACGCGGACGCCGACGCCAACGCGGATGCCGACGCTGCTGCGGACGCCGATGCCAACGCCGACGCTGCTGCCGACGCCGACGCCCAGGCTGACGCCGACGTGACGCAGGCGCTGCCCGACACGGGTGCGCCGAGCAACCTGCTGCCGTTCCTGTTCCTGGGCCTGGCCCTGGTGCTGTTCGGTGGAGGCGTTCTCCTCAACGAGAAGCGTCGCCAGATGCTCGCATCCTGATCGACCCCAGCACGACCGCCGCTGCCGGTGACCCGACCAGGTCACCGGCAGCGGCGTTCCCGGACCCGGGAACGAACACGCCTAGGATGGAGACCATGTCGGTGACGAGCACGGATGTGCCTGCTCCCCGGCCGTGGCAACGGCGCATCGTCGTGGTCCTCGCGGTCCTCGCGGTGGCGCACTCCGTGGTCCTGGCGTTCTGGTTGTCGCCGCAGAGCCCGGTCCGCCAGGTCATCGGCGGACGCGCCCTGGCGACCTACGTCAACCCGTACTTCGAGCAGTCGTGGAGCGGGCTGGCCCCCAACGCGCAGTTCGTGGACGAGTCGTTCCTCGTCCGGGCCCAGGTCCGCGACGAGGACGCGAAGAAGAACCGCGTCACGACGTGGATCGACATCACCGCCGGGGAGAACGAGGCGCTGCGCCACGACCTCGACCCCGCCCGCACCCACCTCATGGCCCGCAAGCTGGCCACCAACCTCAACGGCGCGATGTTCGGACTCAACGCCAAGCAGCGCGCGCTGGTGCGCAAGACCTACACCAAGGACCCGACGACGCTGCTGCGCGGACGCCTGCTCGCCGCGGGCGAGGACCGGCGCGCGGCGGTCGAGACCTACATGACGTACGACCTGATGGCGACGCGGTTCGCCTCGATGTACGCCCAGGCCGGTGTCGAGGGGCGCGTCATCGCGGTGCAGTACCGGGTCGGGCGGCGCACCGTGCCGCCGGACTCCGAGCGGGCGACCAGCTCGCTGCACGACAAGGACTTCCTGTGGTTCTCGTTCGGCTACCGCCTGGGCTTCCGGGCGTCCTTCGAGGCACAGTCCGCATTCGACGACTACCTGAAGGACTGAACGAGTGATCGAGCTCGGACATCGACTCATCGAGGCGCCCCGGCGTTGGCTCGTGTCGACGGAGGACTGGCTGCTGGCGGAGCCGCGGGCGATCCATGGCGCGGCGCTGTGCCGGATCGGCACCGCGTTGTCGGTGCTGGGTCTGCTCGTCGCGAACTTCTCGAGCCGCGACGTCTGGGTCGGGCAGGGCTCGATCTGGGCGCAGCCCGTCCGCGAGCTGAGCCAGTTCCCCGAGCTCGCCCTGCTGGACGGGGTCAGCGGCGACATCCTGACGGCGTTCTACGTCGTCACGATCGGCGCCGCGCTCGCGATGGCTCTCGGCTGGCACGCCAAGGCCGCGAACGTCGTGACCCTGGTCGGCTTCATCGCGATCGTGGCGCAGAACCCTGTCGTCGGTGACGAGGGCGACAACCTCCTGCGCATCACCCTGCTGTGGCTGCTGCTGATGCAGACGGCCGACTTCTGGTCACTCGACGCCCGCCGCCGCGAGCGCCGGGTGGCGGCCACGGACGGATCGGTCAGCGCCATGCGCCAGGCGTGGGACGGCGAGCGAGTCTTCCCGTCCTGGCTGTCCGCGGGGCTGCACCACGTCGGCCTGATCGGCCTGATGACGCAGACGATCCTGCTGTTCACCGCCGGCGGTCTCGACAAGATCTCCCAGGACGTCTGGCAGCGCGGGACGGCGCTCTACTACACGATGCAGCTCCCGGAGTTCCGTCCCTACCCGTCGCTGTCCGACGCGGTCACCAACCGGTCGCTCGTGCTCGCTGCGCTGACCTACCTGGTGCTGCTGACCCAGCTGTTCTTCGGTCCGCTGCTGCTCCACCCCCTGACCCGCCGCATCGTGCTGTTCCTGACGATCACGGTCAACCTCGTGCTGGCCGTGCTGCTCGCGCTGCCGTGGAGCTCGCTGGCGTTCATCGCCCTGGCGGGCCTGTTCGTCTCGGGCGAGACCTACGAACGCTTCGACGAGTGGCTGCGTGCCACGCTCGCGCCGGTCGGTGACTGGCTGGTGCTGCGCTGGTACGACGTGCAGGACCTCGGTGCGGCGGTGCTCGACCGGACGCTCTGGGCGGCCGTCGACCGGGTCCGGGCCGGCGTCTCCCGACGCTGAGCGGCCGATAGGCTCCCTCGGGTGAAGACGCTCGTCAACGTCCTGCTGGGTCTCATCGCCGTCGCCGTCGTGGCGGCGGTCGTCCTGTTCTTCACGACCAGGAACGCCGAGGAGGAGGCCAACGAGGCCGTGGCGCCTCCGACGGAGAAGATCGTCTACATCTCCACGAAGGGTGTCGTCACCAGCATCGAGCGGCGACTGACCGCGAAGGTCGGCATCCCACTCGCGGCACAGTGCCCCAAGGAGGTCAGCGACAAGATCGGCACGACGTTCCGCTGCAACGTGCGGCGGACGAGCGACGACCGGCGGCTCGCGATCGCCAAGGTCACGATCAACGGGCCCCGCGGTCAGTACAAGTGGACGTCGAAGCCCGCGCCGCGGCCCACGGCGACGGCGACCCCGGCGCCCTCCTGAGTCACCAGATCGAGACGCGGTCGGCGGGCTCCAGCCACAGGGCGTCCTCGGCTGTGACGTCGAACGCCTCGTAGAACGCGTCGATGTTGCGCACCACCTGGTTGCAGCGGAACTCCGGCGGGGAGTGCGGGTCGACCGTCAGGCGGCGGACCGTCTCGGCCGGGCGGACCTTGGACTGCCAGGCCTGCGCCCACGAGATGAAGAACCGCTGGTCGGGGTTCAGCCCGTCGATCGGGTCGGCGGACGGCTGCGTGAGCCGGAACGCCTGGTGCGCGATGCCGAGCCCGCCGAGGTCGCCGATGTTCTCCCCGATCGTCAGGGAACCGTTGACGGTACGTCCGTCGGCTCCGACGGGGGACAGGTTGTCGTACTGACTGACCAGGGCGGAGGTCAGCTGCTCGAACGACTCGCGGTCCGTCTCGGTCCACCAGTTGTTGAGCGCGCCCGTGCCGTCGTACTGCGAGCCCTGGTCGTCGAAGCCGTGGCCGATCTCGTGGCCGATGACGGCGCCGATCGCGCCGTAGTTGACCGCGTCGTCGGCGTCGGCGTGGAAGAACGGCGGCTGCAGGATCGCGGCGGGGAACACGATCTCGTTCATCGTCGGGTTGTAGTAGGCGTTGACGGTCTGCGGCGTCATGTACCACTCGTCGCGGTCGATCGGGGCGCCGATCTTGGCCAGCTCGCGGTCGGTCGCGACGGCGATCGCCCGACGCATGTTGCCCAGCAGGTCGTCGGGGGTGGTCTCGAGCGCCGAGTAGTCCCTGAACGCGTCGGGGTGCCCGATCTTGGGGTTGAACGAGTCGAGCTTGTCGTGGGCGCGCTTCTTGGTCTCGTCGCTCATCCACGGCAGCGCCGTGATGCTCTGGCGGTAGGCCTCGAGGAGGTTCTCGATCAGCTCGGTCATCCGCTCCTTCGACGTGGGCGGGAACTCGGTGCGGACGTAGATCTTGCCGACCGCCTCACCCATCGAGCCCTCGACGAACCCGACGCCGCGCTTCCAGCGGGGACGGAGCTCGTCGGTGCCGCTGAGCGTGCGGCCGTAGAACTCGAAGTTGGCGTCGACGAACTCCGACGACAGATAGGCCGAGGCGCTGTGGACGACCTGCCAGCGCAGCCAGTCCTTCCACGCGTCGAGCTCCTCCTCGACCAGGAGGGTCTCGAGGCCCTCGAGGAACGACGGCTGCGAGACGACGACCTCGGCGATGACCGAGAGCGAGATCTCCGCACCGACGGACCAGGTCGCCCAGTCGAAGGTCGGGGCCAGGGCCTGCAGCCCCTCGGTGGGCAGCAGGTTGTAGGTCTTCTGCGCGTCCCGGCAGGCGACCCGGTCCCAGTGGAACGACGCCAGCCGGCTCTCGAGGTCCATGATGCGGGCGGCACGATCGGCGGCGTCGTCCAGGCCGGCCAGTCCGAGCAGGGTCGTGAGGTGCGCGACGTACGCCTCGCGGATCGCGGCCGACTCGTCCTCGCGGTAGTACGACTCGTCCGGCAGGCCGATGCCACCCTGGCCGAGGTGCGCGATGTAGCGGTCGGGGTTGCCGCGGTCGGGGGCGATGTACATCCCGAAGACGCTGCCGACGCCCTGACGGTCGAGCACGCCGAGCGCCGCGACGAACCCGGCGATGTCGGTGATCGCGTCGACCTGCGCCAGCTCGGCCGCGAGGGGCTGGGCGCCGAGGGCCTCGATGCGCTCCTCGTCCATGAAGCTCTTGTAGAGGTCGCCGATCTTGCGCTGCTCGTCGTCCTGCGGGTCGGCGGCGCAGGTCTCGATGATCTCGCGGACCTTGGCCTCGGCCTCGTCGACCAGGGTCACGAAGGAGCCGGCGGTGGCCCGGTCGGGCTTGATCTCCGCGGTCTCGAGCCAGGGCCCGTTGACGTGCCGGAACAGGTCGTCCTGCACGCGGACGGAGGGGTCGAACTGCGTCATGTCGATGCCGTGGGTCACGCCGTTAGGCTACACAGGTGAGCAAGAATCTTCCGGCCCGTCTGACCGTGATCCGGACCGAGGAGGTGACCCGCTCGATGGTGCGGGTCGTGCTCGGCGGAGAGGGTTTCGCGGACTATCTCCAGCGCGATCTGTCGCTGCCGCAGGTCTACACCGACAAGTACGTCAAGCTCGTCTTCCTGGCGGACGGCTACGACTACCCCGAGCCCCTGGACCTCGCCGTCGTCAAGGCGACGATGCCGCAGGAGGCGTGGCCGGTCCTGCGGACGTACACCGTCAGCTCGGTCGACGAGCACGACCGGGAGCTGACGATCGACTTCGTGGTCCACGGCGACGAGGGGATCGCCGGTCCGTGGGCCGCGCGCGCCCAGCCCGGCGACGTGATCCACCTGCGCGGGCCCAACGGGGGATACGCGCCGGACCCGTCGGCCGACTGGCACCTGTTCGTCGGTGACGAGGCGGGACTGCCCGCGATCGCGGCGTCCCTGGCGCTCCTCGGCCCGGACGAGCGGGCGGTGGCGTTCATCGAGGTGGGCGGGCCCCGGGACGAGGTCGAGCTGCTGACCGCCGCCGATCTGGAGCTGCACTGGCTGCACCGCGGCGACGCCGCGCCCGGCTCCACGACGCTGCTCGACGACGCGGTGCGGGCCTGGCCCTGGCGCGAGGGGCGCGCGCAGGCGTTCATCCACGGGGAGTCGGCGCTGCTCAAGAGCGTGCGGCCGTACGTCCTCGCGGACCGCGGCGTGGACCGCGCCGACGTGTCGGTGTCGGCCTACTGGCGGCGGGGGACGACCGAGGAGGGGTTCCGCGAGTGGAAGTCCACGCAGAACGACGCCGTCATGCGACCGGGGCCTCAGGGGCCCGTCGCTGACGGTAACCTCGTCGGGTGACTGAACTCCGCAACGTAGCCGTCGTCCTCGCTGGTGGCACCGGGACGAGGGTCGGGCTCTCGATCCCCAAGCAGCTCATCAAGATCGCCGGCAAGACGATCATCGAGCACACCATCGCGGCCTTCGAGGCCTCGCCGTTGATCGACGAGATCGTGATCCTGATGACGCCGGGCCACCTCGATCCCGTGCGGGCGATCGTGCAGAACGGTGGCTACGGCAAGGTCACCCAGATCGTCGAGGGCGGCCAGACCCGCAACGAGTCGACGAGCCGGGCCCTCGAGGCGCTCGGGACCGAGGAGTGCAACGTCCTCTTCCACGACGCCGTGCGCCCGCTGGTCTCGCAGACCGTGATCGGCGACGTCGTGGCCGCGCTGGCGACCCACGAGGCGGTCGACACCGCGATCCCGTCCGCCGACACGATCGTCCAGGTGCACGACTCCCCGGCCGGCGAGACCGAGACGATCGAGGACGTCCTGCAGCGCCACCTGCTCCGCCGCGGTCAGACGCCGCAGGCGTTCCGGCTGTCCGTGATCCGCAAGGCGTACGCGCTGGCGTGGCAGGACCCCGACTTCACCGCGACCGATGACTGCACCGTCGTGCTGCGCTACCTCCCCGAGGTGCCGATCGCGGTCGTCCTCGGCCACGAGCGCAACATGAAGGTCACCGAGCCGATCGACGTCTACATCGCCGACAAGCTCTTCCAGCTGCACTCGGCCGACACCCCGGACCAGCTGACCGACGAGCAGTACCGCGAGGCGCTCTCGGGCAAGACGATGGTCGTGTTCGGCGGCTCCTACGGGATCGGCGGCGACATCGCGGAGCTGGCCCGTGGGTTCGGGGCGAACGTGTTCTCGTTCTCCCGGTCCTCGACCAACACGCACGTCGACCGCCGCGAGGACATCGCGGCGGCCGCCGCGATGGTGCTCAAGGAGGTCGACTCGATCGACTTCGTCGTCAACACCGCCGGCGTCCTGCCGCTGGGTGACCTGGCGGACACGACGGAGGAGACGATCTTCGCGGCGACCGAGATCAACTACCTCGCCCCGATCTTCATCGCGCAGGAGTTCTACCCGCACCTGACGGCGTCGTCGGGCTCGCTGCTGCTGTTCACCTCGTCGTCCTACACCCGGGGCCGCAAGGGCTACTCGCTCTACTCCTCGGCCAAGGCCGCCGTGGTCAACCTGACCCAGGCGCTCGCCGACGAGTGGGCCGGCGAGGTGCGGGTCAACTGCGTCAACCCCGAACGTACGGGCACCCCGATGCGCACCAAGGCGTTCGGCGACGAGCCCGAGGGGACCCTTCTGAGCTCGATGGAGGTGGCCCGACAGTCGGTCAACGTGCTGGTGGCCGACCAGACCGGGCACATCATCGACATCCGCCGCGAGGCCGGGCCCGC
>NZ_JAOPXQ010000038.1 GCF_025965075.1 Aeromicrobium sp.
CCCACGACATGACCGGGCGCCGCAAGGTCCAGCTCGCCAACGGTCGTGAGCTGTCGGCGTTGGAGATCCAGGCCGAGTACTTCGGCAAGGCCGCCGAGTTCGTGGACAAGAACGGTCTTCACACCCCGACGATCACCCGGGCGCTCGACCTGTGGGAGCGCACGCTCAAGGCCGTGGAGTCCGAGGACCTGTCGCTCGTCGAGCGCGAGATCGACTGGGTCATCAAGTACAAACTGCTCGATCGCTACCGCTCGGTCCACGGGCTCGGCTGGGGCGATCCGCGCATCGCCCAGCTCGACCTGGCCTATCACGACATCCGGCGCGACCGCGGCATCTTCTACCTGCTCGAGCGCAAGGGCGCCGTCGCCCGCGTGACCAACGACCTCGACGTCTTCGCGGCCAAGTCGATCCCGCCGCAGACGACCCGGGCCCGCCTGCGCGGCGACTTCATCAAGCGCGCGCAGGAGCGCCGTCGTGACTTCACGGTCGACTGGGTCCACCTCAAGCTCAACGACCAGGCCCAGCGCACGGTCCTGTGCAAGGACCCCTTCCGGTCCCACGACGAGAGGGTGCAGCGGCTCATCGACGGGATGTGACGCCGAGCGGGTTGCCCCCGGTGGATACCATGGGCGACGTCCTGTTCCACCACCCTGAAGGTCGTTCCTGTGCGTCGAATTCTCCTGGCAACACTCGCTGCAACCGGCCTCGTGCTCGCAGGTTGTGGCGGTGACTCCGACGGAGCAGAATCGCTCGACAGCATCAAGGTGAGCTCGGCGGCCAGCCCCAAGGTCACGGTGCCGAAGGGCTTCACGGCGACCAAGACCGCCAGCAAGACGCTCAAGCCCGGCAGCGGCGACTCGCTCAAGGCCGACGACCTGGTCAAGCTCAACTACGTCGCGGTCAACGGACGGACCGCCGGCGAGTTCGACAACTCCTACAAGGCCAAGACCCCGCTGACGATCACCCTCAACGAGACCTCGGTGCTGCCCGGCTTCATCAAGGGCCTCGAGGGCAAGAAGATCGGCAGTCGCGTCCTGGTCGCGATCCCGCCCAAGGACGGCTTCAACGCCGCGCAGGAGCAGCTCAAGCTCAAGAAGACCGACACCATGGTGTTCCTCTTCGACGTCGTGTCCAAGGTCCCGACCGAGGCCAGCGGCAAGGCCGAGAGCCTCCCGTCGGACGTCCCCAAGATCACGTACGACAAGAACGACCACCCGGCCGGCTTCACGCCGACCAGCAAGACCAAGAAGAAGGTCACCAAGCAGTCCATGGACGTCGTCATCCAGGGCACGGGCGCCAAGATCACGAAGGGCCAGACCCTCACGACCCAGTACGTCGGCGCCAAGTATGCCGACGGCAAGGTCTTCGACGAGTCGTGGACGACGGCTCCCCGTCCCAACCAGATCGGCGTCGGAGCGCTCTACCCCTGCTGGGACGAGCAGCTCGTCGGCCAGAAGCTCGGCAGCCGGGTCGTCCTGGTGTGCCCCCCGGCCAAGGCATTCGGCGACAACCCGCCGCCGACCGGCGTGGACAAGAAGGATCCCGTCATCTTCGTGATCGACTTGCTCGACGCTTCCTGACATCCTCTCCCCATGGCCGAACGCAAGACAGAGAGGTTGATGAACCTCATCTTCGCCTTGCTGGTCAGTCGCCAGTACCTGACGAAGGAACAGATCCGCGAGTCGATCGCCGACTACCGCGACTCGACGCCCCAGGCGTTCGACCGCAAGTTCGAGCGCGACAAGGAAGAGCTGCGCGAGCTCGGCATCAACGTCGAGATGGGGCAGAACGACAAGTACTTCAGCGACGAGCCGGGCTACCGGATCCGTCGCGACGAGGCCGAGCTGCCCCATCTCGAGCTGAGCCGTGAGGAGGCGGCCGTGATCGGGCTTGCGACCCAGGTGTGGGAGCACGCGGGCCTGGCGAGCGACTCGACGACGGCACTGGTCAAGCTCAAGGCGATCGGGGTCGACGTCGACACCAGCGTCCTGCGGATGGCCGAGCCCAAGCTGTCGACCGACGAGCCGTCGTTCGATGCGATGTGGGACGCCGTGACCCGCCGGGTGCCGGTCACGTTCGTCTACGCGCGTCCCGGCGGCGAGGCCATGCGGCGGCACCTGCAGCCGTGGGGCATCATCTCGTGGCGCGACCGCTGGTACGTCGGAGGAGACGACCTGGACCGGGGCGAGCCGCGCATCTTCCGGCTGTCCCGGGTCATCGGCGAGGTGGAGGCGACGGGAGCGGCCGGATCGTACGAGGTCCCGGAGGGCACCGACATGAAGGTCCTGGCCCGGGCGCTCTTCCCGCCGGCACCGGAGGTCGCCGCCGTCCTGCGGATCCGTGAGGGCCGCGGGCAGTCGTTGCGCCGCTTCGCCGAGTCGATCACCCCGACCGGCGACGGCTTCGACGTCGTGGAGATCCGCTACTCCTCGACCTGGGAGCTCGCCTCCGAGGTCGCGTCCTACGGCCCGGACGTCGTGGTCGTCTCACCCCCGGAGGTGCGCGACACCGTGATCCAGCGGTTGCGCGCCGCCGTCGACGGCAGCCGGGAGGCGAGCTCATGAGCCGTTCGCAGCAGCAGGTCGTACGGATGCTGGCCCTGGTGCCCTATCTGCAGGGCAACGACGGCGTGCCGGTCAACGAGGTCGCCGAGGAGTTCGGGGTGACTCCCAAGGTCATCCGCGACGACTTGCGGCTGCTGATGTACACCGGCACCGGTGAGTACGCCGGTGAGCTCATCGACTTCGACCTCACGGCGCTGGAGGAGGACGGGATCGTCCACATCCGGGACGCCGAGTTCATGACCCGGCCGCTGCGGATCAGCGCCCGGGAGGGCATCGCCCTGATCGTCGCCCTGCGCACGCTGCGCGCCTCGGCCTCCGGCTCGGAGCTCACCGTGATCGACGGTGCCCTCGCCAAGCTGGAGAGCGCCGTCGGCGAGACCGCGTCCGCCGCGGTCGACGTCGTGCTCGACGAGGTCGATCCGGCGATCCACACCACGATCGTGCACGCCCTGACGGCCGGCAAGCGGCTCGAGATGACGTACGCCACCGCGTCCCGGGACGAGAAGACGGACCGCGACGTGGACCCGCGTCGCCTGTTCACCGAGCAGGGCAAGCTCTACCTCGAGGCGTGGTGCCTCAAGGCCGAGGACCTGCGGTTCTTCCGGCTGGACCGCATCATCGCGGCCCGGGCCACGGCGATCGACGCCGAGGACCACGACGTGCGGGCCCGCGACCTGTCGGACGGCTTCTTCACGGTGGGGGAGGAGACCCCCTACGCGCTGGTCGACCTGCACCCGCGGGCGCACTGGCTGACCGAGTACTACCAGGTCGACCTGCTCGAGCAGTCCGACGACGGCACCTGGCGGGCCAAGCTCTACGGCGCGGACTGGTCGTGGCTGCGCCGGCTCGTCCTGCGCAACGCGGGCTCTGTCACGGTCATCGAACCGGCCGACCTCCGTGCGCAGGTGGTTGCCGACGCCCGGCTGGCCCTGAGCGCGTACGATGGGGACGTCACGCCCTATAAGGAGTAGTCATGCGCAATATCGGCCCCACCGAGATCCTGATCGTGCTCGGAGTCGTGCTCCTGCTCTTCGGCGGAAAGAAGCTCCCCGAGCTGGCCCGCGGGTCGGGCAAGGCGCTGCGGATCTTCAAGACCGAGGTCAAGGCACTGCACGACGACGATGACGACACGCCCCCGAAGCCCGCTTCCCTCGAGACCGTCGAGGCGAGCGAGCAGGACAAGAAGCCCGAACAGGGCTGACGCTTGGCGCTTCGGCGCGGCACGCCGGCCCCGGCACCGGGCGGCACGATGCCGCTCATGGGACACCTGCGCGAGCTGCGCACCCGGTTGGTGCGCGCGGTCCTCGCAATCGTGGTGGGAACGGTCATCGCGTGGATCTTCTACGAGCCGATCCTCGACTTCCTGACCCAGCCCTACAACGACGTCCGCCCGATCCTGCGTGACGAGGGCATCGACACGGACATCGTCGTCACCGGGATCGGTGGGGCGTTCCAGTTCCAGCTCAAGATCTCCCTGGTCGTGGGCCTGCTGATCTCGAGCCCGGTGTGGTTGTGGCAGATCTGGGGCTTCGTGCTGCCCGCCCTGCACCGGCACGAGAAGCGCTGGGCACTGCTGCTCACCGCCACGGGCGCGCCCCTGTTCGTGGGCGGCGCAGCGCTGGCGTACATCGTGCTCCCCAAGGCGATGGAGGTGCTGATCGGCTTCGTGCCCGACGGCTTCGGCAGCCTCGTGACCGGTGCGGAGTACTTCGACTTCATCATCCGGATGATGCTGGTCTTCGGCGTCGCCGCCGAGATCCCGCTCATCGTGGTGGTCCTCAACCGCATCGGGGCCGTCAGCGCGGCCCAGCTCGCCCGCGCCCGCCCGTGGACCGTCATCGGGATCTTCATCTTCGCCGCGATCGCGACCCCGACGACGGACCCGCTGACGATGCTGTTCCTCGCCGCACCCATGGTGGTCCTCTACCTGATCTCGGAGATCATCGCGAAGCTCACCGACCGCAGCCGGGGCAGGGCCGCCGCCGCGCAGGCGCTGGGTGACGACGAGGCGTCGAGCCTCGACGACTGATCCCGTCCGACGATCTAGTCTGCTGTCATGCATCTCGCGCTGGTGGTCAACCCGACGTCGGGCAAGCGGCGTGGTGAGGCGATCGCCGCGCAGGCCTCGGCACGCCTGCAGCAGGCCGGCCACACGACGGTCACGGTCCAGGGCGAGGACGCACCCAGCGCCCGCGACCAGCTCAAGCAGGCGATCGACACGGGTTTGCACGCCGTCGTCGTGGTCGGCGGTGACGGTGCCCTGCACGGGGTGCTGGACCACGTCGCGGACTCCGACCTGGTCTTCGGGCTGATCCCCGCCGGCACCGGCAACGACACGGCCCGCTCGCTCGGCATCCCGACCGACGACGTCGACGCCGCGGTCGATGTGATCGCCGCTGGTCATGTCCGCACGATCGACCTCGCCCGCACCGACCAGGCGTACGTCGCGACGGTCGTCGCGTCGGGCTTCGACTCCAAGGTCAACGAGCGGGCCAACGCGATGCGCTGGCCTCGCGGCAACATGCGCTACAACATCGCGATCGTCCAGGAGCTCTCGTCGTTCCGTCCCCTCGAGTTCACCCTGACGCTCGACGGCACGACGATCGAGCGGGAGGCGATGCTCGTGGCGGTGGGCAACGGCCCGTCGTTCGGCGGCGGCCTGCGGATCTGCGAGGGCGCCGTGATGGACGACGGGCTGCTCGACGTCGTCGTGATCAACCCCGTCAGCAAGGCGACGTTCCTGCGGGTCTTCCCGCAGCTCTACAAGGGCACCCACGTGACCCTGCCCGAGTTCGAGCGGCACCGGGTCCGCCGGGTGACCGCCTCCTCGCCCGGCATCGTCGCGTACGGCGACGGGGAACGGCTCGGCCCGCTGCCCATGACCACCACGATCCAGCCCGGCGCGCTGCGCGTCTTCACCCCTGCACCGCCCGCGTAGGCTGGACGCATGACCTCCCCGGCCGAGAAGTACTCACAGTCCCGCGCCGCCAGGGCCCACCCCCACCTCGCAGAGTTCCGCGGCCAGTACGACTTCGGGCTCGACGACTTCCAGGTCGAGGCCTGCAAGGTCGTCGAGGACGGCCACGGGGTCCTGGTCGCGGCGCCCACCGGCTCGGGCAAGACGCTGGTCGGCGAGTTCGCGGTCCACCTGGCGCTGGAGACCGGCCGCAAGTGCTTCTACACGACGCCGATCAAGGCCCTGTCGAACCAGAAGTACTCCGACCTCGTCGAGCGCCACGGCCTGGACCAGGTCGGCCTCCTGACCGGCGACAACACGATCAACGGCGAGGCACCGATCGTCGTGATGACGACCGAGGTCCTGCGCAACATGCTCTACGCGGGGTCACGGACGCTCGACACCCTGGGCTACGTCGTGATGGACGAGGTGCACTACCTCGCCGACCGGACCCGCGGCGCCGTCTGGGAGGAGGTCATCATCCACCTGCCCGAGTCGGTCTCGGTCATCGCGCTGTCGGCGACGGTGTCGAACGCCGAGGAGTTCGGCGACTGGCTCACCGCGGTGCGTGGCGACACCGTCACGATCGTCGAGGAGCGCCGGCCGATCCCCCTGCACCAGCACGTCCTGGTCGGCCGCAAGATGTTCCCGCTGTTCGAGCCGAGCGCGGACGACCGCGGCACCGAGGTCAACAAGGCGCTGGAGCGGATCGCCCGCGAGGACTGGCAGCTCGGCCGGATGATGAAGGGGCACAAGGGCAAGGGTGGCAAGCGCCCACGCAGCCGTCACCGCACGCCGAGCCGGATCGAGCTGGTCGAGCGCCTCGATGCCGAGGGGCTGCTGCCGGCGATCTGCTTCGTGTTCAGCCGCGCCGGGTGCGCTGCCGCCGTCACGCAGTGCCTCGACGCCCGCCTGACGCTGACGACGCCGCAGGAGCAGGCCGAGATCGGCGCGTTCGTCGACGCGGCGTGCTCGCACCTGCCGGAGGACGACCTGCACGTCCTGGGCTACTACGAGTTCCGTGACGCGCTGGTCCGCGGCATCGCCGCCCACCACGCGGGGATGCTGCCGACGTTCAAGGAGTGCGTCGAGGACCTGTTCAGCGACGGCCTCGTCAAGGTCATCTTCGCGACCGAGACGCTGGCGCTCGGCATCAACATGCCGGCTCGGTCCGTCGTGATCGAGAAGCTGTCGAAGTGGAACGGCGAGACCCACGCCAACATCACGCCGGGGGAGTACACGCAGCTCACCGGCCGCGCGGGCCGCCGCGGCATCGACGTCGAGGGTCACGGCGTCGTCCTGTGGCAGCCGGGCCTGGACCCCAAGCAGGTCGCGGGCCTCGCGAGCACCCGGACGTACCCGCTCAACTCCTCGTTCCACCCGTCGTACAACATGGCGGTCAACCTCGTGGGCCAGGTCGGCCGCACCGTCGCGCGCGAGCTGCTCGAGCAGTCGTTCGCCCAGTTCCAGGCCGATCGCGCCGTCGTCGGGATGGCCCGGCAGATCCGCAAGGCAGACGATGCCCTCGACGGCTATCGCGAGAAGGTCGTCTGTGAGCTCGGCGACTTCATGGAGTACGCCTCGCTGCGCCGCGAGCTCAGCGACATCGAGGCGTCGGGGTCGCGGGCCCGCCGGTCCGCCGACCGCGACGAGGTCATCGCGTCACTGGTCAAGCTCCGGCCCGGCGACGTCATCAACGTGCCGGTGGGCCGCTGGTCCGGCCTCGCGGTCGTCCTCGACCCGGGCCGGGTGACCGACAACGAGGGGCCGCGCCCCATGGTCCTGACCGCCGAGCGGCACGCCCGGCGTCTCGCGATGGTCGACTTCCCGACCCCCGTCGAGCCGCTCGCCACGATGCGTATCCCCAAGTCGTTCAACCCACGCAACCCGCAGGCCCGGCGCGACCTCGCCTCGTCACTGCGCAGCCGCGCCGACGCTGCCTCGTGGAGCCAGGAGAAGAGCCGCCGGGACCAGCCCACGCGGGAGGACCCGCGGATCGCCGCGATCCGCGAGAAGCTGCGCGACCACCCGTGCCACCAGTGCCCGGACCGCGAGAGCCACGCCCGCTGGGCCGAGCGCTATCTCAAGCTCGAGCGGGACACCCGCAACCAGCGCAGCCGCATCGAGCAGCGGACCAACACCGTCGCGCGGCAGTTCGACCGGGTGTGCGAGGTGCTCGACGTCCTGGGCTACCTCGACGGTGACGAGGTCACGCCCGACGGCAAGAAGCTCAAGCGCCTCTACAGCGACCTGGACCTGCTGGTCAGCGAGTGCCTGCGCGGGGGAGTGTGGGCCGAGCTGGACGCTGCCGAGCTCGCCGCCGTCATCAGCGGGTTGACGTACGAGTCGCGCCGCGACGACGACATCGCCGCGCCACGGATCCCGACCAAGAACGTCCGGGAGGTCGCGGCGACCATGACGGACCTGGCGACCGAGCTGCAGCAGCTCGAGAAGGAGCACCGGGTCAAGTTCCTGCGGCAGCCGGACTTCGGCTTCGCGCAGGCGGTCTGGCAGTGGTGCCACGGAGCGACGCTCGACGACGTGCTGGGCGAGATGGATCTCGCCGCCGGTGACTTCGTCCGCGCCATGAAGCAGCTCATCGACGTCGTGGCCCAGGTCGCCGACGCCGCCGGCCCCGGGTCGGTGCGCACGACTGCCCGCGAGGCCCTGGACCAGCTCCGCCACGGGGTCGTCAGCTACACCAGCATCACGAGCTGAGCCCTCAGACCGGATCCGTCAGCGCAGGGCCGTCAGCACGCGTTCGGTGACCCCGCCGAGGCCCCAGGTCTCGGCGAACGCGGTGAACCCCTCGACGTCGACGGTGCCGGTCAGGTCGGGCATCGGGCAGACGTCCCGGCGCACCGCGACGACCTCGCGGGCCGCCGTGACGTAGCCGCCGGAGTCGAGCAGGGACTGGCGCACCCTCGGCTTGATCGAGGAGAACGGCTGCTTCGCCGCGGCCAGGATGCCGTCGAGGTCGCCGAACTCCGAGAGCAGCACCGCCGCGGTCTTGTCCCCGATCCCGGCCACGCCGGGGAGGCCGTCGGACGGGTCACCCCGCATCACCGCGAAGTCGACGTAGTCGGACGCGTCGATGCCGTAGCGTCCCCGCATCCACGCGTTGTCGACGACGTCGTGCTTCGATACTCCCTTGGCGACGTACAGGACCCGGATGTCGCGATCGTCGTCGACGAGCTGGAACAGGTCGCGGTCGCCCGTCACGACGTCGACGGGTCCGTCCCACACCTCGGCGAGGGTGCCGATGACGTCATCGGCCTCGGCGTCCGGCGCCCCGACGACGGGGATGCCGAGCAGGCCGAACGCCTCCGCGATCAGCGGGACCTGCGGGCCCAGCAGGCCCTCGGTCGTGTCGGCCTCGCCGCCGTCGGCGTCGAGACGCTGCGTCTTGTAGGTGTCGAGGAGGTCGACCCGCCACTGCGGCCGCCAGTCGTCGTCCCAGCAGGCCACGACGGCCTCCGGCGCGTACTGCGTGGTCAGTGTCGAGGTGAAGTCGAGGATCCCGCGCAGCGCGTTGACCGCGGTGCCGTCGGGGGCCGTGAGGGTCTTCGGGATGCCGAAGAACGCACGGAAGTACAGGCTCGCGCTGTCGAGGAGCAGAAGTCGACCGTGGGACATGTCCTGAGCCTAGGCGGTGCCGGGCCAGGACATGTCCCACGGTCGGGGACGAGACGGGTCAGCGCGTCGGCGCGTGACCCAGTGCGTCGCGCTTGGCCGCGCCGAGCTTCTTCGCCGACACCGCCTTGCGCTTCGCGTCGCCGTACAGGCCGGTCTTCGACAGGGCCAACGTGCCGACCGAGTGCGCGGCGGCGTCGCCGAGCTCCTTGATCGCCTTGGTGCTCAGGTTGGTGATGTCGTCGCACGCCTGGTGGTAGCAGGCGTCGTACGCGGCGCCGGCCGTGCCACCGAACAGCGTGGCCTCCTCGGCCGTCTTGATGCCCTCGGCGCCGCTGAACAGGCCACCGGCTGGGATGCCGACCTCGATGAACGGGCCGTAGTCCGAGCGCCCGTCGAACGACGTGGGTGCCGAGGCGAGCTTCCTCTTGGCGAAGTAGCTCGTGAACACGTCCTCGATCTCAGCCGATCCGGCAGGACCGGAGTTGCCGTCGGACGAGCCGTCACCGTCGTAGACGAAGCGCGCGTAGTTGGGCGAGCCGATCATGTCGAAGTTGAGGTTGGCGTAGATCTTGTCCCGCTGCGCGTCCGACAAGGTCTCGACGTAGTGGTAGGAGCCCAGCAGGCCCTTCTCCTCGGCGGCCCAGAACGCGAAGCGGACCGGCCGCTGCGCCTTCTTCGCCAGGCCCGTCTTGACGTACTGCTTGGCGATCTCGAGGATG
Organism: Aeromicrobium sp.; assembly: GCF_025965075.1. Classification (GTDB taxonomy): domain Bacteria; phylum Actinomycetota; class Actinomycetes; order Propionibacteriales; family Nocardioidaceae; genus Aeromicrobium. The sequence continues at coordinate 9,876 of NZ_JAOPXQ010000038.1, forward strand.
TTGGCGCTGCCCGAGCCGTTGTCGTTGATGCCCGGGCCCTCGGCCACGCTGTCGAGGTGGGCACCCACCACGACGACCTGGTCCTGGTGCTTGGTCTTGCGCGGCAGGTCGGCGATGACGTTGGTGGTCTCCCGGTTGAGGTCGACCTCGGTCCTGGCCGTGACGCGGGCCGTCGAGGGAGCCGCGGCCAGCGCGACCCCGTCCTCGTACGACGTGCCGACGACGGGGATGCCGACGGGCTCGCCGAGCGTGCCGGTCAGGAGCTCGGTGCGGCCCTCCTGGCCCTCGTTGAAGATGATCGCGGCGTCGTAGCCCGCGGTCTCGGCGTTGGCCGCCTTGACCCCGAAGGTGCAGAAGCCGCGCTGGATCAGGGCGATCGCCGGGTCGGGTCCCGGATCCGGGAAGTCGCCGAGCTCGCAGCCCGACGGTGTCGAGCCAGCCTCGCCCGGCGGGATGACGAGGTTGATCGGCGTGACGGCACCCGTCACGTCGCCGGACCCGGAGTAGTCCATCGCCTGGGTCTCGATCGTCCGCTCCTCCGGCGTGAGCTGGGTCAGCGTCGCGGGCTCGAGGTCACGGCTGAACGGGAACGTGAAGGTCTGCTTGGTGACCTTGTAGCCGGACTTCTTGAGCTGGGCCGCGATGTAGGCGACCGAGGCCTCGTGGCCCGGCAGGCCCGAGGCGCGGTTGCCGTCGTTGCGGTTGGCGATGACCTGCAGCTGCCGCAGCGTCTTGAGCTGGCCGTTGACCGTGACAGCCTTGGTCAGCTTCGACGTGTCGACGGGCTTGGGCTTGGACTTGGCATCCGCGGGTGCGGACACGACAAGGCTGCCGGTCAAGATGACGGCAGCCGCGGAATACAGCGCTTTGCGCATGTGGATCCCCCGATCTGTGTGGTGTGCATCACACCTTAGGGGAGGATCCAGACAGTGTCATGGGGCAGTTGGTCCCTACCGCTCAGCTCGGCGGGGTGCCACCCTCGCCGAGCTCGCGCCGCTTCTGCTCCCGGTAGATCTGGCGCTGCTCCTCGGCCCTGGCACGCAGCGATCGCAGGTACGCCTCGTCGTCCTCGGGGCTCGACGGCAGCGGTCGGGCCGACAGGCCACGCTCAGGAAGGGCTGGACCGTGATTGCCCTTGTAGGGCATCGACGGCGCCGGCTGGGGTCGTCCGGCGACGAGCCACGCGATCGAGCCGATGACGGGCAGGAACAGGACGAGCAGCAGCCACACCGTCTTGCCGAGGTTGCGACAGACGCTCTCGTCCGTCGTGATGACGTCGAGCAGGCAGAAGACCCACAGTGCCAGCGCGACGACACCGAAGACACCATCCAGGTACAGCACCGGTTCCCCCTCGTCCCGAAGTCGACACATCATGGCACCCCGAGCGGCGGGTGTGCAGGCGAATCGGCAGTCGGGTCCCACCGGTATCGTCGTCGTGTGAGCACATGGCGCAAGGCACAGCAGCTGGCAGCAGCGCAGGGCATCGACGCCCTGCTCGTCACCCCGGGAGCCGATCTGCGCTACCTGACGGGCTATGTCGCGCTCCCGCTGGAGCGCCTGACCTGCCTGGTCCTGCCCGCCGTGGGTGAGCCGACCCTCGTGGTGCCGGCCCTGGAGCGCAAGGCCGCGGTCGCCTCCGGGGTCGATGTCGCGATCGAGACGTGGAACGAGACCGAGGACCCGTACGCCCTGGTCGCCGATCTCGTCGGCCCGGTCACGACGATCGGGGTCGACGACCACATGTGGGCCTCGCGCGTCTTCGCGCTGGGTGAGGCGATCCCCGGCGCCGACCAGGTCCTCGCCGGGTCGCTCGTGCAGGAGCTGCGGATCCGCAAGGACGCCGACGAGATCGAGGCGCTGCGCGAGGCCGGTCTCGCGATCGACCGGGTCCACCGCCGGGTCCACGAATGGCTGCGCCCCGGCCGCACCGAGCGCGAGGTCGGCGCCGACATCGCCCGGGCCATCATCGACGAGGGTCACGTCACGGTCGACTTCGTCATCGTCGGCTCGGGACCCAACGGCGCCTCGCCGCACCACGAGGTGTCCGACCGGGTCATCCAGGAAGGCGATCCGGTCGTGGTCGACATCGGCGGCACGATGCCGTCGGGCTACTGCTCGGACTCGACCCGCAACTACCTGGCCGGCGGCACGGTCCCCCCGGAGTACGCCGAGGCGTACGCGGTCCTGCACGAGGCGCAGCGCGTCCAGCGCGAGCACGCCCGGCCGGGCGTCACGGCCGAGTCGGTCGACCTGATCGGGCGGCAGATCATCGCCGACGCCGGCTACGGCGACCTGTTCATCCACCGCACGGGTCACGGCATCGGGCAGGAGACGCACGAGGAGCCCTACATCGTGGAGGGCAACGAGCTCGTGCTGGAGGAGGGCATGGCGTTCTCGATCGAGCCCGGCATCTACTTCGACGGCCGGTTCGGCGCCCGGATCGAAGACATCGCGGTGTGCACCGCCGACGGCCTCGAGGTCCTCAACAACACCCCACGCGAGCTCGTCGAGCTGTGACGCTGCCCCGGCCCGCGTGGCGCGTCGCGAGGCCGGCGGCCACCGCCAGGATGCCCGCTGCCGGGTGGCGTGTCGCCTGGCCGGCCGCCCTGGCCCTCGGGGTGCTGTCGGCGCTGGGCTTCGACCCCGTCGGCCTGCCGTTCGCGATGGTCCTCGCCGTCGCCGGCCTGATCCTGGTCGCCCGCAGCCTGGCCACGGCCCGCAAGCGCACCGTCGCGGTCGCCGGCCTGCTCTACGGCGTGGGCTTCATGGGGCCGCTGATCTGGTGGATGAACGCCGTCAGCCACGGTGCGTACGTCGGCCTGGCGCTGGCCGAGGCGCTGTTCTTCATCCCCATCATGCTGGCGCTCCGCGCGGTGACCCGGCTGCGGCTCTGGCCGTTGTGGGGCGCGGCGGTCTGGGTCCTGGGGGAGTGGGCGCGGGGCCGGTTCCCGTTCACGGGCTTCCCGTGGGGCCGGCTGGCGCACACCTCGATCGACACGCCGTTCGCGTCGTACGCCCGGCTCGTCGCGATGCCGGCCACCAGCGCGATCCTGTTCGTCGTCGCAGCGCTGCTCGTGATCGTGGCCACGGGCCACGGCGCCCGCGCCCGGGGCGCCGCGCTCGCCGGGATCCTCGCACTGGCCGGCCTGGGCGCCGCGCTCCCCACCGGCATCGCCGGCGCGGAGGGCACCCGGCAGGTCGCGCTGGTGCAGGGTGACGTCCCCGGCGTGTTCCTGACCTGGCCGATCGGAGAGATCTTCAAGCTCCACGCCGCCGAGACCGACCGGCTCGCGAGCCGGGTGGAGACCGGGAAGGTGCCCAAGCCCGACATGGTGCTGTGGCCCGAGAACGCGACCGACACCGACCCGTCCTACGACCTCGCGGTGCGCCGGCGGATCGAGGCGCTGTCGGCCCGCCTGGACGCCCCGATCCTCGTCGGCGGGATCTTCGACGGCCCCACCACCGAGACGGCGCTCAACGCCGGCGTGGTCTGGACCGCGGCCGGCCCGGGGGAGCGCTACATCAAGCTCAAGCCGGTCCCGTTCGGCGAGTACGTCCCGTTCCGGAAGGAGGCCGGGGCGATCGTGGACCGGCTGGCGCGCGACATCCCGCGCGACATGCTCCCCGGTGACGAGCCCGGCGCGATGCGCATCGGGAACACCATGATCGGCGACACGATCTGCTACGACATCGCGTACGACGGCGTGACCCGCCGTGCGGTCGACGGCGGCGCGCAGATGATCGTCGTGCAGACCAGCAACGCCGCGTTCACCGGCACCGCGCAGCCCGAGCAGCAGTGGGACATCTCCCGCCTGCGGGCGATCGAGACGGGCCGCTGGGTCGTGGTCCCGTCGACCAACGGCATCACCGGGGTCGTGGACCCCGACGGGTCCGTCGTCGACCGCGCGCCGATGCACCAGCCGGCGACGATCAGCGCCGAGGTGACCCTGGCGGGCGGCCGGACGCCGGCCCTCGTGGTCGGCGCCCCGCTCGAGTGGGCCCTGGTGATCCTGGGTCTGGGAGGATGGTGGCTCGGCACACGCCGGAGGGAGACCGGGAACGCATGAGGACATTGATCGTCGTGCCGACGTACGACGAGTCGGCCAACCTGGCCTGGATCGTGGAGCGCATCCACGCCGCCCAGCCGGACGTCGACGTGCTCGTGGCCGATGACGGATCGCCCGACGGCACCGGCGACATCGCCGACGGGCTCGCCGCGGCCGACCCCCGGGTCCACGTCCTGCACCGCACGTCCAAGCAGGGTCTCGGCTCGGCCTACCGGGCCGGCTTCGCCTGGGGCATGGACCACGGCTATGACGTCCTGATGGAGATGGACGCCGACGGCTCGCACCGCCCCGAGGACCTCGAGCAGATCCTCGCCGCCAGCGCGGCGGGCGCCGACCTCGTGCTCGGCTCGCGCTGGGTGCCCGGTGGCGGCGTCGTCAACTGGCCGTGGCACCGGCGGATGATCTCCCGCGGCGGCACGTTCTACGCCCGACTGATGCTGGGGATCCCGGTCCACGACGCGACGGGCGGGTTCCGCGCGTTCCGCCGGGCCACGCTCGAGCGGCTGCCGCTCGAGGAGGTCGCGTCGCAGGGCTACTGCTTCCAGATCGACATGACCCGCCGGGTCCTCGACGCCGGCATGTCGGTCGTCGAGGTGCCGATCACATTCGTCGAGCGGGAGCGGGGCGAGTCCAAGATGAGCGGCGCGATCGTCCGCGAGGCGCTGTGGCGGGTCACCGTGTGGGGCCTGGCCCGGCTGGTGCCCGGCCGACTGCGCCGGCGGCAGGCACTGGCCACGACCCGCTGACGGACGTCAAAAGACCCCGGCCGAGGCCGGGGTCTCTCTCCACGTGGGGCAGGGTGCCTCAGGCGCTCTTCTTCTTGGCCGCGCTCTTCTTCTTCGCGGGCCGGTGCAGGTGCGGCGGTCCGATCTCGCCGCCGCGGAGCAGCTCGAGCCGCTCCGTGAGGATCTCCTCGAGCTCCGCCTCGGAGCGTCGCTCCAGCAGCATGTCCCAATGGGTGCGGATCGGCTTCTCCGCCTTGCCTTCCGGCTTCTCCATGTCGGCCCGACGACCGATCTGTCCCGTCTTCGGGTCTTCCCACTCGTACGGGATCTCGGCCTCGTCAGCCATGGTCACCGTGAACGTGTGCCCGTCCGGGCAGACGTACTCGACCTGCTGGCGGGGAGCCATTTCCACGCCGCGCTCGTCCTCGAAGCTCTGTGTCCCGAGCCGAGCACCTCGCAATGCACGTTCAGCCATGTGCGTCCCCTCTCTTGTGCCTTACGTCTACCAACGTAGATGACACACATGAGATTCCCCTAAGTGGCATCTGCTCAAACATGTCAGAGGATGGCCGGCGGAACGTTGCCCGCCTCGAGCACACCCGTGCGGGGGTCGAGGCGCCACAGCAGAGCGCCGCCGACGACGAAGAACAGGATGAGGGCCAGGATCGCGGGACGGTAGGAGTCCGTGACCTGGTGGACGATGCCGAACACCAGCGT
>NZ_JAOPXQ010000043.1 GCF_025965075.1 Aeromicrobium sp.
GGCGGCTCCGGATGCGAGAAGTCGGACGACCGTACCACTTCCGTGTCGTGGCCCCGGGTTGTCCGAGCCGGACACTAGCGTGAGCACCACGACGTTCGAGCAAGGGTGGAACACCTGTGAGGTCCAACAAGTACGCCGGCCCGTGCGCCGAGTGCGGCTCCGCCGTCGCCGCCACCGCAGGTCAGCTCATCGGCCTGCCCGGCAGCTGGCGCACGATCTGCCTGGGCTGCTCCCCGACCCCGCCGCCCCGTCGGGATCACGACGGCTGGCACCGGGTGCCGCTGGCCTCGCTGGACTTCGAGACGACGGGCATCGACCCGCAGTCCGACCGTGTCCTGAGCTATGCCCTGCTCGACGACCGCGGCCACGACTTCGCCGGACTGATCGATCCCGGCGTCCCGATCCCCGAGGCCTCGGCCGCGGTCCACGGCCTGACCGCCGAGGCCCTGGCCGGCGCTCCGGCACCGGTCGACGCGATCGCCGAGATCGTCTCCTGGATCCAGGACCTGATCGAGCGCGGCGTGGGCCTGGTGGTCTTCAACGCCGCCTACGACCTCACGATGCTGCGCGCCGAGGCGGACCGGTGGGGGCTGACCCAGCCCGACTGGGATCGGCTGTTCGTCGTCGACCCCTTCGTCATCGACTGGGGCATCGAGCGCGGCGGCCTCGGCCCGCGCCGGCTCAGCGATGTCGCGGCCTACTACGGCGTCCTGCTCGACAACGCCCACGACGCCGTCGCGGACGCCCGCGCGGCACGCGACATCGCCTACGAGATCGGGCTGCGCCACCCGACTGTCGCGGCCGGCAGCCTCGAGAGCCTGATGCTGCGCCAGGTCGTGTGGTTCGCCGGCCGGGCCGAGGACTGGAACCACTACGCCCGCAAGGTCGGCCGCTCGCTCGATGATCCCGCGGGCTGGCCCCTCGCCCGGCGGGACGCCTCGATCATCCTGTCGGCCTGATCTCGTCCCGGGACACGGCTCAGGAGTCGAAGCCGAGACCCAGCGAGTCCAGCGTCCGCAGCAGCAGGTTGCGCCGTCCCTCGCGGTGATCGGCCCGGTCGAGCGACCACCGGGTCAGGTTGATGCCCGCGCTCGCGATCGGCTCGGGCGGGAACGGCAGCGGCATCGTCCGCACCATCTCAAGCTCGGTCCGCTCGGTGGTCAGCCCTGACAGGCGGTCGAGCATGACCTCGGCCGCGAAGCGGGTCGCGCCGACCCCCAGGCCCGTGAACCCCGCGGCGTAGGCGACCCGGCCGCCCCGCGCCGTGCCGTGGAACGCGCAGAACCTGGTCGAGGTGTCGATCGCGCCGGCCCAGCGGTGCGTGATGCCCAGCCCCTCGAGCTGCGGGAACAGCGCGAACAGGTGCGCCGTCAGCGTCCGGTGGCTCGCGGGCCGGTCCTCGTACTCCGGCCTGACCTTGCGGCCGAAGCGGTAGATCGCGTCGTAGCCGCCGAGCATGATCCGGTTGTCGGCGGTCAGGCGCGAGTAGTGGAACTGGTTGGCCAGGTCCGCCAGCCCCTGCCGGGAGGCCCAGCCGATCGACGCGAGCTGCTCGGTCGACAGCGGCTCGGTGACGATGACGTAGTCGTAGACCGGCACGGTGTGCAGCCGGGTCCGGCGGACCAGGGACGGAAACACGTTGGTGCCCAGCGCGACCCGGTCGGTGCGGACGGCACCGCCGGCGGTCCGGACCGTGACGGGCCCACCGGCCCGGTCGGAGTCGAGCCCGACCACCGCCGAGTGCTCGTGGATCTCGACGCCGAGCCCCACGGCCGCCCGGGCGAGCTCCGTCGCGAGGCGGGCGGGATGCACCAGCGCGGTGCCCTCGCGCTCCCAGTGCGCGGCGAGGAACAGCGGGCTGTCGATCGAGGCCCGCGCGGCGGCCGCGTCGAGGCGCTCGCCGCCGGCCTCCTCCGCGAGCCAGGCCACCTGGTGCGGCTCGACGGCGACCGTCATGACGCCGGTGTGCTCGAGCTGGCAGTCCAGGCCGAGCTCGGCGATGTCGCGGACGATCGCCGCGAGATTGTCCTCGCCGAGGCGGGCGAGGGTGTCGTACTCGTCGGGCCATCGGGTTCGTCCGTTGGCCTCGCCGTGGGTCAGGCTCGCCTCGCAGAACCCGCCGTTGCGCCCCGACGCCGCCCAGCCGATCGTCTCGGCCTCCAGGAGCACGACCCGCGCCCCGGGGTCGCGGCGCTTCGCGAGCACCGCGGTCCACAGGCCGGTGTAGCCACCGCCGACGACGGTCAGGTCCGCATCCCGCCTCCCGGCCAGCGGCGGGTGCGACACGACCCGGTCACGGACGTCCTCGAGCCAGAAGACGCCCTGGTGCGACCCCGCGAGCGCAGCCTCGACGACACGTGCGTCCGGAGCGTTCCGCTCGTACGCGGTGTCGTGGGCAGTCATGGGCTCGGGATCTCCAGGGGATGGCACGGATTCCAGTGTCAGCAACCGGGTTGGCGACGAATCTAGTCGTCATCGGCGCCGTCCACCACGTGCAGTGGCTAGTCTCACGGGTGTGGACCATCCCGACGTCGTGCTGCACGGCGCCCGCATCTGGGCGGCCGGCACCTGGACGGGCACCTTCCTCACCGTGACCGACGGCCGGATCGGCGTCGTGGGCGAGGGTGACCACCGGGCCTACGTCGGACCGTCCACCGAGGTGCGGGACCTCGGCGGGGCCTGGGTCCTCCCCGGGTTCCAGGACGCGCACGTCCACCCCGTCCAGGCCGGCACCGAGATGAACTCGTGCGACCTGTCGTCGGGGGAGGACGCCGAGTCGTACGTCGGGCTGGTCGCGCGCTACGCCTCCGCGCACCCCGACGCGCCCTGGATCGTCGGCGGCGGCTGGTCGATGGAGGCGTTCCCCGGCGGGACGCCCACGGCGGACCGGCTCGACGCCGTCGTCGCCGACCGGCCCGTCTACCTGCCCAACCGCGACCACCACAGCGCATGGGTCAACTCCGTCGCACTGGGCCTGGCCGGCATCTCGGCGGCCACGCCCGATCCCGGCGACGGACGGATCGAGCGCGATGCGTCCGGGCAGCCGACCGGCGCCCTGCACGAGGGCGCGATGGAGCTGGTCGGGCGGCTCGTGCCCGCGCCGACGGTCGAGCAGCTCACGCGCGGCCTCCTCACGGCGCAGCAGCACCTGCACTCGCTCGGCATCACGGGCTGGCAGGACGCGCTGGTCGGGGCCGGGCTCGGCATGGCGGACACGCTGGAGACCTATCTCGCGGCCGCCGCCGACGGTCGACTCACCGCCAAGGTCGTCGGCGCCCTGTGGTGGGACCGCGAGCGCGGGTTGGAGCAGGTCCCCGAGCTGCTGGCCCGGCGCGCCGCGGCCCGGGAGGGCAGGTTCCGGGCGACCAGCGTCAAGATCATGCAGGACGGGGTCTGCGAGACCTACACCGCGGCGATGCTCGATCCCTACCTCGACCGACGGGGGCACCCCACCGACAACCACGGCCTGTCCTTCATCGCAGCGCCGGACCTGGCCGCCTACGTCACCGAGCTTGACGCCCACGACTTCCAGGTGCACGTCCACGCGCTCGGGGACCGGGCCGTCCGGGACAGCCTGGACGCGGTCGAGCACGCCATCGCCGGCAACGGGCGACGCGGCAACCGGCACCACCTGGCCCACGTCCAGGTCGTCGCCCCCGACGACGTCGCGCGCTTCGCCGCCCTCGACGTGACCGCCAACGCTCAGCCCCTGTGGGCCTGTCGTGACGATCAGATGGACGACCTGACCCTGCCGTTCCTCAGCCCGTCGGCGCGGAGCCGGCAGTACGTCTTCCGGTCGCTGGTCGACGCGGGTGCCCGCCTCGCGTTCGGCAGCGACTGGCCGGTGTCCTCCCCGGACCCGTTCGCCGGGATGCACGTGGCGGTCAACCGCACCGCCCCCGGCGAGGAGCGGGCCCCGCTCCTGGCGGAGCAGGCGATGACGGCGCCGGAGGCGATCCACGCCTACACGGCCGGCAGCTCCTGGCTCAACGGCAGCGAGGCATCGACCGGCGCGATCCGGCCGGGGTACGCCGCGGACCTCGCGGTGATCGACCGGGACGTCCTGGCGATCGATCCCACCGAGCTCGCCGATGTCCGGGTGCTGCAGACCTGGGTCGACGGCGAGCAAGTCTTCCAGCGGTGAGGGCTCAGGTGCGGGCGCGGACGATGATCGCCTCGGCCAGGGTGTCGGGGGCCTGCTCGGGGACCCAGTGCCCGACGCCGGCGAGCTCGATGAACCGGTAGTCCGCGTCGACGAAGTCGCCGCACGCCTCGGCACCGGCCCGGCCGATCGCCATGTCGTCGGTGCCCCAGACGAAGGTCGTCGGCACCCGCACGTGCGGGGTGTCGGCGAGCGCGGGGGTCATCGCGCGGTACCAGTTGAGCGCCGCGGTCAGCGCTCCCGGCTCGGCCAGGTGCGCGACGTAGCGGACGACCAGGCCGACCGGCACGGCGTCGCCGAACATCGCGGTCAGCCGCCGCGCCCCGTCGGCCAGCAGGAGCTCCTCGGCCTTGCCGGCCTGGCGGAACAGGCCGATGTAGGCGGCCTTGGCCTGCTGGTCCGGGTCGGCGGAGAGCGCCCGGTTGTACGCCGCGAGGTGCGGCAGCGACACCGCCGTCAGGGTGCGGACACGGTCGGGGTGCTCGGCGGCCACGACCCACGCGACGGCGCTGCCCCAGTCATGCCCGACGAGGTGGAACGTCGTCAGCCCGAGGGCGTCCGCCAGCCCGATGACGTCGGCGGCGAGGAGTCCCGTGTCGTACGCCTGGACGCCCGTCGGTCGCGCGCCGGGGGAGTAGCCGCGCTGGTCCGGCGCGTGGACCCGGAACCCGGCGTCAGCCAGCCGCGGCGCGACCTCGAGCCAGGACATCGACGTCTCCGGGAAGCCGTGGAGCAGGATGATCGGGTCGCCGTCCTCGGGCCCGGACGACCGGACGTCGAAGGTCAGGTCACCGACCGTGACGGGGCTGGAGTCGTAGGGCATGGGGTCCTCCTGCGGTCATTCGAAGATGTCGCCGATGCGGGCGACGGCCTCGCGGTCGAGCACGGCGGCGGTCTCGGGGTCGGGTGCGGCCCCACCGCGATCGTAGGGCAGCCACCACCGGTCGGCCTCGTCCCGCGGCGACTCGGGGTAGTCGTCGATGGCCTCCGCGAGCAGCTCCGCCATCCTGACGCGCAGCCGGGCCGACAGCTCGTCGACGCTCTCGGCAGGGGTCGGCAGCAGCGGCTCGCCGACCATGATCGTGATGGGCAGCCGGCGCCGCAGCGTGCGGTGCCCGTCGACCGTCAGGATGCGGTGCCCACCCCACACGACGACCGGGACGAGCGGGACGCCGTGGTGACGGGCGATGCCGGCCGCGCCCCGGCGGAACGGCTTGAGCAGCCACGACCGGCTGATCGTGGCCTCGGGGAAGACGCCGATCAGCTCGCCGGCGGCGACCAGGTCGAGGGCGCGGCGGGCCGCCCGCCAGCCCGACTTCCGGTCGACCGGGATGTGGTGCATCGCCCGCATCAGCCGTCCCACCACGGGCAGGTCGAAGACCGACTGCTTCGCCATGAAGCGGATGTGCCGGCCGCGGGACCGGGCGGCGTACTCGATGAAGGTGAAGTCCAGGAAGCCGATGTGGTTGCCGGCGACGACCCCGGGTCCGTGAGCAGGCAGGTGCTCGGCGCCCCGCACGTCGAACCGGTAGCCCATCAGCCGGAAGCCCGTCCCGATGATGCGGTTGACGACCCGGTACGTCAGGTCGCGTCCCGGAGCGGCCGCGGTCAGGTCGTGACCTTCCCGGCCGGGAGCCGTGGCCAGCAGTCCGTGCGGATCGTGGGGTCGAAGCCCGAGCCGGCCGCCACGGTGCGCTTCTCGCGCTGCAGGATCGCGGTGGCGAGGAAGAAGATCGCCAGGATGTAGAGCGCCATGATCGCCAGGCCCGTGGCGGTGGCGTCCTGGTCGATCCGGTCGGCCTCGCCGAGGGCGATGATGCCGTCCGAGACCAGGAACAGCGCCCCACCGATGCCGGCCCGCAGGTCGGTGGCCAGCGAGATGGCGGCGGTGCCCACGAGCAGTGCGGCGTACACCGGGATGGGCGCCTTGAGGTCGGTCTCGAGCCCGCCCCAGCACCACGCCACCAGGCCGATCGCCGCGATGACGTACGCGATCGGGATCCACGGCCGGCGGCGCAGCTGGTCGAGGCCTCCGCGCTGGACGAAGAATGTGATGAACGTGATGTGGGCGACCGCGAACGCGGCCATGCCGACGATGAAGAGGTTCTCGATCTCGAGGAACAGGTCGCCGAGGAAGCAGAAGACCAGCGCGACGACGAGCAGGCGGGGACCCTTCTGCTCGACGACCCAGGCCGCCAGGAGGGGCGCGACGAGGCACTTCGTGATGCTGTCCCACGGGTCGGCGCCCGCCCCGTTGAGCACCAGGTGGACGACGGAGGCGATCCCGAAGGCGATGAGCCACGGGCTCTTGACGGCGGACATGGGAGTCACCGTACCGCCCGGAAGGGTTGACACCGCCGGACTTCCGAGCATACTTAAGCATATGCTTAACCATGCGGATCGGCTCGACCGGATGTTCCACGCCCTGGGTGACGCCAGCCGGCGCGGGATGGTCGAGCGCCTGCGCCGGGGGCCGGCCTCGGTCAGCGAGCTGGCCCGGCCCTTCGCGATGTCCCTGCCCGCTGTCGTCCAGCACCTTGCGGTGCTCGAACGGGCCGGGGTCGTGGCGTCGCACAAGGTCGGCCGCGTCCGGACGTACCAGCTGGTGCCGGACGGGCTCGTCCCGGCGAACCACTGGATCGTGCAGCAGCGCCTGCCGCAGGAGAAGCAGCTCGACCGCCTGGGGGACCACCTCGCCACGTCCACACCCACCGACAAGGAGCATTGACATGAGCACCACCACCCGACGCACCCAGACCCACGCGACCTTCGTGATCGAGCGCGACTACGCCGCACCCGTCGACCGGGTCTGGGCGGCATTCGCCGATGCCGAGGTCAAGCGGCAGTGGTTCGGCGCCGACGAGGCGACCGACCCCGAGATCGCCGAGGACTTCCGGGTCGGCGGCACCGCGATCAACCACGGCACGTTCGCCGACGGCACGCGCAGCGAGTTCCGGGCGACCTACACCGACATCGTCCCGGAGGAGCGGATCGTCTACACGTACGACATGTGGCTCGACGGCGTGCACGCCTCCACCTCGATCACGACGGTCGTGCTCGAGCCGTCCGACACCGGGACCCGGCTGACCCTCACCGAGCAGGGCGTGCACCTCGACGGCGTGCACGGTCCCGGCCCCGACGCGGCCGCCGGTCGTGAGCACGGCACCCGCGAGCTGCTCGAGGGGATCGCAGCGGTCCTCGCCTGACGGGTGGCGGGTTCGCAGACACCCGTCTGGGAGAATGGACGAATGACGACCACTGCGGCCGCCGCCCTCGCAACACGATGGACGGCCGTGGTGCCCCTCGCGGCGTTGGGGGTCTTCGGGCTCGCCTGGCACCGGGACCTGCCCCTCCTGGGCGTGGTCCTCGTGTCGCTCTTCCTGGCCGGGGCGATCCTCGCCGCGGTCCACCATGCCGAGGTCATCGCCCACCGGGTCGGTGAGCCCTACGGCTCCCTCGTGCTGGCCGTCGCGGTCACCGTGATCGAGGTGGCCCTGATCGTGACGCTGGTGACGACGGGCGCCGAGGGCAGCGAGACCCTCGCCCGGGACACCGTGTTCGCCGCGATCATGATCACGACCAACGGCATCGTGGGGATCTCGCTGCTGGCCGCGACGCTCAACCGCCAGGTCGCGCACTTCAACGCCGAGGGCACCGGCAGCGCGCTGGCCGCGGTCGGCACGATCGCGACGCTCTGCCTGGTCCTCCCCACGTTCACCGAGGGGCGGTCCGGGCCCGAGTTCACGCCCGGACAGCTGACCTTCGCGGCGGTCGCCGCGCTCGGTCTCTACGCGTTGTTCGTCGCGATGCAGACCGTCCGGCACCGCGACTACTTCCTGCCGACGACCAGCACCGGCGCGATCAAGCCCGACGAGGACCACGCGGACCCGCCGACGGCGCGCGCCGCCCTGGTCAGCGCGGGCTTCCTGCTCGTCGCGCTCGTCGCGGTGGTCGGCAACGCCAAGAACGTCTCGCCCTCGATCGAGTCGGGTGTCCGCTCGGCCGGCCTGCCGCAGGCCGTCGTCGGCGTCCTCATCGCCCTCATGATCCTGGCTCCGGAGTCGATCGCCGCGGTGCGGGCGGCCCGGCGCAAGCGCGTCCAGATCAGCCTCAACCTGGCGTACGGCTCGGCGATGGCCAGCATCGGGCTGACGGTCCCGGTCATCGCGATCGCCCAGGTGTGGCTCGACGGGCCGCTGGTCCTGGGCCTGGGCGAGACCGAGCTGGTCCTGCTGGTGCTGACGATGATCACGAGCGTGCTGACGGTCGTGCCGGGCCGCGCGACCCTGCTCCAGGGCGGGATCCACATCGCGATCCTCGGCGCGTTCCTGTTCCTCGCCGCGAGCCCGTAGACGGAGGTCAGCTGCGTCGGGACTGCTTCTGGTCGTACATCGCCTTGTCGGCGCGGGAGAACGCCTCCTGCATCGTGACGAGCCCGGGATTGGTCTGCGCGAAGCCGACCGAGGCGCTGACCCCGTGCTCGGCGAGCGCGTCGGTGAAGCGGGCGAAGTGCCCCGGCAGGTCGGGCACGGGGACGTTGTTGGACAGGATCGCGAACTCGTCGCCGCCGTAGCGCGCCACCCGGTCGGCGGGGCGGGCCGCCGCGCGCAGGGCGCTGGCGGCCCGACGGATCAGCTCGTCACCGGCCTGGTGCCCCTCGGTGTCGTTGATCTGCTTGAGCCCGTCGAGGTCCAGCACCGCGACCGCGACGAGGTCGCCGTAGGCGTCGACCCGCTGCTGGGCTTCCGTCACGAGCAGGTCCCAGCCGCGCCGGTTGACCAGCCCCGTGAGCCCGTCCTCGTTGGCGAGGGCGTCGGCGATCTCGACCGACCGGCGCTCGCGGTCCGCGATCCGGGACATCGCCAGGTGCGACGACAGCAGCTCGCCCATCAGGGCGACGAGATCGGCGTCGACCGCGGACTCGTCGACGAGCGGCTGGCTGGCGACACCGCACAGCGTGCCGAAGAGCTCACCGTCGGCGTCGGTGATGGGGAAGCCGGCGTAGGCGCGGACCACCTGCGCGTCGGGGTGGTCGGCGTAGGCGGGGTCCAGGTGGGAGTCGGGGACGATCCGGGAGGCGCCGTGGTACATCCGGAAGCAGAAGGTCTGGTCCCAGTCGACGCGCTGGCCGATCGTCAGGAACGACTCGGGGTGGACGTGCACGTGCACCTGCTCGCCCCCCGACACGCGGGACACCGACCAGTCGGTCAGCGGGGTGTGCGCGTTGAGGTAGTCGACGATCCGTTGCGCCGAGGTGCTGAACAGATCAGACCCGATCACGGTCTCGTGCGTATCCACGGAGCAAGTGTGCCGTCCCCGGGGCGACCCGCGCAGGCGATCGGTCGGTTCAGACGCACAGCGAGTCGTTGGCCTTGCGGGTCGTGGCCTTGACCGGCTTGGGCTTGACCGGGTCGGTGCCGGCCTCGATGCGGTCCGAGCCGAGGATCAGCCACACGCCCGTCATGCCGTCGGGCTGCTGGACGATCTTGGCCTTGAACCCGAAGTCCTTGTTGATGGCCCTGGCCGTGGCCATCGCCTCCGGGGTGCTGTCGACGAAGATGCGGGTCGTGTCCGCGGGCTCCTCGGCGTTCGCGAGGCCCGAGACGGTGTAGCCGAGCTCGGTCATGGACGCCTGCGCGCTCGTCGCGAGGCCCTCGGTCGCCGCGGCGTTGAGGATCCGCACCGGCGTGGCGCGATTGGTGCCCTTCTTGTCGGTGTCGTTGCCCTCGACCGGGACCTCGTCGTCCTTGGCGATCGACGTGAAGATCGTGTCGGCGTCCGCGGTCTTGACGACGCGGTTGGGATCGGTCGGCGCTGCTGCGCTGGGCATCGTGATGAAGGTGATGCCCGAGTCCTTGACCGCCTTGGCCCGCTTGGCCAGGCCCGTCAGCTTCGAGATCGACGAGATCCCCTCGTCGACCGTGATGGACGACGTCAGCGCGTTGAGGAACTTGAACAGCCGATCGGGTCGGGTCAGGACGCCCGCACTGCGGGCCCGGCTGATGATCGAGGACATCACGACCTGCTGGTGGCCCAGGCGGCCGATGTCGCTGCCGTCGCCGACGGCGTGCCGGGTACGCGCGAGGGCCAGCGCGTCGGTCCCGTCGAGCTTCTGCTTGCCGGCGGGCAGGTCGAGCTTGGCGTCGACGTCGACCATCGGCTCGGTGAGGCAGACGTTGACGCCGCCGAGCGCGTTGACCATCGAGGCGAAGCCGTCGAAGTCGAGCTGCACGAAGTGGTCGATGTGGACGTTGCTGAGCTTCTCGACCGCCTTGACCGAGCAGGCCGGGCCGCCCTCCAGTGCCGAGTTGATCATCAGGTTGGCGCCACCGGCGAACGAGCCGCTGCCGGTGTCGGAGCACGCGGGGAGCTCGGTCAGGGTGTCGCGGGGGATCTGCACCGCGTCGATCCGGGTGTTGCCCTTCGAGAAGTGCACCAGCATCAGCGCGTCGCTGCGCTGCGAGCCGGTGCCCTTGCCGTACTTCTTGGTCTTCAGGTCACGGGAGTCCGAGCCGATGAACAAGATGTTGAGCGCGCCCTTGGAGGTGTCGTCCTTGACGATCGTGGAGTCGGGCAGCGTGGTCGACTCGATGTTGCCGTTGAGCTTCATGTAGGCCGCCGCGGCCGCGCCACCGAGGACCAGGGTGAACACGGCCAAGCCGATGACGACCCGTCGCCAGATGAGTCGGGCGCGCGTCGGCGGTGCGGCGTGGCTCGTCACGAAGAGGGCTCCTGGGTGGGTCGGCGCGAAGGGCAGAACTCCCAGAATACGAGGCCCACCTGAGAAGAGGATAGGAGCAGGGTCGTGACCTGTGCCGCAGCCCCGCGGCTACAGGAAGCTGACGAGGCAGAACGGGTGCCCCGCGGGGTCGGCGAAGACCTGCCACGGAGCCTCGGTCCCGGAGTCGACGACGCCCGAGAGCGTCCGGGCGCCGAGCCCGACCACGGACTCCGCCGAGGAGGCCAGGTCGTCGACCTCGATGTCCAGGTGGACCTGCTGCTCACCGGTGCGGCCGGGCCACGGCGGCGGTGCGAAGTCGTCGACCACCTGGAACGCGAGACGCGGACCGTCCGACGTACGCACGAGGGACCACCAGTCGTCGTCACGCTGGTCGATGTCGCGGCCGAGGACCGCGGACCAGAACCTCGCGAGCGGCGCGGGGTCGCGGCACTCCAGGACGATCGAACGGATCGTGCCGACGGCGGTGGGGATGCTCATGCTCGGGTGTCCTCTCGTTGTCAGCCGCGGACGTACCCTCGCCCCGCGGCACCATGCGTACGACCCGGCGATCCGGGTACGACCGGAGCATGACGACGCAGCCGCACGAGCCCACTGCCACCCCACGCCCGGGAGACCCGGACCAGCCGGACACCGACCCCGACGTCGAGGGCAATCCCGTCACACCCCCCAACCCCGCCGAGAACCCGCAGGCGTAGCCGCCCCGTGATGGGCGTCACCGTCGCGTGGGCGCATGCGGGGGCGGGGCAGGGGTAAGTCAGCTCGAACCGTCGAGAGGACGCCGCCATGCCTGCAGGACCCACGATCAACACGCGCGGCGCCGTCAAGCTGCCGATCCGCCCGCACCTGCGAGGCTGGGCGCTGCAGTGCCTGATGGCCCTGATGTACGCCCGCCGAGCTCCCTGAGCCGGCGCTTCCAGAACCCATCTGGAGAGTCCATCGTTCAGAGCGAGGCGATCGTGGCCGGCACCTCGTCGACGAGCTCTCGCGCGAGGTAGCCGACCCGGCCGAACCTGTTGCTGAGGCGCCGACCGGCCATGGCGTGCACATGGGCGGCCCAGCACGCGGCCTGTGCCGGATCCGTGCCGCGTGCCAGGAGCCCCGCGACGATCCCCGCGCTGACGTCCCCGCTGCCGGAGGTGCCGAGGCCGACGTCCGCGCTCTCCTCTCGCCAGACGCGGCCGTCCGGGCTCGCGACGTGACCGTAGAGGCTCACGGTGGAGCCGTACTTCTCGGCGACCCGACGTGACTCGACGTCCAGGTCGTCGTCGAGATCGCGCCCGAGCAGGTGCGCCGCCTCCGTCGTGTTGGGGGTCAGGACGCACCGGTCGGCGGACCCGGCGACCAGTCCGGGGTCGTGGCTGAGCGCGCCGAGCGCGTACGCGTCGAGGACCACCGTCGTGTCGGACCCGATCGCGTCCAGCACGCGGCCCATGAGCGTCGCGGTCTCGTCGAGATCGTCCAGGCCGGGCCCGATGACCACGACCGCAGCCTCGGCCGCGAGCTCCAGGACCCGGTCAGGGACCCGGCCGCGGACGGATCCGTCATCGGTCTCGGGCAGCCCGACGACCATGGCCTCCGGCACGGCGATGCTGAGCGCCGCAGCGGTGCTGTCGGTGGCGGCGAGCTGCAGCCGTCCGGCTCCGGCGCGCAGGGCGGCGACGCCGGACAGCAGGACGGCGCCAGGGGTGAAGCGCGCCCCGCCCACGACCAGGACCGTGCCCCGGGACTCCTTGCCCTCGGCAACCTCGGGCAGGGCCCAGTCCGCGAGCAGATGTGGCGTGATGATCCGGGTGTCAGGCGAGGTCGGCATCGATGTCCTCCTGGGCCGTGGGGTGGGTGTCGGCTGCTTGCTCGAGGTGGGTCACGTCGTTGAACAGCTCGGGCTTCCAGTTGGTGTCGGCCCGCGACCAGCTGCTGATCGAGCAGTTGGCGATCGTGACCTGCCGGGCGGACTCCATCAGCGCTGGCTCGTCCATGTCCTCGAGGACGTAGCGCAGCATCGAGACCGAGGCGTCGTGCGCGACCAGCAGGACGCGCTCGCCCGGGTGGTCGTGGTCGATGTCCCGCAACAGGGCGCGAAGACGGAGCAGGACGTCTGCCCACGACTCGCCTCCCGGCGGACGGTAGTAGAACTTGCCGAGGCGGGACCGCCGCTGCGACTCGTCGGGCAGACGTGCTGCCACTCCCGCCGTGGTGAGCCGGTCGAGGATGCCGAGCTCGCGGTCCCGTAGCCGTTCGTCGAGCACCCGCGGCACGTCCAGGCCCTGCAGCGCGATCTCGGCGGTCTGCCGGGTGCGGAGGTAGGGCGACACGAACACGAGGTCGGGGCGCGGGGTCGACGTGTCGCCCATCCACCGTCCGACGGCCTCGGCCTGCTGCTCACCGGTGTGGGACAACGGCACGTCGGCATCGCGTTCGGCGATGTCGATGACCTCGGCGCCATCGGTCTCGGCGCGGGAGGCAGCCACGTTGCCGGTGCTCTCTCCGTGGCGGACGATTCCGATCCAGCTGACGTGGCGCATGCTGTTGCACTACCCACGCCGGCCGCGCCCACACGGTCGGTGGGTCAGCTCCCGCCAGGACCCGGCCCGGGCCGTGACGCCTCCACGCCGTTGCGCACGATGTCCTCGGCGATGTGGCGCAGCCGTCGGTTGCTGGCCTGGGACTCGCGGGCGAGCACCGCGAACGCCTG
Organism: Aeromicrobium sp.; assembly: GCF_025965075.1. Taxonomy (GTDB): domain Bacteria; phylum Actinomycetota; class Actinomycetes; order Propionibacteriales; family Nocardioidaceae; genus Aeromicrobium. The sequence goes on from NZ_JAOPXQ010000043.1 coordinate 13,597, forward strand.
CTGCGGCGTGAGGTTGTAGCGCTGCATCAGCATGCCCTCCGCCTGGCCGATCACGGTGCGTGACGCGATCGCGCTCTCCAGCGACTCGAGCTCCTTGGCCGCGGTGAGGGCGACCGCGACGTGCGCGCCCAGCGCCAGCGCGGCCGCCTCGTCGTCGGCGTCGAATGCCTCGATCTGGGTGGAGTACAGGTTGAGGGCCCCCAGCGTGTCCTCCGTGACGAACAGCTGGACGCACAGCATGCTGCGGAACCCGAGCTCGTCGGAGACCCGCCGGGACCACACGGGCCACCGGTCCTCCTCACGCAGGTCCGAGCACCGCACCGTCTCGTGCTGCAGGATCGCCTGCAGGCAGGGCCCCTCCCCGAGGGAGTACTGCAGCTCGTCACCCCGGAGGCACCGGTCGTCGGTCGCCGCGGGCGTCTCGATGGGGCGCTCGTTGTGCACCATCGAGATCCCGGCCGACTGGGCGTGCGGGATGAGCGAGATGGCCCCCTCGACGGCCGACTGGAGCGTGGCCGACAGCCCCGCGGACTCGCTCATGTCGCGAGCCAGGGTGGAGAAGCGGTCCCATGGGTCCCTGTCATCCATCTCCTCACAGTGGCACGCCAGTGCGTGACGACCAAATGTCGTCGCAGGTCAGGACAACCCTGGGGCGGCGCTACCGAGCCGGTGACGGGGTGATGCTCAGCAGGTCGACCGGGGCCGGGGGGGTGCCGCAGCACCCGCCGTCACCCGACGCGGCGTCGTCGTCGAACAGTCCCGAGCCACCGCAGACCCCCGAGTCGGGGAGCGTGAGCTCGACGCGTGCCGCCGACGCGTGGTCTCCGGCGATCTCGGCGACGACGGAGCGGACCTGCTCGAACCCGGTCATGGCGAGGAAGGACGTCGCGCGTCCGTAGCTCTTCATCCCGGCGAGATAGAAGCCGCGATCGGGCTGGGAGAGCTCCTTGGCGCCGTGCGGGTGGACGGTGCCGCACGAGTGGACGTTGGGGTCGATCAGTGGTGCGAGGTCCCGAGGTGCTTCGAGGACGGGGTCGAGATCGAGGCGGACCTCGCTCAGGATGGACAGGTCGGGGCGGAAGCCGGTGAGCACGATGACCTCGTCGACGGCTGGGACGGTCTGGCCGTCGAACGACGTCAGGGTGAGCCGGCCGTCGGCCTGGGTCGTGACCTCGGCCGTGCGGAAGCCGGTGACGGTGTCGATGCGTCCGTCCTCCACGACCTTCCTGGCGTTCGCCCCCAGCGCTCCACGGGCGACCAGCTCGTCGTTCTCACCACCGCCGAAGGCATGGCCGGTGGTCGGGCGGCGGACGAGCCAGCTGATCCTGGTGCCGGCCAGGGCGGCCAGGCTGATGAGCGCGGTCTTGGCCGAGACGCCGGTCCCGGCGACGACGACGTGCTTGCCGGCGTACCGCGCTCGGACGTGCTCGTCCCTCGTGTCGGGCACCCGGTAGGTGAGGCGGTCGGCAGCCGCCCGCTCGCCGATCGCCGGCAGCCCGTCGCCTCCCAGCGGGTTGGGGCCCGCCCACGTGCCCGAGGCATCGATGACTGCGCGGGCGTGGACCCGCTGTGGGCCGGTCGGCGTGTCCGCGTGGACGGTGAAGGCTGCCTCGTCGCGGCCGGAGTCCACGACGAGGTCACGGCCGCGCTTGGCGATCCCGGTCACGGTCCATCCGTAGCGGACCTTGTCCCCGAGGGCGTCGGCCAGCGGCTGCAGGTAGTCGGAGGCCCACGTGCCACCCGTGGGGCATCTGTCCGGGTCCGGCTCGGTCCACCCGGCCAGCACCTTCGCGGCCGCCGGGTCGATGAGCTGCGACCACGGGGAGAACAGGCGGATGTGGTCCCACTCGCGGACCGCGGCGCCTGCTGCGGATCCCGACTCGAGGACGCAGTAGTCGATGCCCCGGTCGAGCAGGTTCGCGGCGGCCGCGAGTCCGATGGGACCTGCGCCGATGACGACGACGGGGAGGTTGGTGTGGGTGGCCATGAGTGCGCTCAGCTCCCCGGTGCGGTGGTGCGAAGTGAGGCGATGAGTCCTTCGACGCGGGTCCTGATCTCGTCCCGGACCTCGCGGACGGTCTCGATGCCCTGCCCTGCGGGGTCGGTCAGCTCCCAGTCCTCGTAGCGCTTGCCCGGGAAGTAGGGGCACTCGTCGCCGCAGCCCATCGTGATCACGACGTCGGAGGCCTGGACGGCATCGGTGGACAGCTTCTTGGGCTGCTGCGCGGCGATGTCGATGCCGATCTCGGCCATGGCGTCGACCGCGACGGGATTGATCCGGTCGCCGGGCATCGAACCTGCGGACAGGACCTCGATCGACCCGTTGGACAGCTCCCTGAGGAAGCCTGCGGCCATCTGGGAACGGCCCGCGTTGTGGACGCAGACGAACAGGACGGTGGGGGTGGTCATGGGCGGACTCCTTCGGTCTGGGGGAAGAACCGGCGAGCCCACAGCGAGACGTACACGAGGCCGACCAGGACGGGCACCTCGATGAGGGGGCCGACGACGCCCGCGAGGGCCTGTCCGGAGGTGACGCCGAAGGTGCCGATCGCGACGGCGATCGCGAGCTCGAAGTTGTTGCCGGCGGCGGTGAACGCCAGCGTCGCGGTCTTGGCGTAGCCGAGCCCGAGTCGACGCCCGATCAGCATGCCGAGCCCGAACGTGATGCCGAAGTAGGCCAGCAGCGGGATCGCGATGCGCACGACGTCCAGCGGGTTGCTCGTGACGGCGTCGCCCTGGAGCGCGAACAGCAGGACGATCGTGAACAGGAGGCCGTAGAGCGCCCACGGGCCGAGCCGCGGCAGGAACGTCCCCTCGTACCAGTCGCGTCCCTTGGCGCGTTCGCCGATGGTCCTCGTGGCGAAGCCGGCCACCAGCGGGATCCCGAGGAACACCAGGACGCTCGCCGTGATGGCCCGGACCGAGAAGTCGGCGCTCGTGGTCGAGAGCCCGAGCCAGCCGGGCAGCGTCTGCAGGTAGAACCAGCCCAGTGCAGCGAAAGCGACGACCTGGAACACCGAGTTGATGGCAACCAGCACCGCAGCCGCCTCGCGGTCCCCGCAGGCCAGGTCGTTCCAGATCAGGACCATCGCGATGCAGCGGGCGAGCCCGACGATGATCAGCCCGGTCCGGTACTCCGGCAGGTCGGGGAGGAGCAGCCAGGCGAGCGCGAACATCAGGGCCGGGCCGACGAGCCAGTTCATGACCAGCGAGGCGCCGAGCAGTCGGCGGTCACCCGTGACGCGTCGGGTCTCGCTGTAGCGGACCTTCGCCAGGACCGGGAACATCATGACCAGCAGTCCGATCGCGATGGGGACGGACACCGAGCCCACCGTGAACGAGTCGAGGGCGTCCGTCAGGTCGGACCACGTGCGTCCCAGCACCAGGCCGACCGCCATCGCGATGACGATCCACACGGGGAGGAACCGGTCGAGGCGCGAGAGCCGGCCCATGACCGCTTCGTCGGGTCCGCCCGCAGGCTTCTCGCTGACTGTGTCGCTCACGTCGCTCCCTGGCTGATCCACCCCGCGTCCGCCTTCATTGACGAACGTCGATACAGATAACGTACCAAGACATCGACGGATGTCAATGCAGCGGGCATACTGGACGCATGACGACCTTGCTGCCGGTGCTCGAGGACATCTGCTGCGCGCCCATCACGAAGGACGCGATGAGCGAGGACAACGCGATCCTCCTGGCGGCGAAGTTCAAGGCCATCGGCGACCCCACGCGTCTGCGGCTGCTCTCGCTGGTGGCGGCCCACGAGGGTGGCGAAGCCTGCGTCTGCGACCTGAACGAGCCGGTCGCGTTGTCCCAGCCGACGGTCTCGCACCACCTCAAGGTCCTGGTCGACGCAGGTCTCCTGACCCGCAGCAGGCGCGGGACGTGGTCGTTCTACGCCCTGGTGCCCGGCGCGCTGGACGGCCTCGCGACCGTGCTCACCACTCCCGCGCAGTAGCCGGCCCAGCGGCTCCGGCGGTGGGTGGGCCCCGTGGGACTCGAACCCACAACCCGCGGATTAAAAGTCCGCTGCTCTGCCAATTGAGCTAGAGGCCCGGGACAGGGGGACAACCCTCCACGTCCAAGAGCGAGTATCGCAGAGGTGCGACCCACACCTGATCCGGAGCCTCCGCAGAGCGCCGTTCGAGGGGTGATGCGACGGGCTGCCACAGAAAGATCCGGGGCGTTTGCAGCAGATCGGTAGACTCATCGCCGAGAACTGCGGCTTCATGTCAAGGAAGCCCACCGCGTCGTGAGCCGAATCCGTCCCCACACGCGTCAATCGAACCGGAGGGGCGGAACGGGACAGTCAATCCCGCGCACACTCCCATGCACCGCGCTTGGGGCCTCCTCACGGTCCGACAGACTCTCATCTCGTAGGCGCAACGAGGAAATCATGCGCACCATCAATCGGGCGATCATCGCCCTGCTCAGCGCTGCCCTGATGGCCACCCTGGTCATCGGCTCGACAGCGACCCCGGCTTCGGCACTCAGCGCGTCGAAAGCCACGAAGGTCCTCAAGAAGGCCGCGTCCCTCAAGGGAACCCCCTACAAGTGGGGCGGGACAACCCGGAGGGGCTTCGACTGCTCCGGCTACACGCGGTACGTCTTCAAGCACGTGCTCAATCGCAACATCGGCCGGGTCGTCAGCCAACAGGCGACGAAGGGTCACGCGGTCAAGCGGTCGTCCAAGAAGCGAGGTGACCTCATCATCTTCGTGCGTGGTGGCCGGAAGTACCACGTCGGCATCTACGCCGGGGCGGGCAGGATCTGGCACGCCAGCCGCCCGGGCGTGCCGGTGAAGAAGGAGAGGATCTGGACCAGCGCCTACCGGGTCCGCCGGCTCTGACTCTTCCCTCAGTGGGGACGCTCGACGCACGAGCGTCCCCACTCGTCTGCCGCAAGGCGTGCATCTCGTGGTGCCGGTGATGAATGATGTTGAGCACCGCGAGAGAGGAGTCCGCCATGGCTGCGAACGCGGGGTGGGTCGAGCTGAGGGTGCACGGGGTCAGCGGCACGCCGCCCGAGTCGCTCCTGGCGCACCCGCACGTCGCGCAGACCGACGGCGGCGGGGCCAGCCGGTTCTTCAGCGCGGTCGACGCCGACGGGGTGGTCCTTCCCGGCAGGGACGGGCAGGCGCTCGAGGCGTACCACTGGGGCCGCTACACGTCGGGAACGGCGTGGCAGGCGCTGTGGCTGCTGCTCGTGCCGTTCGGCATGATCAACGCCGCGCAGTTCATGCTGCCGGCACCGGCGTCCCGACCGCGTCGCTCCGTCAACGCGCACGCCGCCGCGAGTGCCCTGCTGCGCCTCCTGGCCCTGCTGCTGACGCTGCTGCTGGTCTTCTCGGTGGGCCTGACGTTGATGGACCTGGTGGCGTGGCGGTGGGCGCCGGGCGCGGCGCAGCTCGCGTCGTGGAACCCGGCCGCGGTGCTGATGCTCGCCACCGTCGCGACCGCCGCCGTGGTCGGTGGCCTGTGGCTGCTGGGACGCCTCACGGCCACCGCGGCACCCCGCATCACCGGCGGGATGGGGACCGAGGAGGCGCGGGCCCGGGCCGAGGAGCGGGGCACGCCGCTCGCCGACCCGTACTTCTATCAAGGCACCTCGGACTCACCGACGCTGAGTCGGCTCCACCTGGCGGCGGGCCTGCTGCTGGTCGCAGCGATGGCTCGCTGGGTCCGCGAGCCTGACAGCGACGGGATCATCGTCTGGGTCGCGCTGGGCCTCCTGGCGGCGGTGGCCCTGGTCGTCACGCTGCTCGGTGATCCCGAGTCGCTCGCGGTCGCCGCGCTGGACGAGTCGGGCCGGCGGTGGCGGGTTCGCTGGCACACGATCGTCGACCGCGGCTCCTGGCTCGCGTGCGGTGCCGGCCTCGTCCTCGTCGGGCTGGCGATGTGGCAGATGCCGGGATTCGCCCCGCCCCGCGATGCCGCCCGACGGGTCCCGATCGAGGGCTTCGAGCTGATCTCGATCGTGCTGCTGCTGGTGGGCATCCTGGCGGTCTCGGCGCTCCTGCTGGTCAGCTGGCGGATCGTCGCGACGACCCCCTCGACGACGCCGGCCGCGGACGACCCGGCGTGGTACTTCCGTCCGTACGCCCGTGGCTGGGCCTGCAGCATGGTGGCGGCCCTGTCGGTGTTCGTGGGCGTGGGCCTGGCCGCCTCGCTGCCGACCGCCGTCTCGTCGACCCTGCGGCTGTCGGCCAGCAAGGTCGGTGTCACGCCGATGCTGGACCGTGTGTCGTACGCCTGGGGGCTCACGTTCTTCGTGCTGCTGGCCGTCGCGATCGGGCTGGCCGCCGACTTCGTGGCGCGTCGGGCCCGCCTCGCCGCCCGGGCACGGGCGATGTTCACCGGCGCCGCGCCGGTCGATGCCGGCGGCTTCGCGGTGCCGCCGTGGCGCCCCGACGCGGGCTCGATCGTGCGAGGCCTGTGGATCGGCCGGGCCAAGAACCACGTCGCGCCGATCGTCCTGACCCTCGTCGGCGCGGGTGTCGCGATGTCACTGGCGATCCTCTACGAGCTCCACCCCGTCTGGGACGATCCGCGCGACTGGCGCCCGCGGCACGCGTGGGGCTGGTTCGACGAGCTCTCGGCCGGGCGGGACAAGGTCTCGCTCGCCCCGACGGAGAGCTCGTTCAGCAACGTCACGATGGTCGGCGGTGCGTGGCTGCTGCTCGGGCTCGCCGCCGCGCTCGTGCTGCTCGCCCGGCGAGGCTTCACCCAGGACACGTCGCGCCGCGGCGTCAACGTGGTCTGGGACGTCATCTCGTTCTGGCCGCACGCGGTGCACCCGTTCGTGCCGAAGCCCTACTCGCAGCACACCGTGATGCACCTGGGGAAGCGGGTCGTCCAGCACCTCTCGACCCGTCCGCCGGGGGGCCGGGACGTCGTCGTCAGCGCCCACAGCCAAGGCAGCCTGATCGCGTTCGCCGCGCTGCACCTGCTCAACGACGACGAACGTCGCCGCGTCGCCCTGCTGACGTACGGCTCCCAGCTCCGCCAGATCTTCCCGCGCGCCTTCCCGGCCTACGTCAGCCATCGCTCGATCTCGCTGCTGCACCGCGAGCTGCGTGGGGGATGGATCAACCTCTACCGGGAGACCGACCCGTTGGCCGGCCCGGTGCTGTCATGGAACCACCTCGGCGAGGGCTCCGGTCTTGCGACATCGTGCCGGTTCGTCGACGGTGAGGCCGTCGAGGCCCCCGACACGTACGTGCGGGGGTCGGGGGTGCGGCGCAGCGGCGACGACTGGCGCCTGCTGGACCCGGCCCCCATCACCGCGGAGGACCAGTACGGCCCGTCGACCCGGATCTTCGGTCACGGCGACTACTGGCTCGACCCGGCCTACCGGGTCGCGCTGACCCACCTGCGCCGGCGGTGACGAGGCGTCAGCGCAGGCCACGTCAGGCCACGCGACGTTGCCCCCAGCGAGGGCTCAGCGATCGCTGGCGCGGGCGCGGCGGGGGAGCGCCAGGACGACTCGCGTGCTCGGGTGGTCGTCGACCGCGACGAATCCGCCGAGCGACTCGGCGTGCGTGGCGGCGTCGGTGAGTCCCGCCTCGGCGCCGGCGGGCGACTCGTGGAAGACCCCTGTGTCGAAGGCCCGGGACCCTTCGTCGGTGACACGTAGCCCCAGGTGGGAGCCGACCGTGACGACGTCGACCGTGATCATGCCAGTCCCGTGCTGCAGCGCGTTCTCGATCAGGATGTCCAGGACACGGTCGACCGGTGCGCGGACGACCGTGGTCCAGGCGGGCTCGGAGGACCCGAACACCAGACGTCGGCCCTGCGACCGGGCACGGTCGGCCCACCGCTCGACCGCTGCCGCCGCGAGCACGGCGAGGTCGAGCCGGGACGTGGCGCCGAGGTGCTCGGTGCCGCTGTCGAGCAGGGTCGTGACGACACCGCTGAGCCGGTCCACCTCGGCGAGGCTGTGCTGCAGCTCCGCGGCGACGTCCGGTGGGGTCTGCGGCCACAGCGTCAGGTCCTCCAGCGACAGGCGCAGGGCGGTGATCGGGGTGCGCAGCTCGTGGGATGCGACGACCGCCAGCTGGCGCTCGCGCCGGACGAGCGTGTCCAGCCGGGCCGCCGCGTCGCGCAGGGCGTTGCCCAGGACCTGGGCCTCGCGGATCGACGAGTGGTGCACGTCGACGTCGAAGTGCCCGTCGCCGATGCGGATCGCGTCGTCCGCGAGCCGGCGGAACGGGTACGCGAACCGCCGCGCGAGCAGCGAGCCGATGATGGCCGAGATCGCGGCGAGGCCCAGGCCCAGCACGACCAGCGGGAGGAGCGCGTCGGACACCCGGTCCGACGTCACGGACGGGTCCTGGGACAGCGTGACCCGTCCGCCGCCCTTGATCGCGCGGGTCGCCGTGAGGTCATCGTCGCTCGACGCGCCGGTGCGCAGCGTCGTGCCGTCCGGGTCGACGTACGTGATGGTCTGGTCGTCGTGCTTCAGGTCGCCGAGGAACGTCGTGGTGACGGGACGGTCGCCGAGGCCGGCGATCGCCACCGCGGCGAGGTCGGCGGACTGGCCGATTGCCGTACGTTGCTGGCCCTCGACCAGGTTGGCGGTCGAGTACGCGCGGATGATGCCGAACACCAACAGCATCGCGACGGTCATCGTCACGAGCGTGACGACGAGCCGTTCACGCATCGCGTCGGCTCCGCTCGAGGCGGAAGCCGACGCCGCGGACCGTCACGACGCGCGCCGTGGTGCCGCTGTCCTCGAGCTTCTGCCGCAGCCGGCCGATCGTCGTGTCGAGGGTCTTGGTCGAGCCGAACCAGTTCTCGTCCCACACCTCGTCCATGACCCGCTCGCGCGTGAAGACGGCGCCGGGGTTGGAGTCGAGGAGCGCCAGGACGTCGAACTCCTTGGCCGTCACGACGAGCTCGGTGGCCGCGACCCACACCCGGCGGGCGTCGGCGTCGACGCGCAGGGCGGTCGCGTCGGGAGCGGGAGCGGGAGCCGGTGCGGCCGGGGCCGGCTCGGCGGCGGCAGGCG
>NZ_JAOPXQ010000053.1 GCF_025965075.1 Aeromicrobium sp.
CGAGATCGTGGAGAAGCTGCGCCGCAGGCTCTGACTCCTCACATGCTGTCGAGCGCCTGCGCCTCGGCTCCGAGCTCGTGGCGGACCACCTCGAAGGCGAGCTGGGGCGAGTAGCCCTTGCGAGCCAGCATGCCCACGAGCCGGCGGGTCTTGGTGGTGTCGTCGAAGCGCGACATCGAGCGCAGCCGTGACTGCACCAGCCGGTGGGCTGCCTCCACCTCGGCTGCCGGGTCGAGCTCGGACAGGACCTCCTTGGAGATCTCGTCGTCGACACCCTTGCGGCGCAGCTCCATCGCCAGCGCCCGAGGGGCCAGGCCCTTGCCGCGCTGACGCGCCTGGACCCATGAGCGGGCGAAGTCCTCGTCGTCGATCAGGCCGGCGGCCTCGAACTTGGCGAGCGTCGCCTCGACGACCCCCTCAGGCACCTGCTTCTTCACCAGTGCCTGAGCGAGGTCGCTGCGGCTGTGCGCCCGCTCGCTGAGCTTGCGCACCACGATCTCCTTGGCAAAGCTCGCCAGCTCGTCGGGTGTCATCTCCTCGACCGGTGTGCGCGCCATGACGAGGGTCAGAACTCGATGTCGGTCGGGGGCTCCTCGACGACCTCGAGCGCGGGCTTGTCGGCCTGGGCGCCGATGCCCATGTGCTCGAAGATGCGCTTCTCGAGCTCCTCGGCGAGGTCGGGGTTGTCCTTGAGGAACTGCCGCGACTTCTCCTTGCCCTGGCCGAGCTGGTCGCCGTCGTAGGTGTACCAGGCGCCGGCCTTGCGGACGAAGCCCGCCTCGACGCCGACGTCGATCAGGCTGCCCTCACGGCTGATGCCCTGGCCGTACATGATGTCGAACTCGGCCTGCTTGAACGGCGGGGCGAGCTTGTTCTTGACGACCTTGACGCGGGTGCGGTTGCCGACCATGTCGGTGCCGTCCTTGAGCGTCTCGATGCGTCGCACGTCGAGACGGACCGAGGCGTAGAACTTGAGCGCCTTGCCGCCGGTCGTGGTCTCGGGCGAGCCGAACATGACGCCGATCTTCTCGCGAAGCTGGTTGATGAAGATCGCCGTAGTGCCCGAGCCGTTGATGGCACCGGTCATCTTGCGCAGCGCCTGGCTCATGAGCCGCGCCTGCAGGCCCACGTGACTGTCGCCCATCTCGCCGTCGATCTCGGCGCGGGGCACGAGCGCCGCGACGGAGTCGATCACGATTATGTCGAGCGCGCCGGAGCGGATCAGCATGTCGGCGATCTCGAGTGCCTGCTCACCGCTGTCGGGCTGCGAGATGAGCAGAGCGTCGGTGTCGACGCCGAGCTTGCGGGCGTAGTCGGGGTCGAGCGCGTGCTCGGCGTCGATGAAGGCCGCGACACCGCCGGCCTTCTGGGCGTTGGCCACCGCGTGCAGGGCGACCGTCGTCTTGCCGGAGGACTCCGGACCGTAGATCTCGACGACGCGGCCGCGCGGCAGGCCGCCGATGCCGAGAGCGATGTCGAGCGTCGTGGCGCCGGTCGGGATGACCTCGATCGGGGCGCGGGCCTGGTCGCCCAGGCGCATGACGGCACCCTTGCCGTGGGCGCGGTCGATCTGTGCCATCGCGTTCTCGAGGGACTTGCCTTTGTCCTTGGCGGTGGCGAGGGAACTGTTGGGCTGTGCCATGTCTGGGTGTCCGTTTCTGCTCGTGGGGCGGCCGGTCATCGACGACGTTAGAAGGACCCTCAGACATAAATGGGCCTCGTCGACCCGCCTGTGGATGGCGTCCTTCGTACGTCCAACCTGTGCACGACTCTAACCCGAACAGGTGTTCGACACACGCCGACACGCCGAGTGGCGCAAGACGCTTCGCGAGTGGCGCAAAGGTGGACGACACGCCGTCCCAGAACCTTCATCTTGCGCCAGTCGCGGATCCTTGTGCGCCGGTCGCGGATGGGGTCAGCGTTCGGAAGCGGGGAGTCCCAGGGTCTCGTGGATCGCGCGCCACACGGTCTTGGGCTGCTCGCCGTCCTCCAGCGCCTGGCTGGCGGTGCGACCGCCCAGCACGCTCATGACGTGGCTGTCGGCCCAGACCCGGGCGTAGCCGCGGCCGAACTGCTGGTCCATGCGGGACCAGAACTCGCTGTGCTTCACCGCTGGGAGATCAGGCCGCGGAGGCGGAGACGTCGCCCGGCGCGATCGAGGAGATGCTGGCGATCTGGTCGACCGAGGCCTCTTCGATCTCGAGCATCGCGCTGACGTCGAGCAGGACCTTCGACAGCGGGACCTCGAGCGCGGAGGCGAGGGCGGCGAGCAGCTCGGAGCTGGCTTCCTTCTGGCCCCGCTCGACCTCGGAGATGTAGCCCAGGCTGACCCGGGCCTTGCCCGAGACGTCACGCAGCGTGAGGCCCTGGGACATCCGGCGCGCGCGAAGCACCTCGCCGACGAGCTGTCGCATCGCGGTCATCGAGTGCCTCCATCCTGTGCTGCCACGTCAGTGTCAACTCCGCTGGGAGCGGGATTCTTCCCCCAGCCTAGCGACCAGCATCGACAACAGTGCAGCGACCGTCCCGGTGCGGATGTCGTCGCGGCTCCCGGCCAGTGCCAGCAGGGCCGTCTCGACCCCCTCCGGACCCGCGATGGCGACGTGGACCGTGCCGGGGGGCTTGCCCTCGCTGGGGTCCGGGCCGGCGACCCCGGTCGTCGCCAGACCGTACGTCGCACCGAGCCGGTCACGGACGCCGACGGCCATCGCCGACGCGACGTCGGCGTCGACCGTGCCGTGCTCGGCGACCAGTCCCGCGTCGACCCCGAGCAGCGTCGTCTTGAGCTCGGGGGCGTACGCCACGACTCCCCCGCGCACGACGTCCGAGGCGCCCGGCACGCTGACCAGCGCCGCGCACACCAGCCCACCGGTCAGCGACTCGGCGGTGGCCACGGTCGCGCCGGCGGCGCGGAGGGCCACGACGGCGTCCCTCGCGACGGTCATGACTGCGCGGCTGCGGCCTTGGCCTCGCGGCGCAGCGTGACGGCGTCGCGGACGTACATCACCGCGGTCACCACCGTCACGGCGAGCGCGAGCGCCATCACGACGTGCGTGATGACCAGGAGCAGGTCGGTCGCGGGGTTGTTCCAGATCTCGAACGGCAGCAGGTAACCGCCGATCGCGAGGGCCTGCAGGGTCGTCTTGATCTTGCCGCCCTGGCTCGCGGGCATGACGCCGTACTTCTTGACCACGAAGCGCATCAGCGTGATGCCCCACTCGCGGATCAGCACGACGATCGTGACCCACCACCAGAGCTGGCCGATGATCGAGAGGCCGACGAAGGCCATCCCGGTCAGCGCCTTGTCGGCGATCGGGTCGGCGAGCTTGCCGAAGTTGGTGACCAGGTCGTGCTTGCGGGCCAGGTCACCGTCGATCTTGTCGGTGATCATGAGCAGCGCGAACGCGACCCACGAGGCGATGCGGTAGCCGACGGAGTCGCCACCCTGTGTCAGCAACAGCCACCCGAACAACGGCACACCGACGATCCGCAGGACCGTCAGTGCGTTCGCGATGTTGTAGTTGCTCGGCGTGTCTGCCGTGGACATGGGTCCCTCTCGGTGAACGGGCACAACCGAATCAGTATGCGGCAGCCGAGCGGCGCTGCGCCAACTGGACCTCCGCCTCCCCCGGTGAGACGTTCGTCGCCATGCCGAGTGGCGACGTGTAGAACCGGCGCCCGTCGCTGCTGACGACCTTGATCCGCGGGTCGTGCCGCAGCCCCTCCCGGCGCTCGACCCGGATCTCGCCCATCTCGCTCCACAGCAGGCCGACCCAGCCGCCCTCGGCGACCATCCGGACCCCGTGGTCGTCCGCGACGAACAGCGGTGTGCGGATGTCGCCGACGGCGCGCACCAGGTTGACGCCCAGCCCGGCCAGCACGACGGCGGGGGCCGCCAGGACCGGGGCGGAGCGGTCGTACGCGAGCCAGCCGAAGCCGCCCGCCAGGCCGAGGCAGACGAGGGCCAGCAGGACGTACAGCCACGTGCGGCGGTGGATCTCGAACGCGTCGGTCATGCCCTCAGCCCAGCTGGATCGTGGCGAGGACCTGCTCGAGGTCGTCGGCCTTGACCAGGACGTCACGCGCCTTGGAGCCCTCGCTGGGCCCGACGATGCCGCGGCTCTCGAGGATGTCCATCAGGCGGCCGGCCTTGGCGAAGCCCACCCGCAGCTTGCGCTGCAGCATCGACGTCGAGCCGAACTGGGTCGTGACGCACAGCTCGATCGCCTGCAGCACGAGGTCCATGTCGTCGCCGATGTCGTCGTCGATCTCCCGCTTCGCGGCGGGTGCGGCGGTGACGTCCTCGCGGTACGTCGGCTTGAGCTGGGCCTTGCAGTGCTCCACGATCGTGTGGATCTCGGCCTCGGTGACCCAGGCCCCCTGCATGCGCATCGCCTTGTTCTGCCCCATGGGCAGGAACAGTCCGTCGCCCTGGCCGACGAGCTTCTCGGCGCCCGGCTGGTCCAGGATGACCCGGCTGTCGGTGACTGACGAGGTCGCGAACGCCAGCCGGCTCGGCACGTTGGCCTTGATGAGTCCGGTCACGACGTCGACGCTGGGACGCTGCGTCGCGAGCACCAGGTGGATGCCGGCGGCGCGCGCCAGCTGCGTGATCCTGACGATCGAGTCCTCGACATCTCGTGGAGCAACCATCATGAGGTCGGCGAGCTCGTCGACGACGACCAGGAGGTACGGGTAGGGGGCCAGCACGCGCTCGCTCATCGGCGGCAGCTGGACCTTGCCGGCCCGGACGGCCTTGTTGAAGTCGTCGATGTGCCGGAAGCCGAAGTTGGCCAGGTCGTCGTAGCGCATGTCCATCTCGCGCACGACCCACTGCAGCGCCTCGGCGGCCTTCTTGGGGTTGGTGATGATCGGCGTGATGAGGTGCGGGACCCCTTCGTACGCCGT
>NZ_JAOPXQ010000074.1 GCF_025965075.1 Aeromicrobium sp.
ACAGATTCGGTCCGATCGCCCCGTGCCCGGCCAGCCTGGCCGGCTCGGTCGGGGGCATCGGGGCGGGACGCTGGTCGGGGTGCTCGGTGGCCTGCTGCACGTGCGCGGCCGCCGCAGCCAGCGTCTCGGCGTCCACGAACACCGACAGGTGCGGCTTGACCCCCTTATCAGCCGGCAGACCGCCCGCCAGGATCGAGGACAGCACATCGTCCAAACCCTGAACCCGGCGCTGCGCCCCGGACCTCGTGTCGTCCTTGTCATGCGGGGCGGAGACGGCGTCGAGGACCTTCTTCAGCTTCGCCCCCGTGACGCTGTTGAGGAAGCCGGTGACGTGGAACCCGTCCGGCAGGGCGTCGACGGCGAAGTCCTCCTTGTCCATCCCGTCGCGCCACTTCTCGTCCAGGTCCTCGGGATGCAGCACGTCCTTGAGGTGCTTGACCGCCTCGAACAGCTCGGCCGGGTCGTGCTCGGTCGCGACGGCGACGAACGCCTCCTCCAGCTCCCGCATCGGCTCCAACCCCACATGCGCCAGCCCGTAGACGAACACCCGCACATGCGCCGCACTGATCCGCCCCGACAACGCCGCCTCGGCCACCAACGGCAGATCCCGCAGCGCGGCCACGTTGCGCACCAACGCCGTGGCCTGCCCGGCGTTGAGCCGCAGCTGGGTGCGCACCCACGTGGTCAGCGTCGACGCCCCGTCGATCTCAAAGTCCTTCGAGGCCTGCAGCTCGGCCAACAAGATCGCCTTCGCCGCATCCATGGCGTCCTGCGCCTCCTGCAGGGCGTGCAACTTGTCCCGCACATCACCGACCTCCAGCCGCCGCATCGCGGCGAGCACGGTGTCGATGGTGGGCTGCGGATTCATACCACCAACACTACTCGAACAGGTGTTCGAGTACAAGAGGAAACTGCCGAAATGGCAATACATTATTGCCCGACCGAGCATGTCAGAGCCACCCGCAAGGATGGAGAGGCGACCCACGCCCAACGGCAGCGAGCCCCTACGCCGTGGCGCGCTTCTGGGCCGCCCGGACAGCGGCCGTGGCCCTCTTCTCGAACGCCTTCGACTCGACCAGGCCCGGCTCGGAGTAGACCAGCGAGGTCAGGACGCCGGCCGAGCAGACCTGTGCGGAGACGCCGACCTCGGTCGAGCTGATCGGGAGGTACTTGACCGCGACGTCGGTGTCCTTGTCGGCTCCGTCGATCTCGGCGAGCGTGTCGAACGCCTTGCAGGCCTCGGCGCCGTCGAACGATCCGGCGTCGGCGAGCAGCTTCTTGGCCCGCGCGAGGTCCTTGCGGTCCTGCTTGGTCTTGACCTCGCTCGAGGACCCGAGCTGGTCGATGACGTCGGGCAGCGTCTTGGCCCACGACGTCGCCGGGACCGACGTGACCTCGATGAGGCCCTTGGTGCTCGACCACCGGCACTGGGACCCGCCGGAACGGGCGTCGGCGGCGACCACCTCGTCCAGCGCGACGCCGGCGAGCTGCTTGCGGTCCGCGGCGGACAGGAAGGAGCAGGCCTTCGACTCGTCGACCGAGGCGGTGGGGTCGGCGGCGTCCGCCTTGCCGGAGCCGTCCGATCCGCCGGAGTCCGAGCCCGAGCAGCCCGTCAGGGCCAGCGTCAGGACCACGGCGACGGCGGAGCCGCGGAGCAGGGTCACAGGGCCAACCCTACGTACTTGGTCTCGAGGTACTCCTCGATGCCCTCCGCGCCGCCCTCCCGTCCGAAGCCCGAGGCCTTGACGCCGCCGAACGGCGCCGCGGGGTTGGACACGATCCCCTGGTTGATGCCGACCATGCCGGTCTCGAGGCCCTCATAGACCCGGATGACCCGCGCGTTGTCCCGGGTGAACGCATAGGCGACCAGCCCGAACTCGGTGTCGTTGGCCATCGCGATGGCATCGTCCTCGTCGGTGAAGGTGAAGATCGGGGCAACGGGTCCGAAGATCTCCTCCTTCGCGAGCCGGGCGTCCAGCGGGACGTCGGTCAGCACGGTCGGCGTGTAGTAGTAGCCCTGCCCGTCGGGGGCCGAGCCGCCGGTGAGGACCGTCGCGCCCCTGCCCACGGCGTCGTCCACGAGCTCGGCGACCTTGTCGCGCTGCTTGGCCTCGACCAGGGGACCCACGTCGATCCCGTCGTCGGTGCCCCGGCCGACGCTCAGACCCGCCATCCGCTCGGCGAGCCGGCCCGAGAACTCCTCGGCGACCGACTCGTGCACGATGAACCGGTTGGCCGCGGTGCAGGCCTCGCCGATGTTGCGCATCTTCGCCAGCATCGCGCCCTCGACCGCCTTGTCCAGGTCGGCGTCCTCGAACACCAGGAACGGGGCGTTGCCGCCCAGCTCCATCGACACCCGGAGCAGGCCCTCGGCGCTCTGCTCGACCAGCGAGCGACCGACCTCGGTCGAGCCGGTGAAGGTCAGCTTGCGCAGGCGCGGGTCGCGGATGATCGGCTCCATGACCTCGCCGGTGCGCGCCGTCGTCACGATGTTGAGGACCCCGGCCGGCAGGCCCGCCTCGGCCAGCACGTCACCCAGCCACAGCATCGTCAGCGGGGTCAGGCCCGCGGGCTTGACGACCATGGTGCAGCCGGCCGCGATCGCCGGGCCGATCTTGCGGGTGCCCATCGCCAGCGGGAAGTTCCACGGCGTGATCATGAGGCACGGTCCGACGGGCTGCTTGAGCGTCAGCAGCCGGGTCGCCCCGTTGGGCGCCACGGAGTAGCGCCCCGAGATCCGGACGGCCTCCTCGGCGAACCAGCGGAAGAACTCCGAGCCGTAGGCGATCTCGGCCTTGCTCTCCTTGAGCGGCTTGCCCATCTCGAGCGTCATGATCGTGGCGAGCTCGTCGGCCCGCTCGGTGATGAGCTCGAATGCCGTGCGCAGGATCTCGCCCCGGTCGCGCGGCGGCGTGCGGGCCCAGTCGGCCTGCGCGGCGACGGCGGCGTCGATCGCGGCGCGGCCGTCGGCGACGCTCGCATCGGCGACCCGGACGAGGGTCTCCCCGGTCGAGGGGTCCTCGACCCCGAAGGTCTTCCCACCCTCGGCGTCGCGCCACTGCCCACCGATGAACAGCTGTGGATGGACTGCCGCGATGGCCTGCTTCTCGCTGTCTCCGGTCATGCCTTCACTGTATGACCGGGGGCTCGCGCAGGCACCCCCTGCGCGGCGGTCAGGCGGCCGAGCGCCGCTTGTCCCGCACGCGCACTACGACGAAGACCACGATGACGACGAGGACCGCGACGATCACGAGCTTCTGGAAGATGTCGGCATAGGGCTCGACGGCGTCCCAGTTCTCCCCCAGCCGGTAGCCGGTGACGACGAAGATCGAGTTCCAGATCAGGCTGCCCAGCGTCGTCAGGAGCAGGAACAGGCTGAAGCTCATCCGCTCGACCCCGGCCGGGAGGGAGACCAGGCTGCGGAAGATCGGCACCATCCGGCCGAAGAACACCGCCATGCCGCCGTGCTTGGCGAACCAGGCCTCGGTCTTCTCCAGGTCGCTGACCTTGAGCAGCGGGACCCTGTCGAACACCGCGACCGCGCGGTCGCGGCCGAAGATCGCGCCGAGCCAGTAGAGGACGACCGCGCCGGTCACGGAGCCCAGGGTCGTGGCGACCAGCGCCCCGGTGAGGGTGAACGTGCCCTGGCTGGCCGCGAAGCCGGCCAACGGCAGGATCACCTCGCTGGGGATCGGCGGGAAGAGGTTGTCCATCCCCACCGCCAGGGCCGCACCGAACAGACCCATCCGGTCCATCAGCTCAACGGTCCAGCCGGCGAGCCCGGAGTCAGGGGCGTTGGCGGCCTCGTGCACGAGCGCGGTCAATAGGGTCACAGCACGAGCGTATCCGTCGGGGTCGAGCGGGTCGGCTCAGCCGAAGAAGTCGCCGGCGGCGGGGGCGCCCGGGGGCGGCTCGGAGTCGCGGGCCATGGGGGTGAAGCGGGAGTAGTGGCCCTGGAACGTCGCGGCGACCTTGACGCCGGCCGGGCCCGAACGGTTCTTGGCCAGGATGAAGTCGGCCTCGCCGGGGCGCTCGGACTCGCCGCCGGCGGTGATGTCGGGGCGATGCAGCAGCAGCACGATGTCGGCGTCCTGCTCGATCGATCCGGACTCACGCAGGTCCGACAGCTGCGGGGTCTTGTCGGTGCGCTGCTCCGAGCCACGGTTGAGCTGGCTGATCGCGACGACGGGGATCTCGAGCTCCTTGGCCAGCAGCTTGATCTGGCGGGAGAACTCCGAGACCTCGACCTGACGGTTCTCGACCCGCTTGCCCGACGTCATCAGCTGGAGGTAGTCGATGACGACGAACCCCAGGCCGTACTGCTTCTTGATGCGGCGCGCCTTGGACCGGATCTCCGGCATCGTCATGTTGGGGCTGTCGTCGATCACGAGCGGTGCGCTGTTGACTCGGGGCATGGCCTTGCTGACCGCCTCCCAGTCCCGCTGGTGCATGCCGCCGCCGCGCATGTGGCCGATGCTGACCCGGGCCTCGGCGGACAGCATGCGCATCGCGATCTCCTCGCCCGTCATCTCCAGGGAGAAGATGGCGGTCGGGATCTGGTGGCGGATCGCGGCCGACCGGCAGAAGTCGAGACCCAGGGTGGACTTGCCGACACCGGGGCGGGCAGCGACGACGATCATCTGGCCGGCGCGGAAGCCGGTCGTGAACTTGTCGAGGTCGGGGAAGCCCGAGAGCACGCCGGACATCTGGCCGTCGCGGCTCTGGATGTCCTCGATCTCGTCGATCGTCGCGGTCATCAGCGCCGAGACCGGGCGGTAGTCCTCGGCCTGGCTCGTGCCGTCGACGTCGAGGACCTCGGCCTGCGCGCGGTCGACGATCTCGGCGACCTCGCCCTCACCCGACTGGCCCATCTGCGCGATGCGCTGGCCGACCTCGACGAGGCGGCGCAGGATGGCCTTCTCGCGCACGATCTCGGCGTAGAAGTCGACGTTGGAGGCGATCGGCACGGCCTGCACGAGGTCGTGGAGGTAGGTCGCGCCACCGATGCGGCCGATCTCGCCGCGGCGCTGCAGCTCCGCGGCGACCGTGATGGCGTCCGCGGGCTCGCCCCGGTTGGCCAGGTCGGTGATGATGTCGAAGATCTGCTCGTGGGCGGGGCGGTAGAAGTCCCGGCCCTGCAGGATGTCGGCGGCGGGGTCGATCGCGTTCTTGCTGATGAGCATCGCGCCCAGGACGCTCTGCTCGGCCTCGATGTTCTGCGGCGGGACACGTCCGGAGCCGGGGTCTTCGCCGGGTCCTGGACCGGCTTCGTAGAGGTCCGTCACGCTCACGGACAACCCCCTCTGCTCATGATGCGACCGTAGCCTTCGACACCGACATTTCGTCGGGCTGAAACCGCCGACCCGTCACAGTAGGCCTCGTACGGGTTGTCTCCAAGACGTCGCCGCACAGGGGGTGTGCGCAACCCCCCCTTGCCTGTGGAAAACGCCGACCGCGCATGTGCACAGCCAGTGGACGAACATGTGGACAACCAATAATCTTTTTATCTCACATGGGCTCTGACCTGCGCAGACGTCGAATGTTGTGTGTGGAGACAAAATATTTTCGGGGCAGTGCTCGTCCCCCGGCGCCTGTGCATACACTTGTCGACAAAAGCCGTCACTTCAACCCCACGACACCCATTGTTCACGTCAGGAAGGCTCCCATGAGGCTCCGGCGTGACGACGACCGTCAG
Source organism: Aeromicrobium sp. (assembly GCF_025965075.1). GTDB lineage: Bacteria > Actinomycetota > Actinomycetes > Propionibacteriales > Nocardioidaceae > Aeromicrobium. The sequence continues at coordinate 5,696 of NZ_JAOPXQ010000074.1, forward strand.
ATCCTGCGGGTCGCCGTCCCCGCGTTCTTCGCCCTCGTGACCGAGCCGCTGATGCTGCTGGCGGACACCGCGATCATCGGTCACCTGGGCACGGGGGAGCTCGGCGGCCTGGCGGCCGCGTCGGTCGTGCTCGGCACCGTCGTCGGGCTGTGCATCTTCCTGGCGTACAGCAGCACCGCGACGGTGTCGCGCCACCACGGCGCGGGGGACGAACGCCTGGCCCACGGCCTGGCGGTGAGCAGCCTGTGGCTTGCCGCGGGGCTCGGCGTGGCGCTCGGCGTCGGGGTCGCGGTGCTGAGCGGCCCCCTGGGGACGGGGCTCGCGAGCTCGGACCGGGTGGCCGGCTTCGCGACGGACTACCTGCTGGTGTCGGCCCTGGCGATCCCGGCGATGTTGTTGATCCTCGCCGCGACCGGGGCGATGCGGGGGAGCCTGGACCTGCGGACCCCGTTGGTCGTGACGATCGTCGCCAACGTCCTCAACGTCGTGCTCAACGTGGTGTTCGTCTACGGCCTCGACGGCGGGGTCAAGGGCGCCGCGGCCGGCACCGTCGTGGCGCAGTGGTTCGCGGCCGGCTGGCTCGTGACGGTCGTGGTCCGCCGGGCCCGCCGCGCGCATGCACCGACCGACCCCCGCGCCGCCGAGATCCTCGCCGCCGCCCGCGAGGGCGTCCCGCTGCTGGTCCGCACCCTGACGCTGCGCGCCTCGCTGGTGCTGGGCACGGTTGTCGCGGCCCGGCTCGGCGATGTCCCCCTCGCCGCCCACCAGGTGGCCGGGTCGATCGTGGTGTTCCTCGCCTTCGGCCTCGATGCCGTCGCGATTGCCGGCCAGACCCTGACCGGACGCTCGCTGGGTGCCGGGGACGCCGGACGTACCCGGTCCCTCACGGGCCGGATGGTCACATGGGGCGCGGGCACGGGCCTGGTGGCCGGGCTGCTGCTGGCGGCGGCAGCTCCCTGGGTGTCGCACCTGTTCACCTCCGACCCGGCGGTGCGCGACGCCCTCGTCCCGGCGCTGCTGGTCGTCGCGGCGATCCAGCCGCTGTCCGGGGTCGTGTTCGTCCTCGACGGCGTGCTGATCGGCGCGGGTGACGGGGTCTACCTGGCGTGGGCCGGGCTCGTGGTCCTCGCGGCGTACGCCCCGCTGGCCCTGGCGGTGGGATGGCTCGATGCCGGCTTCACCTGGCTGTGGGTCGCGTACGCGGGCTTCATCGCCGCCCGCCTCGTGACGCTCTGGCGGCGGCAACGGGGCACGGCCTGGATGGTCCTCGGGACGACCCGTTCGGCACACTGAGGCCATGACCACCGAGGAGTACGCCCCCGGCCGCCACCTGGACGTCCGCGGCGAGGACGGGCCGGTCGTGCTGCTGTGGCACGGCCGGGGCGCCGACGCGCGTGGCGTCCTGACGACGCTGAGCGAGCGCGTCGCGGCGCACGGCGTGACCGTCGTGACGCCCGACTGGGACGCGGGCCGTCCGGACGGTGGCCGGGCCGACCTGCTGACCTCGGTGCGACGGGCCCGGGAGATCGCGACCGAGCGCGGCCAGGACCCCGACACGATCGTCGTCGCCGGCTGGTCCCTCGGCGGCGTCGCGGCCGTGAGCCTGGCCCTGAACGCCCGGCGGCTCGGGATCGGGGTGGGCGGGCTGGTCCTGATCGCGCCCGCCGACGGTCCGCGCGCCCTCGACCCCATCTCGGGGCAGCCGCTGCCCACGCCGCTGCCGTCCGGCGCCGGCCGGTGCCGCGTCCACGTCATCTACGGCGAGGACGACACCGTCACCCCGCCAGACATGGTGTGCGGCCTCGAGCTGCGCCTGCGGGCCGCCGGCTGGTCGACCTGCCTGCACGCCCTCGAGGGCGACCACGGCGAGGTCGTCGGTGCCACGTACGACGCGCGGCGCGACGTGTTCGTCCCGTCCCGCTCGGCCCCGGCCAGGCGGGATGTCGCGACCGTCGCGGGGATCGTCGCGGCGGCTACCGCTTCTTCGTGAAGCCGACCCGGGTCCAGTCCGGCTGCTCGAACTGGGCGGCCCCGTAGTTGACGACGTCGTCCTGCACCGCGACGACCAGGGGGGTCACCGCGAGCGGGATCATCGGGACCTCGTCGAGCAGGAGCTTGTCGAGCTGTGCGACCCGCCTGGCCCGCAGGTCGTCGTTCAACGTGCCGAGGACCGTGTCGAAGCCCTTGCCGAACCGGGCCGGACCGATGCCGGTGAAGTTCTGCGCCGAGTCGATGGGGTAGAACAACGGCTTGGTCGCGCCGATCGGGAACGCCGATCCGCGCCGGGTGAAGGTCACGAGGTCGAAGTCGAGCGACTGGACGATCGGGTCGAAGAACCTCGCGGCGGGCACCCGGCGCAGCTGCAGGGTCACGCCGATCCTGGCCAGGTCACGCTTGATGGCCACGGCCCGCCGGGAGTTGGTGGGGGTCGAGCGCGGCACGGGCATCGTCAGGGTCAGCGGTCGGCCGTCGCGCACGAGCTTGCCCCCGGCGCCCTTGGTCCAGCCGGCCTTCTTCAGCAGCGCGGCTGCGGCCTTGGGGTCGTACGAGATCGACCTCGAGGAGTCGCGATAGCCGCGCTGGCCCGGCAGCAGCATCAGGCTGCCGACGGTCGAGGGGCGGGCGCCGAGTCCCTTGGCGGCGGTCACGGCGAGCGCGTCCCGGTCGATCGCGCGGGCGACGGCCCGGCGGACGTTGACGTCCTTGAGCGGTCCGCGACCACCGTTGACGGTCACCTGCGACCACTCCAGGCCGGGAGCCCGCTGCACGCGTCCGACGTCCTTGACCGTGGCGTAGGTCGCGGCCTCCAGGTCCGCCGCGTCGAGCTCGTCGACGGCGAAGGCCTTGGCCTGCAGCGCCGGCGTCGCGACGTTCCACGTGATCGTGCGCAGCTTGGGCCTGTCGCCCCACCAGCGCGGGTTGGGCGTCTGGGTGATGAGGCCCTTGCGCACGTCGATCGACTTGACGACGAAGGGACCGTTGGCCGGGATAGCCCGCTTGCGGAACCCGGAGTTGAACGACGAGGCCTTCGAGGAGACGTTGGCGGGCAGCCGCGGGTAGACGTAGAGCGGCCACTCGGCGGTGCGCTTCTTGAACGTCACGGTGTAGGTGAACTTGTCCGTGCCCTGCTCGACGTCGGAGATGTCCTCGTAGCCGGTGGTCGAGCTGACCTCGTACGCGTCGTTGGACCCGTTCTGCGCCTTCCAGAACGCGATCATGTCCGCCGCGGTGATGGGGGTCCCGCCCTGCCAGACCGCCTGACGGTTGAGCGAGACCTTGACCTTCAGCGGGTCCTTGTCGGTGACCCGGACGGACTCGGCGTAGTCGGGGTCGACCTTCCAGCCGCCGTCCTGCGTGATGCGGATGGCGCCGCCGACGGTGGGCGCGAGGATGCGGGCCGCGTCGGTGTTGGCGGCGTCGGCGTGCTGGGGGTTGAAGCTGGCCGGGAGCGTGGCGGCGGCGAGGCGCAGCGTGCCGCCCGCGGCGACCTCGGCCGGCGCGGCGGTCGTCCAGGCGGTGCTGGTGCGCTCGGCCTTCCGGCTCGGTGCCGGGCTCGTGGAGTCCTGGGCGTCACTGTCGGACGTCGAGGAACAGCCGGAGAGCACGAGGCTCCCGGCGAGGAGGAACGAGGCAACCGTTGCGGCGGGGGTACGCATGAGGCTGGGTGCCACCGACAACGGGCCGGCACCAGTGGTGCCGGCCCGTCGGTGGACTACTTGGAAGCGACCACGTTGAGCTGGACCTTCGCGCTGACCTCGGGGTGCACGCGCACGGAGACCGTGTGCGTTCCGAGGGCCTTGATCGGGTTGCCGACCTCGATGCGACGCTTGTCGACCTTGGCACCCGCGACGCCGAGGGCGTCCGCGATGTCCGAGACCGTGACGGCACCGAAGAGACGACCACCGACGCCGGCGCGAACCGGGACGTTGATCGGCGCGGACTCGAGGTTGCCCTTGATGCTCTGGGCCTCCTCGAGGTCGTGCACGGCGTGCGCGTTGCGCGCAGCCTTGATCGACTCGACCTGCTTGGCAGCGCCCTTCGACCAACGGATGGCGAAGTTGCGCGGCAGCAGGAAGTTACGGCCGTAGCCGTCCTTGACCTCGACGATGTCGCCGGGGGTGCCGAGGTTCGTGACCTCGTGCGTGAGGATGAGCTTCATCTCAGACCCCTTATCGGCTGGTGGAGGTGTAAGGAAGCAGAGCCATCTCGCGGGCGTTCTTGATGGCCTTCGCGATGAGACGCTGCTCCTGGACGGTGACACCCGTGACGCGGCGCGCGCGGATCTTGCCGCGGTCCGAGATGAACTTGCGCAGCAGCGCGGTGTCCTTGTAGTTGATTTCGGTGACCTTGGCCGCGGCGAGCGGGTTGCTCTTCTTCTTCGGCTTCCGGACGACTGGCTTTGCCATGTTGCTCCTGAGTTCGTTACTGACGTGTGGTTAGAAGGGGGGCTCTTCGGACGATCCCGAGCTGCCACCCCATGCGCCAGACCCACCCTGCTGCGGGGGCTGCGACGACCACGGGTCGTTGCCACCCTGAGGTGCGCCACCGCCGGAGTTGCCTCCGCCGTAGCCGCCACCTGAGTTACCGCCGCCACCTGAGTTACCGCCGCCACCGCCGCCGAAGCCGCCGCCTCCGCCGCCGGAGCGGTTGACGCGGGTGACCTTGGCGGTCGCGAAGCGCAGCGAAGGACCGATCTCATCGACGTTCATCTCGACGCTCGTGCCCTTCGAGCCGTCCTGCCGCTCGTAGTTGCGGACCTTCAGGGCGCCGGTCACGATGACCTGCTGACCCTTCTGGAGCGACTCGGCGACGTTCTCGGCCAGCTGGCGCCAGGCGGCACAGCGAATGAACAGTGCATCGCCGTCCTTCCACTCGTTCGTCTGACGATCGAACGTGCGAGGCGTCGAGGCGACGGTGAAGTTGGCAACCGCGGCGCCCGAAGGAGTGAACTTGAGCTCCGGGTCGTCGGTGAGGTTGCCGATGACGGTGATGACGGTTTCGCCTGCCATGTGGCGCAGCCTTTCGGGTATGGGGTGTCTGACTCCAAGTGAACCGCAGTGGTGCGACACCCGCGAGGGTTCGCTGCGGTCCTTGTGGACATCGCTGTCCTTGGGTCGGGCCTACTTCACGTCGGGACGTGTGACCTTCGTGCGCACAACGGACTCGTTGAGCGTGAGCTGACGATCGAGCTCCTTGACCGTGGCCGGCTCCGCCTGGAGCTGGACGACGGCGTAGATGCCCTCGTTCTTCTTGTTGATCTCGTAGGCAAGACGACGCTTGCC
>NZ_JAOPXQ010000085.1 GCF_025965075.1 Aeromicrobium sp.
CGGCGCCAGGAGCGCCGCGGCCAGGGCGGGGTCGAGCCGCCGCGGGGCGCGGACCGGCTGCAGGACGCGCCGGGCCCGGACGCTCGCGGGCTCCGGCACGAGGCACCACGTCGCTAGCGCGACCAGCAGGCCCGGGATCACGGCGCCCGCTCGACCGAGTCCGCGATCCGCTCGACCCAGCCGACGCCCGTGCACGCCAGCGCGACCCCGGCCGCCAGGCACAGGACCCCGGGCCACGTGCCGGTCAGGACCGCGAGCGGGTCGCCACCCATCCCCGAGCCCAGCGCCAGCCCCACCGCGGGCAGGACGGCCATCAGCCGGCCCGTGGCCCGCGCCGGCGCCACCCCGGACTCGACCTCCCGCTCGATCTCCCGCTCGGCCCGCGACGACTCCTCGAGCCGGTCCAGGACGCGGGCCAGCGGGGCGCCGGCACGCTCGGCGACGTGCCACGCCCCGGCCAGCTCGCCCAGCAGCTCGCGGCCCGGGGTCCTGGCCGCCACCCGCAGCGCCGCCGGGACGTCGCCGCCGATGTCGGCCGACCGGGTGGCGGCGCCGAGGAAGCCGAAGTCCGGCGCCAGCCCGGCCAGCACGTGCGCCGGGAGGATGCCGGCCCGGAGCTCGGCCGCCATCAGCCCGAGCAGGTCCGTGACCTCGGCCCGTCGTCGACGGACCGCGGACCTCGCCCGCGACGACCGGGCCTGGCGGAGCGCGAACCCGGCGGCCCCCGCGACGGTCAGGGCCAGGACCAGGCGAGGCCCCGGCAGCCCGACCACGACCGGGCCGCCGGTCGCGACGAGCAGGACGAGCCCGGTCGTCGCCGCGGGCCGCGCCGCGACGCTGCCGCCCAGGCCCAGACGGTGGCGGACCCACCACGTGTCGGGTGGCCGCCAGAGCAGCACCGCCAGGCCGGTGGCCAGCGCGGCGACGACCGTCACGCCAGGACCTCGCGGAGCCGGTCGTGGCCCGGGCCCCGGATCCCGCGTCCGTCGACGAACGTCAGCGCGGGCACGCAGGTCACGACCCCGTCGGGACGGCGGCGCATGACGGCGACCTGCTCCAGGACGCGGTGACCCGCGGACGTACGGCCGAGGTGGAGCACGAGGTCGATGCCGGCCGCGAGCTGGCTGTGCACCGCGTCCCGCGGCAGGCCGGCCGCGACGCCGAGCGCCTCGAACCGGGCCGGCACGTCGACCGGCGCGTTGGCGTGGACCGTCCCGCACCCACCCTCGTGGCCCGTGTTGAGCGCGGCCAGCAGGTCGACGACCTCGGCCCCGCGCACCTCCCCCACGACCAGGCGGTCCGGCCGCATCCGCAACGCCTGCCGGACCAGGTCGCGCACGGTCACGAGCCCCGCGCCCTCGACGTTGGCGGGGCGCGCCTCCAGGCCGACGACGTGCGGGTGGTCGGGTCGCAGCTCGGTCGCGTCCTCGACCACGACGATGCGCTCGCGGTCGTCGACCTCGGCCAGGACGGCCGCCAGCAGCGTCGTCTTGCCCGAGCCCGTCCCACCCGACACGACGAACGCGGCGCGGGACAGCACGACGGCCCGCAGGCAGCCCAGCGCGTCACCGGACAGCGAGCCCGCGGCGTGCAGCTCGGCGAGGCTGAACGTCCGACGCGCCGGGACCCGCAGCGAGATCAGCGTGCCGGGCCGGGCCAGCGGTGCGAGCACGGCGTGCAGCCGGGTGCCGTCGCGCAGTCGGGCGTCGACCCACGGGCTCGCGTCGTCGAGCCGGCGACCCGCCTGGGCCGCGAGGCGCTGCGCGAGCCGGCGCACCGCGTCCTCGTCGGCGAAGCGCACCGATGTGCGCTCCAGCCCGGCACCGCGGTCGACGTGGACCTCGGCGGCCCCGTTGACCAGGACGTCCGTCACCCCGGGCAGCGCCAGCAGCGGGTCGAGCAGCCCCGCACCCCGGGTCTCGCTGCGCAGCTGGTCGACCAGCGCCAGCACCGTGCCGCTGCCGGCGACCTGCTGCTCGGCCCGCAGCGCCTCCGCCACGCTGTGCGGAGTGGGCTCGGCGGCCTCGGCCGCGAGGCGCCGGCGCACTCGGTCGAGGATCGGCGACTCGGCCATCACGGCTCCAGGCCCAGGGCGTCCAGCACTGCCCCCGCGGCGCGGCGTCCAGAGCGCGACCGGCCGGGACCGTGCCCACGATCGACACCGCCGCGCACCCGACGATCGGGCCGCAGCCTCGCCACGACCGGGGCGTCGACCGCCTCGGCCACGGCGGCCGGCCCGATGCCGCCGGGGCGGTGCACGCTGACCACCGCGACCGACGGGGCGAGGTCCCGCAGCCGTCCCACGACCTGGCGGGCGGCGGCGACCGCGCACACCTCCTCCGGCACCAGCACGACGCTCAGCACGGAGCGGCCGACGATCTCCGGGCCGTGGTCACCGAGGTGACGGGGCACGTCGGCGACCACGACGTCGAAGCCGCGGACCGCCGCGGTCAGGACCGACCCGACGGCGTCCGGCAGCTCGCCGCGGTGGGTCGCGCGCCACGACAGCGTCGCCACGCCCCGGTGCGTCGGCAGGACGTCCGCGAGCGATCCCGCGTTGAGCCGACCCCGGGTCGCCCCGAAGTCGTGCCACCGCAGGCCGTCCGTCCGCTCGGCCCCGATCACCAGCTCGACCCCACCGCCCAGCGGATCGGCGTCGAGCACCAGCGGTCGCAGGCCCCGCCGGTGCGCCGCCAGCCCGAGCGACACCGCGAACGTCGAGGCCCCCACCCCGCCCGACCCACCGACGACGCTCACGACGGCGGCCTCGCCCCCGCCGTCGAGCGCCGACGACAGCGACTCCAGGACCCGGTCCTCCTCGTGCGGGGCGCAGACCGCGTCGACGCCCAGCGCGATCGCGACGGGCCACCACTGCGCGGGCTCCCGGGCGACGAGCACGACATGGTCGCGACGCACCAGCTCGGCCCGGGACAGCGCCGCCGCCAGGTCCTCGCCGACGATGACCGCCGCGGCCTGCCGCCACGCCCGTCGGGCCGCCGTGACGTCGTGCGCCAGGTCGGGGATCGCCCCCGCCGCGGCGCACCAGCGGAGGGCGTCGTCGAGCAGCCGCTCGTCCGACGTGACGATGAGGGGGGCGGTCGGATCCGTCATGCGTACGACGATCCCGGCCCCGGCAGGGGTCCGAAAGGCAGAAGTCGTGGCCTGTGGACGGCCGAGCGTGACCCGTCAGGGTGTGGACGCCCCTATCCTGAAGGGGTGAGCCCCACGAGGTCAGCCGCATTCTTCGACCTGGACAAGACGATCATCGCCAAGTCGAGCACGCTCGCCTTCGGCAAGCCCTTCTACGAGGGCGGGCTGCTGAGCCGCCGGGCGGTGCTGCGCAGTGCCTACGCCAACTTCATGTTCTCGATCAGCGGCGCCGACCACGACCAGCTCGAGAAGATGCGGGCCTACCTGACCCAGATGGTCACGGGCTGGGACGTCGAGGTCGTGCGGCAGTCGGTCGCCGAGACACTGCACTCGATCATCGACCCGATCGTGTTCGAGGAGGCCGTCGACCTGATCGAGATGCACCAGGCCGCCGGCCGCGACGTCGTGATCGTGTCGGCGTCGGGCTCGGAGGTCGTCGAGCCGATCGGGGCGATGCTGGGCGTCGACCACGTCATCGCGACGACCCTGGTGGCCGAGGACGGCCGTTACACCGGTGACGTCGAGTTCTATGCGTACGGGCCGCACAAGGCCGACGCGATGCGGGCCCTCGCCGAGGAGCGCGGCTACGACCTGGCGGCGTCGTTCGCCTACTCCGACTCCGAGACCGACGTGCCGATGCTCGAGGCGGTCGGGCACCCGTACGCGGTCAATCCCGACAAGGCCCTGCGCCGGGTCGCCGAGGACAACGACTGGCCCGTGCTGGTGTTCGCCCGCCCCGTCGCCCTCCGTCGCCGGCTGGGGCTGGACAGCAAGGTCGGCAAGGCCGCCGCGGTGGCGGTCGTCGCCGGCGCGGTCGGCGCGGTCGCGCTGTCGGTCGTGACCCGGCGCAAGCGCGTCGCCTGACCGGTCAGCCGGCGCGGACGGCCTCCACGACGAGCCGCGCGACCTGCTCCATGCCCGCCGCGGTGGGGTGCAGGAACGCGCCGTCGCCGTCCGGCGAGTTCTCGACCCCGTTGACCCAGGCCTCGTCCCCGGCGCACGCGTCGTGCCCGCGGGAGATCCCCCGCACGTCGACGAACCGGGCCTTGGTCCGCTCGGCGACGTCGCGCAGCGCGTCGTTGATGCCGGCCTCCCACGCCAGCGTGGCCTTGCGCCGGATCGACGACAGGGGCAGGGCCGCGCAGTCCCCCTGCTCGGGCGCGATGCGCAGGTAGCCCGTCATGACGACCTCGGCCCGCGGGGCGCGCTTGCGGATCTGCCGGACGATCGACGTGACGTCGTCGCGGGTCGTGTCGTAGACCTTCGGCATGTAGTCGGAGATGAACGTGTCGCAGCTCTGGTCGTTCGCCGAGGCCGGGATGAGGCAGTAGTTGAACAGCCCGGCGGCCGCGTCACCGTCGTTGCCGCCGATGCCCAGGGTCACCAGCGTGGTCCGCGACGTCACGGCGTCGAGCTGCGGACCCAGCACCGTGCCGTCGTCGAACGTCCGGCCGTCCTTCAGCATCGCGGTGGTCTCGCCACCGCAGCTGACGTCGACGAAGCTCGACACCCCCAGCTCCTTGGCCACGAGGCTCGGGTAGTTGTGCTCGTCCGAGCGCAGGCAGGCGGGGCTGGTCGGGTCCTGGACGTCGATCAGGGGGCCCGAGACGTACGAGTCGCCGAGCGCGACGTAGTCGCCGCTCGGCACCGGCTCGGCCGGGATCTCGGGCTCGCTGCGGCACCCGGTGAGCACCAGCAGACCGGCGGCGAGGAGCGCGACGGGGCTTGCGGCGCGACGGGGCATGGCACCGATCCTAGACAGCGCCGACCCCGGCTTGTGAAACGAGGCGCACAACGTTACGCGCCGGTAGGCCTTCCCCGGGGGGTGCCGAAAGGCGTACACAGGAAGCAGACCAACCGACAACTCCACAGCGGCACAGCCCCTCGGTACCCACGCGGCGATCACCCATCTCAATGGGACAGTCGCTCGACGGACTCCGGACCACTCAGGGATTCATCGGAGCCACGACGGCTACGACTCAGCACGCTTGGTAACCGAGGAGCTGGCCAAGGCGGCGCCGATCCCTCGAGACTCGGCGCCGCCGCCCTGTGTGGGGCCCGGCCGTGCGGGACGCTGGTCGGTCAGCGCGCGAGTGGCGAGGCCTCGGCGGCCCGGGTGAAGGCCTGCGAGGCGTACATCAGCCACTGGTGCACGCCGGTCGGCGTGCCGCCGGAATACGCCGCGAGGGCGGACCGGTAGCCGTCGGGCTCGGCCGCGTGCCCGGCCTCGGGCACCAGCACCGACGCGGGGTCGACGCCCTTGGCGACCATCACGAGCCGCTCGGCGGCCCGTCCCACGATGCCGTTGTGGCTGGCGAACGCCTCCGCGGCGGTGATCTCGGCGTTGACCAGCGCGGCCACGACGAGTCCCGGGGCCTCGGTGGGCTGCCCCAGCATCCAGGCGAGCTCGGTCAGCCGTCCCACCCCGTCGGGGTTGACCGGGCGGCCCAGGTCGGCGTCGGCGGTCGTTCCGGCGGCGGCGAGCGCGTGGATCCGGGCCAGCGCCTGCACCGGCGAGCGGTTCCAGACCGGCAGCAGGCCCAGCAGCTCGGTCGACAGCCGCACGGCACCCCGCGCGACCTCGTCACCGCCACCGGCGGCCAGGGTGTCGGCGTCGTACGCGCTGCCCTCGAGAGACGCCGTCGCGGCGGCGCCGAGCAGCAGGGAGCGGGCCGTGTCCGCCGGCGTGCTGCGGCGCAGGCCGCGGTCGCGCAGGATCGCGTCGATGCCGTCGCGGGTGCCGGCGTACGTCGACGGGATGCCCTCGAGCTGGGCTGCCGAGATGAAGGGATCGGACACGCCCGAAGCGTACCGGCAGCCTGTCACGCAGCCCGGTAGCCTTCGAACAATGAACGACTCCCCCGAAGATCGCACGGCCAAGTGGCTGGTCGGGGACCGTCTGGCCTGTGTCCTGCACCTCGGTGACGGGTCCCTGGCCTATCAGCTCGCCGAGCAGGGGCACGAGGTCGTGATCGCCGGGGACGACGTCACCGCGAGCCGCCACCCCGACATCCAGTACGTCCGTTCGGCCGGCGAGCGGCTGCCGTTCCTCGGCGACGCGTTCGACGTCGTGATCGTCCCGGAGCTGCGGGAGTCCCCGTCGGCGCTCGCGGAGTACGCCCGCGTGCTGCGCCCCGACGGCCTGCTGTCGACGATCTCGCAGCGGCACGACGACTCGATCCCGTGGATGCGCAAGCTCCGCGAGATCACCGGCGTCCGCGACCCCGGTGCCACGCCGGTCGACACGTTCGGCGCCTCCGGCCTGTTCCACGAGCCCGAGACCCACGAGCTCGGCACGTGGGAGAAGCTCGACCTGCCCGGCCTGATGCGGTTCGCGCAGGAGACCAAGCACCCGACGGTCGGCGAGGCGGCGCTCACCCAGGTCCGCGAGCTGTTCATGGCGTACGGCGCCCAGACCGGGTTCCTGCGGCTCCGGCACGAGACGGTGTGCGCCCGCGCCCGGGTCGACAAGTCCGGGATGAGCCACGAGGTCGAGCCGCCCGACACGATGTTGCTCGACTTCCGCTGACCCGTTCCGCTTCCCCGTGCGAGCGGGCTCGAACGTCCGGGAGGGTCCCGAGATCTTCGTAACCTTCGTCACCTGACCTCGTTTGACCATGCGTCGAGCGTCCCCGCCCCCAGGGTCCGCGGACGCCCGGAGAGTGCAGATGAGCGATGTCGACCCCCACGGCCCGTCCCGCCGCGGTCAGGATCGCCTGCGCCTCCTCGTCCACGACTACAGCGGCCACCCGTTCCAGGTGGAGCTGAGCCGCGAGCTCGCCCGCCGGGGCCACGACGTGACGCACTCCTACTCCGAGGCGTACGTCTCCGGCAAGGGCAATCTGCGGGCGCTCCCGGGCGAGACGCTGCGCTTCGACTCGATCAGCCACGGTGTCGTCGTCGACAAGCGGTTCGCCGTCCGCCTCCTGCAGGAGCTGCGCGCGGGCGTCGAGCTGGCCCGGCACGTACGCCGTGAGCGCCCCGACGTGGCCCTGATGTCCAACGTGCAGGTCGCGACGTTGGCGGTGTTCGCCCTGGCCATGGTGGTCTCGCGCATCCCGTGGGTGCTGTGGCACCAGGACGTCTACTGCGTCGCGGTACGCTCGTTCGCCGGCGCCAAGCTGTCGAAGGGCTACCGCGTCGTGGCCGAGGCGATCGAGGTCAGCGAGCGCTGGTCCTCGCGTCGCGCGCGGGCCGTCGTGGCGATCTCGGCGTCGGTCGCCGAGATCCACCAGCAGTGGGGCACGGGGCACAAGACGACCGTGATCCCCAACTGGGCCCCACTGGACGAGATCGTCCCGGTCGAGCGCAAGAACGACTGGTCCGTCGAGCACCGGCTCGACGACACCCTGACGCTGCTCTACTCCGGCAACCTGGGCCTCAAGCACGACCCGGCGCTGCTCGTGCGGCTCGCCCGCGGCGTGATCGACGCGGGTCGCGACGTCCGGCTGGTCGTCGTCAACGACGGCCCGGCGGCCGAGCTCCTGCGCACCGAGTCAGCCCGGCTCGACGTCCCGCTGACCCTGCTGCCCTACCAGCCCTACGAGCGGCTCTCCGAGGTCCTGTCGACCGGCGACCTGCTGGTCGTCCTGCTGGAGCAGGACGCGGGGGCGTTCTCGGTCCCCTCCAAGACGCTGTCCTATCTGAGCTCCGGCCGGCCGGTCCTGGGCCTGATGCCCGCCGAGAACCTCGCCGCCGAGCTCATCGAGCGCGCCGGCGGCGGCGTCTGGGCGCCGCGCGCCGACACCGTGCCCGCGGCCGCGGCCTGGG
>NZ_JAOPXQ010000112.1 GCF_025965075.1 Aeromicrobium sp.
ACCCGCCGGTGTCAGTCGTCGGTGTTGCCGTGCTCGAAGTGGCTCGACGACCGGAAGCCGGCCGGGCCACGCACGACGCCGATGATCTCGCAGGGCTCGATGAGGATCGGCGCGGAGCCGATGATCCTCGACCCCGCGGACTCGGCAGCGTCCTGCTCGAACGACGCCTGGAACGCGGACCGGGCCTCGTCGGACACGAAGACATAGCTGCCCTCGAACCACTGGCCCTTGTGGGCGCGCCACGTCTTGAAACGCAGTCCCTCCAGACCGGCGAACCGGGCGTAGGACTCGTCCTCGACATAGGCCCGGAGAGCCTTGAGAGTGCCCTTCCGTGCGTCGGTCAGGGACCAACGCACCGTCAGTCCGTACATCAGACCGCTTTGAGTGCGTCGCCGAGTGTGGCAGCTTCCTCGTTGTTGAGCTCGACGACCAGACGGCCGCCGCCCTCGAGCGGAACGCGCATGACGATGCAGCGTCCCTCCTTGGTGACCTCCATCGGGCCGTCTCCGGTCCGTGGCTTCATGGCGGCCATCAGTTCCCCTTCCGTCCTGGTGCTCCCGCCGAACCGGCAGGGAGCGTGCCTACCATTATCGCCTATGCCCGGTCCTCATTCGACCGCAGTCCCTCAGGAGCCACCCATGAGCACTCCCACCGCCCCGCCGATCACGTACGAGGTGACCGCCGGGGTCGCCACGGTGACCCTCGCCAGGCCCGACGCGATGAACTCGCTGACCCTCGCCACGAAGGTCGCACTGCGCGACGCGCTGCACGCCGCCGCGGCCGACAGCGCCGTCCGCTGCGTGGTCGTCACGGGCTCGGGACGGTCCTTCTGTGTCGGCCAGGACCTCAAGGAGCACGTCGCCGGGATGTCCGGGGACGACTCCCTCGGGACGCACGACACGGTCGCCGAGCACTACAACCCCATCGCGACCGCGATCGCGACGATGCCCAAGCCCGTCATCGCGGCGGTCAACGGGATCGCGGCCGGCGCGGGCTCGTCGATCGCCTTCGCGTGCGACTTCCGCGTCCTGGCCCGGTCGGCCGGCTTCAACACCGCGTTCGCCGCGATCGCGTTCTCGTGCGACACCGGGGCGTCGTGGACCCTGCCCCGCCTCGTGGGGCACGCCCGGGCCACGGACCTGCTGATGCGGCCCCGGACGATCTCGGCCGACGAGTCACTCACGCTGGGCCTCGCGACGTCGGTCGTCGACGACGACGAGCTCGTCGACGCGGTGGCCGCGCTGGCCGCCGAGCTGGCCCAGGGGCCGACGCTGGCGTACGGGGCGATCAAGCGGGCGCTGGCCTTCTCCGCGACGCACGACCTGCCGGCATCCCTCGAGCACGAGGGCCAGAAGATGGCGCTGACGGGCGCCTCGGCCGACCACGTGACGGCCGTCGAGGCGTTCCTCGCGAAGGAGAAGCCGGTCTACCAGGGGCGGTAGACGCTCAGGCGAGCCTACGCTCCTGCTGGCGGCGGAGCTCCTCGGCCGCGGCCTGCTCCCACGCCAGCAGCTCGGCGCGGACCTGCAGCTCGGCGCTCTCGCTCACGGCGAGGGCGTCCTGGGCGGTCATCAGGTCGACCCGGGCCGACTCCAGGTCGGAGCGCGCGGAGCCGACCTCTTCCTGCAGGGCGGCGTTGCGGGCGCGCTCGGCCGACACGCGCTCACGCGCCTGGGCGAGCTCGATCTCGGCGGTCACGAGGGCGTCGCGCAGGGCGGCGATCTGGGCGTCGCGCAGGCTCACGCGCTGCCCCATCTGCTCGGCGAATGCGATGTGCTCGCGGGAGCGGGCGACGGCGACGATGCGGTTGTCGTCGGCGATCTTGGCCCGGTCGTGGGCCCAGTCGCGGCGCATCTGGGCGATCTCGTCGGTCAGCAGGCGTCCGGCGACGACACCCGTCACGACGGCGAACGCGGTCGCGCCGATCAGGACGGGCACCGTCGCGATGACGATGCCGACGACGGCGACGAGCACAGCGGCGGCGAGGAGCAGGATCGCGCCGAGGGCTCTGCGGGAGCGGGGAATTCTCCGGTTGGACATGTCCGGATCGTAGGACGAACCGGTGCCCGATTCGGGGAGGCACGCCCTGACGGCGTGGGACGGATGTGCCGGGTGTGACCTAGTCCACGCGGGCGACACAGCCCGCGATGTGGTCGTTGACCATCCCGGTGGCCTGCATGAGGGCGTAGGCCGTGGTCGGTCCGAAGAAGCGAAAGCCCCGCTTCTTGAGGGTCTTGGCCATCGCGACGGACTCCGGCGTCGTGGCCGGCACCTCGGCGTACGACCTGGGTGCCGGCCTCGGCGGCGGCGCGAAGGACCAGAGCAGGTCGCTGAACGACTCCTCCAGCGCCAGCAGGGTGCGGGCGTTGCTGATCGTGGCCTCGATCTTCATGCGGTTGCGGATGATGCCCGCGTCGTCGAGCAGGCGGGAGACATCGGCCTCGCCGAACCCGGCCACGACCTCGGGGTCGAAGCCCGCAAACACCTCCCGGAAGCGCTCGCGCTTGCGCAGGACGATGGCCCACGAGAGGCCCGACTGGAACGCCTCCAACGACATCCGCTCGAACAGCTCACGGTCGCCGCGGAGCACCCGCCCCCACTCGGTGTCGTGATAGGCGATCATCGCCGGGTCGTCGCCCCAGGGGCACCGGGTCACACCGTCGGGCGAGCTGGTCAGCGTCATGGCCGCAGTCTGGCAGCCGGCGCCGACAGACCGCCGGGACGGGCAGGCAGACGTCAGCTGTCCTGGGCGATGAACCAGGACACCGCCTCGTCGACGTCGTCCGTCAGGTGCAGCATGTCGATGTCATGCTCGCCGACCTTGCCGTCGGCCAGCATGCTGCCGCGGAGCCAGTCGACCAGTCCGCCCCAGTACTCGGTGCCGAACAGCACGATCGGGAACGACGTGACCTTTCCGGTCTGCGTGAGCGTCAACGCCTCGAACAGCTCGTCCATCGTGCCGAAACCACCCGGCAGGACGATGAACCCCTGGGCATACTTGACGAACATCGTCTTGCGGACGAAGAAGTAGCGGAAGTTGACCCCGAGGTCGACCCACTCGTTCATGCCCTGCTCGTGCGGCAGCTCGATGCCGAGGCCGACCGACACGCCCCCGCACTCGCTCGCGCCCCGGTTGGCGGCCTCCATCGCGCCGGGGCCTCCCCCGGTGATGACGGCGTAGCCGGCGGCACAGAGCTTCGCCGCGATCTGGTGCGCGTTGTCGTACATCGGGTCGTCGGGCTTGGTCCGTGCCGAGCCGAAGACGCTGACGGCGGGCCCGAGCTCGGCGAGCGCGCCGAAGCCCTCGATGAACTCGGCCTGGATGCGCAGCACCCGCCACGGGTCGGTGTGCACCCAGTCGGTCGGTCCGCGCGAGTCGAGGAGCCGCTGGTCGGTCGTGCTCTCGGGGATCTGGTTGCGTCGCATCTGGACCGGCCCCTGCCGGTGAGGCGTCCGGTCGGTCATGCTGCCTCGCTCATGTGGTCAACCATCTCGTCAGGGTCTCGAGCACCCGGTGCAGGTGCTCGACGGGGACCCGCTCGTCGGCCTTGTGGGCGTAGATCGGGTCACCGGGACCGTAATTGACCGCGGGGATGCCGAGCAGGGTGAACTGGGCGACGTCGGTCCAGCCGAACTTCGGCCGCGGCTCGGCGCCGACGGCGCGTACGAACGCGGCGGCGGCCGGCTGGGTCAGCCCGGGCATCGCGCCGGGCGCCGAGTCGGTGATCGTGAGCCCGAAGCCCTCGAACACCTCCTGCAGGTGCTGGTGCGCCTGCTCCTCGGTGCGGTCCGGCGCGAACCGGAAGTTGACCGTCACGACGGCCTCGTCCGGGATGACGTTGCCCGCGACGCCGCCGCGGATGCCCACCGCGTTGAGGCCCTCGCGATAGACGAGCCCGTCGATCTCGACCTCCCGCGGGACGTACGCGTTGAGGCCGTCGAGGACCGGCGCGAGGGCGTGGATCGCGTTGCTGCCCATCCACGACCGCGCCGAGTGCGCCCGCTCCCCCGCCGTACGGATCTCGATCCGCATCGTGCCCTGGCACCCGGCCTCGACCCCGGCGTCGGACGGCTCCATCAGGATCGCGAAGTCGCCGGCGAGCAGCTCGGGCCGCTCGCGGGCGAGCCGACCGAGCCCGTTGAACTCGGCGGCGATCTCCTCGCCGTCGTAGAACACGTAGGTGACGTCCCGGACGGGATCGGGCACCGAGGCGGCGAGCAGCAGCGCGACGGCGACGCCGCCCTTCATGTCGCAGGAGCCGAGCCCGTGGAGGTTCCCGCCCTCCAGCCGGGACGGCCAGTTGTTGTTGGCCGGGACGGTGTCGAGATGGCCCGCGATGACGACCCGCTCCGCTCGTCCCAGGCGCGTGCGCGCGACGATCGTGTGGCCGTCGCGGACCACCTCCAGATGGGGGTACGTCCGCAGCGCGGCGTCGACCGCGTCGGCGATCTCGGCCTCGGCGAGGCTCTCGGACGCGATGTCGACGAGGGCCGCCGTGAGGCTGACGACGTCGGAGGACAGGTCGAGGATGGCCACGGGCACCACTGTGCCACGACGCCAGCCGACGCCGCGGTCAGCGGGCGTCGAACACGCAGAACTCGTTGCCCTCGGGATCGGCCATGACGGTCCACCGGGTCTCGTCGGTCGGGGTCGCGAGCACGGTCGCTCCCGTGGCGAAGAGGTCGTCGACCGTGACGCCCTCGTGCAGGGTCACGTCCCAGTGGAGCCGGTTCTTGACCGTCTTGGGCTCCGGCACCGGCACGAAGTCGAACGACTCGACCGGGGCGCCGGGGATGTCGTCGAGGTGGGAGTAGCCGTCCTCGTGCGTCAGGGTGCCGCCCCAGACGTCGGCCCACCACCGCGAGACGGCCTCGTGGTCGACGGCGTCGACCACGACGTCCTTGAGCCCCGGTGGACGGTCGTCGTGGACGAAGACGCAGAACGCGTTGCCCTCCGGGTCGGCGAACACGGTCCACGGGAGCTCGCCGTCGGCCGACCGCTGCTCGAGCCCCGCGAACGGCTCGAGCGAGGCCGCGACCAGGTCGAGGTGCACCCGGTTCTTGACCGTCCTGGCCTCGGGGACGAGGTTGATCCAGGTCGTCTGACCGGGGTCGTCGCCGCGGAGCACGGCGTCGCCGTCGTCCGCGAAGACCTCACCGGTCAGGTGCAGCGCGCGGGACCAGAATCCCTCGATCGCCGCGACGTCGTTGGCATCGATGCACAGGTCCTTGAAGGTCACGAGAGCCATGCGCTCACGGTAGTACCGCCCACGGACAGCGGCGACTCACTCCTGGACGGCCTTGATGACCGCGACGGCGATCGACGCCCGCTCGGTCCCGCGGCCCCCCGCCGTCAGGGTCGCGGCGGTCTCCCGGACGATGACCCAGTCGCGGGCGCGCTCCTCGTCCAGCCCGGCCGTGTCGATCACGGCGTGGAACCGCCGCCGCAGCGTGCCGCGGACGTCCCCGGACGCCGCGACCTCGTCCCACCGGTGGGACAGCAGGGGTGTGACCTCGGCGTGCGGGTCGCCGGAGATCGGCCGGGGCGAGATGACCGACCACGGCTGCCGGTCGCCGGCCAGGACGTTGCCATAGTGCAGGTCGCCGTGCATCATGACCCCGTCGGTCGCCGGGTCCGCCGCGAACGCCCGAGCGAGGTGCGCCGCCTGCTCGACGATGCGTCGGGGCAGCGCCCCGGAGCGACTGCCGGCCAGATCGGCCGCCCACCCCGCGGCGTACGTGCTGAGGCGCGCCAGCTGCGGCGGCGCGGGGACGTGCAGCCGTCCGTACAGCCCCGCGACGAGCTCGCACGCCTCGACGTCCCACTCGCCGGTCAGGTCACGTGTCGAGAGACGTTCCAGCAGCAGGGCTCCGCGGCGCGGATCGGCGCGCAGGAGCCGCGCGGCGCCCCGGCCGTGCCAGTGCTGCAGCGCCAGGGCCTCGTGGCGCGCCTCGTCCGGCGGCCCGACCTTGAGTGCCGCCGGCCCGTCCGCGGTCAGCACCGGCACGATCGCGGAGGGGCCGGCCGGCGACGCCCCGTCGACCACGAGGTCCCACTCGTCGAGCAGGGCACGCACCAGCCGGGCGAGGTCGGGCGGCTGCGGGCTCATCCCTGCAGCCTGTCACCCGACAGGGAGCGCAATGTGGATCCGTGGGACAGACTTGCGCCATGACGAGCTCCTTCGAGGGTCACATCGCCGGGCTGGGCACCGCGTCCGGCACCCGGATCGTCATCGGCATGTGGGCCGAGAGCCCCTACGGCGCCTTCGCCGACGTGATGCTCGAGGACCCGTCGGGGCACCGCACCCTCATCGCGCCGCGTCAGGAGATCGCCGACTTCGTCGCGTCGACGTACGCGTTCGACGAGGTCCGGGTCGAGCCCGTCTCGGTCGAGTGCGGGGCCGAGTGGTCGGTGCACACCCGTTCGTTGCAGGTCAGGTTCACCCCGGGCCGGCGCCACTGGGTCTCGCCGCTCCTGCGGCTCGTGCCGGCTCCCCTGCGGCGCTCCGCGTGGTGGGCCCGGTTCTGCAATCCCGTCGCGTCCCGCCTGATGCCGGGCGTCCAGACCCATGGGACGGCCGGCGGCGGTCGGTCCGAGTGGTACGCCGCGACGGGCGTCCGCAAGCTCGTCGGCGGACGCGCGACGTGGCTCGGCGAGGAGCTGGGTGCGCTGGCCCCGGTCACCCCGCCCGTGCGGTTCGGGTTCGCATCCGCCCCGGCGCAGCCGACGCTGACGGCCCTGACGTCGTACGTCTCCGAGGCGTAGTCGCTAGCGGAAGCCGGCTCCGTGGCCGGACGGGTTGCGGACCTTCTCGCCCTTGGCCCGGGCGGCATCGGCCAGCTCGCCCTGGAACGCGATCATCCGCTCGGTCAGGGCTGCGTCGCCGGCGGCGAGGATGCGGACCGCGAGCAGCCCGGCGTTGCGGGCGTTGCCGATCGAGACCGTCGCGACCGGCACGCCGGCCGGCATCTGGACGATCGACAGCAACGAGTCCATCCCGTCGAGGTGCTTGAGCGCGACCGGCACCCCGATGACGGGCAGCGGCGTGACGGCGGCCAACATGCCGGGCAGGTGGGCGGCGCCGCCGGCCCCCGCGATGATGACCTCGATCCCGCGGCCGTGCGCCTCGCGCCCGTAGGCCAGCATCTCGTCGGGCATCCGGTGAGCCGAGACGACATCGGCCTCGTAGGCGAGGTCGAACTCGCCGAGTGCGGTCGCCGCGGCCTCCATCGTGGGCCAGTCGGAGTCCGAGCCCATCACGATCCCGACGCGAGGGGTGTCAGTCATGGGGTGCTCCTACCGTGAACAGTGCTGCGGCACGACGCGCCCGGGCGAGCACGTCGTCGAGATCGGGGCCGTACGCCGTCACGTGGCCGACCTTGCGACCGGCCTTGACGGGCTTGCCGTAGAGGTGGACCTTGACGTCCGGCTCGGCGGCGAGCACGACGGCACGCTGCGCCTCGAGGTCCTCGACCGCACCGCCCAGGACGTTGACCATGACGGTCCACGGCGCGCGGGCATCCGTGCTGCCGAGCGGCAGGTCGAGGACACCGCGCAGGTGGTTCTCGAACTGGCTCGTCACGGCGCCGTCGATCGACCAGTGGCCGGTGTTGTGCGGGCGCATCGCGAGCTCGTTGACCAGCAGGCGGCCGTCGGTCGTCTCGAACAGCTCGACGGCGAGGATGCCGGTGACGTCGAGCTCGGTCGCGATGCGCTCCCCGAGCTCGCGCGCCCGGTCGGCCAGCGCCGGGTCCAGGTCGGGGGCCGGGGCGACCACCTCGGCGCAGACGCCGTCGGCCTGCCGGGACTCCACGACGGGATAGGAGCGGACCTCGCCTGACGGCGACCGAGCCACCAGCGCCGAGAGCTCCCGACGGAAGTCGACGAGCTCCTCGGCGAGCAGCGCGCGGCCCGAGGCGAATGCCTCGTCGGCCTCGGCCGCGGAGCGTGCGACCCAGACACCCTTGCCGTCGTAGCCGCCGCGGGTCGTCTTGACGACGGCCGGGTAGCCGAACTCCTCGAGGTCCGCCGAGGTCTCGATCATGCGGTGGCGGGGGCACGGCACGCCCATCGCGGTGAGCCGCTCCCGCATGGCGCCCTTGTCCTGCGCGAACAGCAGGGCGTGCGGACCGGGCCGGCAGGCGTGGCCCTCGGCCTCCAGGGCGCGCAGGTGCTCCGGCGGGACGTGCTCGTGGTCGAACGTCACGACCGGTGCGTCGGCCACGACGGAGCGCAGCGTGTCGAGGTCCGTGTAGTCACCGACGACGTGGTCGGGGACGACCTGGGCCGCCGAGACGTCGGGACCCTCCGCGAGGAGCCGGACCCGAATCCCGAGGCCGATGGCGGACTGCTGCATCATGCGGGCCAGCTGGCCTCCGCCGATGACCGCGAGCTCAGGTGTGGGCACGGAGCCCAGCCTATCGGGACCGGAACCCGCGGCGTTCGCTCACCGTGATCGGCGAGACGTTGCCGAAGCCCCGCAGGGGTCGCGGCGGCAGGGTCCGGGTGTCGAACTCGCCGTCGAGCCCCGCGGCGGTCTTGTCGTCGACCAGGACGCGGTTGCTGCGGGCGACGTGCGACAGCCGGGCCGCGAGGTTGACCGGGGGGCCGAACACGTCACCGAGACGGCTGATGACCGATCCCGTGGCCAGGCCGACACAGATGTTGGGCAGCTCGGGACGCGACGCGATCTGCGTGACCATGTCCAGCGCGGTGCGCGTGCCCTCACGGGGGTTGGCCGTGACGAACAGGACGGCGTCGCCCAGCGTCTTGATGACCCGGCCGCCGTGGGCCGTGACGATGTCGGCACAGCGGGTCTCGAAGTTCTCGACCAGGGCGCCGAGGCTGTTGTCGTCGAGCCCGTTGGACAGCGACGTGAAGCGGGACAGGTCCGCGAAGCCCACCGTCATGGTCGTCGACAGGAGCTCCGCGTCGGCGGCACCGAGCGCCTCCATGCGCGCGGCCGCGGCGGCGAGGTGGCGCCGCCAGGCGTACTTCATGAGCTGTTCCCAGCCCGGGGCCGCGGCCTCGGCCAGCTCGACGGCGGCCTCCAGCCGGCTGGAGGCCTTGCCGCTCTCGACGTCCCGCTCGACCTGCTCGACCAGGGTCGACACCTGCCAGTCCGCGAGCCGGGCCATCGTGGACCCCAGCGCCCGGGTCATCCGGAAGACCGTCTCCTCGTCCAGCAGCCCCGCCTCGAGCGCCGTCGCGACGGCCGCCACCGCGACGACGTCACCCTCGCCGTAGGCCACGGCGTCCCCCGTGTCGGGGAAGCCCAGGGCCCGCCAGAGCCGTTGGCCGTCCTCGAGGCTCAGCCCGCCCTGGTCGGTGACCTCCGCGCCGGTCAGGGTCAGCGAGCCCTCCAGGATCAGCGCGGCGAGACTGTCCCGCAGCTCAGATCGCTTCATCGTTCTTCGTCGTGTCGTGCTTCTCGAAGACCAGGTTCGTCACGGTGCGGTGGAACGCCTCGATGTGCGGGATGTCGTTGAGCTCGAGCCCGGCCTGCTCGCTGGCGTCGTGGATGATCAGCGTGCCGCAGCCGAGGATGCGGTCGTTGAGGTTCTTCTCGAAGGCCACGTCGTTGATCCGGCTGAGCGGGATGACCCGGCCCGTGCGGGTCAGCAGGCCCTTCTGCTCGACGAGCCGCTTGTTGGTCAGCGTGTAGGTCCAGGTCAGCCACTTGAGGAACGGCAGGAGCGAGCCCCACAGGATCAGGATCAGCGCGAGTCCCACGATGACCCAGCCGACGACGTTGTCGCCCTGGTCGCCGATCTTCGCGATCAGGTAGCCGGCGGCCACGCACACCACGAGCAGGATCAGGAACGGGATCAACAGCACCTTGACGTGCGTGCGCGTCGTCGCGACGGTCTGCTCGCCGTCGACCATCAGCTTGCGGGAAAGGCTCATGGCCCTGATTCTCTCACTCCGAGGGACGCACGTGGGTGACATCGCCCGCGCTGATCGCCCGACCCCCGACCAGGAGCCGGCCCAGGTCGTCGATCCCGGTCGCGAGACCGCGCAGCGGCTCGGCGTCGGGCAGCGACACGGTGACCTCCGAGCCGATCGTGACGCACCGTCGGACGTACGACTCGCGGATCCCGCCGGCGGGGTCGCCGCCCGACGCCGACCAGGCCCGGTAGAGCGCCTCGAGGTTGCGCAGCAGCGCCCGGATCACGATGGTCCGGTCGGTCTCGGTCGCGCCCTCCAGCGCCAAGGAGGTGGCGGTCTCGACCGGCAGCTCGTCGCGGCGCATCGAGACGTTGAGGCCCACGCCGATCACGGCGGCGGCGCCCTCCGGGGTCTCGACCCGCTCGAGCAGGATCCCGGCGAGCTTGCGGCCCTGGACCAGCACGTCGTTGGGCCACTTGAGGCCCGAGGCGACCCCGCACTCCTGCACCGTCGCGTCGACCGCCAGCCCGACCAACAGCGGCAGCCACACCCAGCGGGCCGCCGGCACCGCAGGTCGCAGCAGCACCGACACGATCGCACCGGACCCGGCCGGCGCCTCCCACACCCGGTCGAGCCGGCCCCGGCCCGCGGTCTGCCGGTCGGTCGTGTGGACCGTGCCCTCGGGAGCACCGGCGCGCGCCACCGCGGCGACGTCGGCGTTGGTGCTGCCGGTCTCGGCGGTCACCACGAGGTCGGTCCAGAAGCGACCCGGGCCGGTCAGCGCCGCTCGGAGTGCCGTGGCATCGAGGGGCGGGCGGTCGAGGTCGCGATAGGACATGAGAACAGCCTCACATATCGGATCCGGCCTCCGGTCGTTACTCTGACCTCCGTGAGTGAACACGAGATCGAAGCCAAGCCAGAGCTCCACACGACCGCGGGCAAGCTCGCCGACTTCATCGACCGGCGTGACACCGCGCTCGTCGAGATGGCCGAGCGCGCGCACGAGAAGCAGTCCGCCCGGGGTCGCCAGAGCGCCCG
>NZ_JAOPXQ010000115.1 GCF_025965075.1 Aeromicrobium sp.
CTGGGCGTCATCCTGCTGCGGATCCTCACCGCCCCGGACCGCCGCGCCGCCCGCACGCGCTGACCCACGACTGGCTGACCCACCGCCCGAGCACGAGCGTCAGCCCGTGACCTCGTCGACGAAGCACCAGCGCCAGGCCTCGCCGGGCTCGAAGCTGCGCATGACGGGGTGGCCGGTCTCCGCGAAGTGCGCCGTGCCGTGCCGGTGCGTCGAGGAGTCGCAGCAACCGATGTGCCCGCACGTCATGCACAGCCGCAGGTGGACCCACTCCGTGCCGTCACGCAGGCACTCCTCGCACCCCGACGGGGTCTTCGGGTCCGGCACCTCACAGGCCTCCGCGAGGTGCTCGCACGGTCCGGCGTCGTCGTAGGTCGGGCGCAGGTCCTCGGCGCGGCCGGCCGTCGTCTCCTGCTCGTACATGCGGTCGAGAATGGACTCCTCGACGTCCAACGCGTTCATGATCCGGGTGAGGATCGACTGGTCCACGGTCCCGAGCGCCCGGATCCGCAGCAGCTCCTCCCGCTCGTTGCGCAGCATCGCCGCCCGGAGCCGGGAGTACTGCGCGCTGGGCGTCTCGAGGCCGCCGAGCCGCTCCCACACGGCGTTGGTGCGGTCCGTCGCGCGTTCGCGCAGGCGGTGCATCACGGCGTCCGACACGGTGCCCTCGACCTCCTGGTCGAGGTACTTCATCCCGGCGTCCGTCACGGCCTGGAACACCGTCGCCTCCTGCAGGTGGTCCTCGTGCCGGTCCGGACCGGGCACCTTGAGCCAGCGCACGAGCGTCGGGATCGACAGGCCCTGGATCATGAGGGTGCCGACCGTGACGACGAACGCGATGAGCACCAGGACCTCGCGCTGCGGCGTGTCCTCCGGCAGCAGGAAGACCGCCGCGAGCGTCACCACGCCGCGCATCCCGGTCCACGCGACCAGCGCGATGGTGCGCGGCTCCGGGCGGGGCTCGGTCGCCGCGACCTTGGGCAGCAGCCGCGGGAGGTAGGTCGCGGGGAACACCCAGACGAAGCGCAGCACGATGACCGCGACCAGGACGGCGACGCACGCCCCCACGATGCGGCCCGTGCCCAGGTCGCTCGAGCCGGCATCGTCGACGATCGTGCGGATCTGCAGCCCGATCAGCAGGAAGACCGCGTTCTCCAGGACATACGAGATCGTCGCCCAGTTGGTCCGCTCGAACAGGCGCGACGAGCCGGACTGGATGACCGGGGACTTGTGGCCCAGGATGATGCCCGCGACGACGACCGCCAGCACGCCCGAGGGGTGGGCGTCGATGCCGGGGACCTTGATCTCCTCGGCCGGGAGGTAGGCGAACCACGGCGTCAGCAGCGACACCGCGACATCGGTCAGATCGTCCTGGATGCGCCGCCGGATCTTGCCGACGACGAAGGCGACGGCCAAGCCGATCAGGACGCCGCCGATCGCCGACACCGCGAACCCGCCGCCGACCTGCCACACGCTGACCGAGCCGGAGATCGCGGCGATCGACGTGCGCAGCGTGACGATCGCGGTGGCGTCGTTGACCAGGCTCTCGCCCTCGAGGATCGTGACGACCCGCCGGGGCAGGCCGACCCGGCGGGCGATCGCCGTCGCGGCGACGGCATCCGGCGGGGCGACGACCGCGCCGAGGGCGAACCCGGCCGCCAGCGAGATGTCCAGCAGCGCGGCGGCCAGGAACCCCACGCACACCGTCGTGAACAGCACCAGGCCGACGCTCAGCAGCGCGATGGGCCGGCGGTTGGTGTTGAAGTCGTTCAGGGAGGTCCGGATCGCGGCGGCGTACAGCAGCGGCGGCAGCAGGCCGATCAGCACGATGTCGGCCGTCAGCTCGACGTCCTTGACGAAGCTCAGGTAGGACCCGATGATCCCGACGACGATCAGCACGAGCGGCGGCGAGAGGCGGAACTTGTCGGCCAACGCGCTCACCGCGACGACAGCGGCCAACAGGGCGACGATGGTGACGGCGGCTTCCACCCGTCCATTGTCTCAGGACGCACCCGGTCGCGGACCCACGCCGACGGCCGTACCGTGAGCAGACGTCACCGTTCGACTTCCGGGGGGAAGATCCACATGACCGCTCACCTCGTCCACGCCCGTCCGCGCCGCCTCGCCGGCGGCGCCACCGCCCTCGCCCTGGGCGCCGCGCTGCTGGCCCCGCAGGCCTCCGACGCGGCCCCACCCCCCTCCGGAAATCCCTCCGGCGCGACGGCCTACGGCAGCGGCGGGGCCGTCAGCTCGGTCGACGCCAACGCCAGCCGCATCGGCCGCGACGTGCTCCGGGCGGGCGGCAACGCCGCTGACGCGGCCGTCGCGATGGCCTCGGCCCTCGGCGTGGCCGAGCCCTACAGCGCGGGCATCGGCGGCGGCGGCTACTTCGTCTACTTCGACGCCAAGGAGCACAAGGTGAGCACGATCGACGGCCGGGAGACCGCGCCCGCCGGCATCGAGCCCGATGCGTTCATCGACCCAGCGACGCGGAAGCCGTACAACTTCACCCCCGAGCTCGTCTCGTCCGGTGTCGCGGTCGGCGTGCCCGGGACGCTCGCGACGTGGCAGTCCGCGCTCGACCGGTTCGGCACGCGCTCGCTGCGCAAGACCCTGGCCCCGTCGATCGCGCTGGCCCGCGACGGCTTCCCGGTCGACCAGACGTTCCGCAACCAGACCCTCGACAACAAGACGCGGTTCGCCGCGTTCCCGGACACCGCCCAGCTGTTCCTCCCCGGCGGAGACGCTCCCGAGGTCGGCTCGACCTTCCGCAACCCCGAGCTCGCGAGGACCCTCACCACGATCGTCCGCAAGGGGCCCGGGGCGTTCTACCGTGGCCGGCTCGCCGCCGAGATCGCCGACATCGTGCAGCACCCGCGCAAGGGCCCGGGCTCGACGCTGCCGGCCCCGGCCGGCTCGCTGACGACGCGCGACCTCGCGACGTACCGGGTGCGCCACCAGGCCCCGACCAAGGTCGACTACCGCGGTCTCGACGTCTACGGCATGGCGCCATCCTCGTCGGGCGGCACGTCGGTCGGCGAGGCGCTCAACATCCTCGAGCGCTACCGGCTCGGCGGCGGCTCCCGGCTCGCCCGCAGCCTGCACCTCTACCTCGAGGCATCGGCTCGCGCGTTCGCGGACCGCGGAGCGTACGTCGGCGACCCCGCGTTCGTGAAGGTCCCCACCAGGACCCTCCTGAGCCAGCGGTTCGCCGACTCCCGGGCGTGCACGATCGACCCGCAGCACGCGACCCCCAAGCCGGTCGAGGCCGGCAGCCTGTCGGGGCGCGGCTGCGGGACCGCCGCCCGGACCGAGAAGCCCGACACCGAGAACGTGTCGACGACGCACCTGTCGGTCGTCGACCGGTGGGGCAACGCCGCGTCCTACACCCTGACGATCGAGCAGACCGGTGGCTCGGCGATGACCGTGCCGGGCCGCGGCTTCCTGCTCAACAACGAGCTGACCGACTTCACCGCGGTCCCCGACGGCGAGGACCCCAACCGCATCGAGCCTGGCAAGCGACCGCGGTCGTCGATGTCGCCGACGATCGTGCTGGACCACGGCCGCGTCAAGTACGTCGTGGGGTCGCCCGGCGGCGCCACGATCATCACGACGGTCCTGCAGGTCCTGGTCAACCGGATCGACCTGGGCATGACGCTGCCGGAGGCCGTCGCGGCACCGCGGGCCTCACAGCGCAACGCCGCCTCGACACCCGCGGAGCCCGAGTTCATCGCGGCCCACGGGGCGGCCCTCGCGCCGTACGGCCAGGAGCTCGTGCCGTCGGGTGACCAGCTCACCTCGGCGGCCGAGATCGGTGCCGCGGCCACGATCGAGGTGGGTCGTCACGGCCTGCTGACGGCGGCCGCCGAGCCGAGGCGGCGTGGCGGGGGCAGCGCCATGGTGGTCGACCCGAGGTAGCTACTTGTAGGGGACGCCGGCGATCTTCATGTCCTTGCGGAGCTCGGGCGGCAGGGCGAAGATCAGGCTCTCGTCGGCGGTGCGCACGGCGTCCGCGTCGGGGTGGCCGTGCTCGCTGAGGTAGCGGAGCACGTCCTGGACCAGGTCGTCGGGCACCGAGGCGCCGGACGTGACGCCGACGGTCGTGACCCCGTCGAGCCAGGCCTCGTCGATCTCGGAGATGTCGTCGATGCGGTAGGACGCCTTGGCGCCGGCCTCCAGCGCGACCTCGACGAGCCGCACCGAGTTGGACGAGTTGGCCGATCCCACGACGATCACCAGGTCGGCGTTCTTGGCGATCTCCTTGACCGCGACCTGCCGGTTCTGCGTCGCGTAGCAGATGTCGTCGCTCGGCGGGTCCTCCAGCTGGGGGAACTTCTCCCGCAGCCGGCGGACGGTCTCCATCGTCTCGTCGACGCTCAGCGTCGTCTGGGACAGCCACGACAGCCGGGTGCCCTCGGGGAACTCGAGGTCGTCGACGTCGTCGGGCGTCTGCACCAGCGTGATGTGGTCGGGGGCCTCGCCGGCGGTGCCCTCGACCTCCTCGTGCCCCTCGTGCCCGATCAGCAGGATGCGGTAGCCGTCACTGGCGAAGCGCCGGGCCTCGTGGTGGACCTTGGTGACGAGCGGGCAGGTTGCGTCGATCGTCTTGAGGCTGCGCTCGGCCGCCTCGGCGTGCACCATCGGCGAGACGCCGTGGGCGGAGAAGACGACCGTCGCACCCTCGGGGACCTCGTTGAGCTCCTCGACGAAGATCGCCCCGCGCGCCGCGAGATTGTTGACGACGTGCTTGTTGTGCACGATCTGCTTGCGGACGTAGACCGGGGCCCCATAGAGGTCCAGGGCCTTCTCGACCGTGATGACCGCCCGGTCGACGCCGGCGCAGTAGCCGCGGGGGTCGGCGAGCAGCACGCTGCCACCGAGCGCGGGCATGCCAAGGGAGACCTGGGAAGACATGTCTCCATCCTAGGCGATGCGCCATGATCGGCTGCCCGTGTGCAGCGTCCGACCCGGCACCTAGGGTGGTGCGCATGCCCCTCGACACCAGCGCGGACACCCCCGCGCCGCTGCGTCAGATCTCGCAGCTGATCGACGGCTACATCGGCCGGCTCGGTGCGGTCTGGGTCGAGGCCGAGGTCGCCTCCCTGACCCGCCGCCAGGGCATCTGCTTCCTGACCCTCCGGGACCTCATCGCCAAGATCTCGATCGACGCGACGTGCCACGTCAGCGTGCTGGACGCCTCCCGTGCCCCCATCACGGAGGGGTCGCGCGTCGTCGTGCACGCCAAGCCCACGTTCTACGCCCCCCGCGGCACCCTGGCGCTGGACCTGCGGGAGATCCGGCCGCAGGGCGAGGGTGAGCTGCTGGCCCAGCTCGAGCGACGCAAGCAGCTGCTGGCCGCCGAGGGCCTGTTCGACCCGCGGCTCAAGAAGTCACTGCCGGTGCTGCCCCGCGGCATCGGCCTGATCACGGGCAAGGGCTCGGCGGCCGAGCGGGACGTCCTGCAGAACGCCCAGCTCCGCTGGCCCGACGTCCGGTTCGTGGTCCGGCACGCCCTGATGCAGGGCAACGGCTCGGCCGGCGACGTCATGAAGGCGATCGCCGAGCTGTCCGGCGACGGCTCGGTCGACCTGATCGTCATCGCGCGCGGCGGCGGCTCGATCGAGGACCTGCTGCCGTTCTCCGACGAGGCGCTGATCCGGGCGGTGCACGCGTGCCGGATCCCGGTCGTCAGCGCGATCGGGCACGAGCCCGATACCCCGATCCTCGACCTCGTCGCCGACCTGCGCGCCTCCACGCCGACCGACGCCGCCAAGCGCATCGTGCCGGACGTGCGTGAGGAGCTCGCCAACGTCGCCATGATGCGCGAGCGCGCGTCACTGGCGATCCGGTCCCTGGTCGGACGCGAGCTGCGGGGGCTGCAGGACATCCGGTCCCGCCCCGTCCTGGCCAACCCGACGACCCTGGTCGACGCCCAGCAGTCGGTCGTGACCGACTGGCGCGACCGGGCCCGCCGATCCACGACTCACCGGCTCGACCGGGCCGGCGACGAGATCGGCCACCACCTGGCGCGCGTACGCGCCCTGTCCCCCCTCGCGACGCTCGAGCGCGGCTACGCCGTGGCGCAGCTGACCGACGGCACCGTCGTCCGGTCGATCGAGCAGGTGCCCGACGGCACCGATCTCACGGTCCGTGTCGTCGACGGCACGATCGTCACCCAGACCCGCACCACGCACCCCGTCCCGACCACGAACCTGCCCCAGGAGGGCGACCATGACTGAGGCCACCGGCACCCCCGAGATCCCCTACGAGCAGGCCCGCGACGAGCTGATCTCGGTCGTCCAGCGGCTCGAGACCGGCGGGACCAGCCTCGACGAGTCGCTGGCCCTGTGGGAGCGCGGCGAGCAGCTCGCCGGCATCTGCCAGCAGTGGCTCGACGGCGCCCGGTCACGCCTCGCGGCCGCGGCCCGTCAGGACGCGGACAGCGACGAGACGTAGTCCTCGACGACCGACTGCGGCGCCGTGGCGTTGACCAGCGTGGTCCGGCCGGACTCCGTGCGCAGCAGGGTCGTGCGACCGTCGGGACCCTTGCGCAGGCTCCACGTCGCCCCGTCGATCTCGACCGAGCCGGTGCGGGTGCTGCCCTCGGCGAACGTCTCGATCGCCCGCTTGCTGGTGAGCCGGACCTGCTCCAGCCCGATGTACTCGTCGTCGTCGGTCAGCACGCCGAGGTGCCACGATCCGGGCTCGAAGCGCGCGGCGTTCGCCCGCCAGCCCTTCGGCAGGCTCCTCGGCGCGAGGATCGGGAAGTCGGCCACGGGGCGCGCCTGCGAGACCGCCTGGGCGTAGTCGACCGGCTTGACCGGGTCGCCCGCGTCGCTCGTGAAGAATTTCCCGATGCCGTAGACGACGAGGATGATCAGGGCGATCACCACCATCGAGCGCGCGATGTCGGCCATCGCGGGGTTGCCGCGGGACGAGCCGTTCGAGCTCATGACGATCCTTCCTCAGGTCAGCGATGTCACCCTACGTGGCGGGCCCGCACGTGATCTGCGCGACCTCGCGCGTCGACCCGGCGCGCCCGTGTGCCGCTAGGATGAGCGTGTGGACAGCCTCAAGCCCGCCGCCCAGGCGCCCGACCGAAATCTCGCCCTCGATCTGGTCCGTGTGACCGAGGCAGGAGCCATGGCCGCCGGCCGATGGGTCGGCCGCGGTGACAAGAACGGTGCCGACGGGGTCGCGGTCAACGCGATGCGCTCCCTCATCAACACGGTGCAGATGAACGGCATCGTCGTGATCGGCGAGGGTGAGAAGGACGAGGCGCCGATGCTCTACAACGGCGAGCACGTCGGTGACGGCACGGGCGCCGAGACCGATGTCGCGGTCGACCCGATCGACGGCACGACGCTGACCGCCAAGAGCCTGCCCAACGCCGTCTCGGTCATGGCCGTGGCGCCCCGCGGCTCGATGTACGACCCGTCGGCGGTGTTCTACATGGAGAAGCTCATCGCCGGGCCCGAGGCCGCCGACGTCGTCGACATCCGCCTCCCCGTTGCCGAGAACATCGCCCTCGTGGCCAAGGCCAAGGGCATCTCGATCAGCGACGTCACGGTCTGCGTCCTCGACCGTCCCCGCCACCAGACCCTCGTCGACGAGATCCGCGCCGCGGGCGCCCGCATCAAGTTCATCATCGACGGCGATGTCGCCGGCGGAATCACCGCGGCCCGGCCCGACACCGGTGTCGACCTGCTGGTCGGCGTCGGCGGGACCCCCGAGGGCATCATCACGGCGTGCGCCATCAAGGCGATCGGCGGCGTCATCCAGGGCAAGCTGTGGCCCATCGACGACGACGAGCGCCAGCGCGCGATCGACGCCGGCCACGACCTCGACCGCGTCCTGTCGACCAACGACCTTGTGACCGCCGACGACTGCTTCTTCGTCGCGACCGGCATCACCGACGGCGAGCTCATGAACGGCGTCCGCTACGGCGCTGGCAAGGCGTACACCGAGTCGCTCGTGATGCGCTCGCGCAGCGGCACGATCCGCAAGATCACGAGCGAGCACCAGCTCGGCAAGCTGCAGGCCTACTCGTCGGTGGACTACGAGCACTGAGATGCCTCGCTCCGGAGAGCTCTTCGCATCGCTGCCGTCGGGCATCGACATCTGCTACGAGACCTTCGGAGACCCGGCCGATCCGGCCGTCCTGCTCATCATGGGACTCGGCGGCCCGATGGGCTGGTGGACGGCCGCCTTCTGCGAGCAGCTCGCCGACCGCGGCTTCTTCGTCATCCGCTACGACAACCGCGACACGGGCCGCTCGACCAAGCTGCGCGAGCACCCGGTCAGCCGCTCGCAGGTCGTCCGCGCATTCGTGGGGCTCCCCCGCCCCGTGCGCATCAAGGCCCCGTACAGCCTGAGCGACATGGCCGACGACGCGATCGGCGTGCTCGACCACCTGGGCATCGAGCGGGCCCACGTCGCCGGGGTGTCGATGGGCGGCATGATCGCGCAGACCCTCGCGATCGAGCACCCCGAGCGGGCGCTGTCGCTCACGTCGCTCATGTCGACGACGGGCCGGCGCACCGTCGGCTACCAGCACCCGCGCATCTTCCCCGTCCTCCTGTCGTCGAGCGGTCGCACCCGCGACTCGTACGTTGCGAGGTCGTTGAAGGGCTCCAGGCTCATCGAGTCGCCGGCATTCCCCTCGGACGAGACCGCGTCGCGCGACCGGGCCTACGAGACGTTCGACCGCGGCTGGACGGCCAGCGGCGTGACCCGGGAGATGCTCGCGGTGCTGACGCAGCCCGATCGCACGAGGGCGCTCGCACGGCTCGACCTGCCGGCCGTCGTGATCCACGGCCTCAACGACCCGCTCGTGCACCGCTCGGGCGGACGAGCCACCGCCGCCGCGATCCGTGGCGCCGAGCACCTCGAGATCGCCGGCATGGCCCACGACCTGCCCGCCCAGCTCTACCCGACGTTCATCGACGCGATCGTCCGGACGGCTGCTCGCGCCCGCGACAGCGCCGAGCGATGAGCGATGAGCGATGGGAGATGAGCGATGAGACACAACCCCCGTCACGCGACCGACGACGAGCAGGTCGTCCGGCAGGTCATCGCCGAGAACCCGTGGGCGATGCTGGCCAGCCAGCACGACGGATCACTCGTCGCGTCGCACTACCCCGTGCTCCTCGACCAACAGGCCGACGGGCTCGCGCTGCTGACCCACGTCGGCCGGCCGGACGACCGCCTGCACGGCCTCGGCGAGAGCGAGGTGCTCGTGGTGTTCCAGGGAGCCCACGGCTATGTCTCGCCGAGCTGGTACGTGCCGGGCACCAGCCCCGCCCCGACGTGGAACTTCACCGCCGTGCACTGCTGGGGCACCCCGCAGGTGCTGGACGCCGACGAGAACCTCTTGGTGCTCGCTAGCCTCACCGAACACTTCGAGCAGCACGTCGACGAGCCGATGTGGCTTGACCAGGAGGCGGCACGACCCCTGGCTCGCGGAACGGTGGGCCTGCGGATCCCGGTCGACCGGTTCACCGCCAAGGTCAAGCTGAGCCAGGACAAGGATCCGGTGTCCGTGCAGAACGTCATCGACCGGCTGCGTGAGCCCGGCCCGTACCGGCAGGAGCAGGTCGCGGCCGACATGGAGCGTGTGCGGGCGGCCGGCATCGGTTACCCGCCCGCGAAGTGATTCGCGCCGCGTGCGTCTCTCGTCGTCTGGGTCAGTATGTCCGGACGAACACCTCTGGCGATGCGCTGTAGTCATCGTTGTCACCCTTGACCCGCCACAGCCCTCCCGCGATGGCGGAGGTAGGAACGACCGCGCAGTAGTTCCCTCGCACGGACGCGCCGGGATACATGTCGTTGACGTCGCTCATGGACTGCGGAACGACGCCGCACCACTGGTCGCCCGACAGCTTGTTGTATACGATTCCGTTCGAACCGAGGAACTCGGCGCTGGTGTTCAGCCACGGGGTCCCGGTCTCTGCACCTCGGTACGTCACAGTCGCCGCGACCATCACGTAGCTGTAGCCGGGGAGGGGCGGATCGTTGAACATGTTGGCCGATCGAATCTCAGGCCAGGCGTCAGTGTCAGTCGGGTCCAGCACGAATGTCCATGCCCCGCTGGCGAATGGCGTCCTCACCGGAACCGGATTGGTGCGCGAACCCGATGGATCGACCACCGAGAGCCTCACGGAACGCGAGAAGCGGGACTTCTTGCCGTTGCGGACCTTCACGCGGTACGACGTCCCGTGGAGGCTCATCCGCGCCGTGAGCGAGAGCTTGGCACGCCGTGATCCGGCGATTGACCTCCACGCGCCCTTGCCCTTGACCCGCTTCTGCCACTGGTACTTCTTGGCCTTGCTCGCCTTGACCGAGAAGGTCACCTTGGTGCCGGGCGCGGCTGTGACCGACTTGGGCTGAACCTTGATGACGGGCCTCGGCGACGAGGCCGCCTCCGCCGACACTGCCATCCCTAGCATCAGAGACACGGTCGCGAGCAGGACCAAGAGGCTGAGCATCGAGCGGCGAACGACTGCTTGCATGACTATCCATTTCAGTGGCGGCCCTCTGGACCTGGGAGTGGACTCCATCGCAGCGGCGTGGTCGCCGGTGCAAGAAAGGAACGGCGCACCACGATAGGCGCGCGAGCTGCCCCGCGTGACAGTTTGATCAATTTCACCACCCTCCTACCGACTCGACTGTCTGCACTTGCGGGCGGCAGACCGATGAATCGCCGCAGATGATGGTCTAGGGTGGGTCGCATGTCGCATGTACGGATCTCGGACGCCGCTCAGTTCCTCGGGGTCAGCGACGACACCGTCCGCCGTTGGATCGGCGGCGGCGCGCTGAGCTCGGTCACTGACGCATCGGGCCGCATGGCGATCGAGGGTCGTGAGCTGGCCGCGTTCGCGAAGGACCAGGCGAGATCGCTGCCGGGATCCTCGAGTGCCGCGAGCTCCGCGCGCAACCGGTTCGTCGGGCTCGTCACCGCGGTCAAGGCCGACGCCGTCATGGCGCAGGTCGAGCTGCAGTGCGGGCCGTTTCGCGTCGTGTCCCTCATGAGCAGCGAGGCCGTCGACGAGCTGGGGCTCGAGCCCGGGTCCGTCGCGGTAGCCGTCATCAAGTCGACCAACGTCATCATCGAATCGCTGGAAGGCTCCTCATGAAGCGCATCGCCGGCAGCTGTGCCGCCGCTCTCCTGCTCGCCCTCGTCGCGGCCTGCGGCTCGTCGGACTCGGACGGGGCGGCGTCCACCGCCACCTCCGCCACGCCCGAGCAGACCACCATCACGGTGTTCGCCGCCGCCTCGCTGAAGGGCCCGTTCACCGAGATCGGCAAGAAGTTCGAGGCGGAGAACAAGGGCGTCACCGTGACGTTCAACTTCGCCGGGTCGTCGGACCTCGTCGCGCAGATCCAGCAGGGTGCTCCCGCCGACGTGTTCGCGTCCGCCGACACGAAGAACATGGACAAGGCGACCGCCGACGGCCTCGTCGAGGGCACGCCCGCGAACTTCGCGACCAACACCCTCCAGATCGCGACGCCGCCCGACAACCCCGCACGGGTCGAGTCGCTGGCCGACCTGGCCGACCCGGACGTCAAGGTCGTCCTCTGCGCCTCCGAGGTGCCGTGCGGCGCCGCCGCGGCGGGCGTCGAGCAGGCGGCCGGGGTCGACATCCAGCCAGTCAGCGAGGAGCAGTCGGTCACCGACGTGCTCGGCAAGGTCGTCTCGGGCGAGGCCGATGCGGGCCTGGTCTACGTCACCGACGTCAAGGCCGCCGGCGACACGGTGCTCGGCGTGACGTTCCCGGAGGCCGACGAGGTCGTCAACACCTACCCGATCGGCGCCCTTGCGGACAGCGAGAACCTCGACGTCGCCCAGTCCTTCGCCGACTTCGTCACCGGGGCCGAGGGACAGGCCGTCCTCGCTGCCGCCGGGTTCGCAAAGCCGTAGCCTCGATCCGTGACGTCAGCGCAACGGTCCGGCGTGCCGCGCTGGATCTACCTCCCCGCCGCGGCGGGCGCGCTGTTCATCGTCCTGCCGCTCGTGGCGATGGCGTCGCGCGTCGAGTGGGGCCAGTTCTGGTCGCTCATCACGTCCGACTCGTCGCGCGCCGCGCTGATGCTGAGCCTGCGGACGTCCGCCATGGCGACGCTGCTGTGCGTCGTGCTGGGCGTGCCAATGGCACTGGTGCTGGCCCGCACGACGTTCCGCGGGCAGGGGCTCGTGCGATCGCTCGTGCTGCTGCCGCTCGTGCTGCCACCGGTCGTCGGCGGCATCGCGCTGCTCTACACCTTCGGGCGCAAGGGCCTGCTCGGCGAGACGATCGACGTGCTGGGGCTGCAGATCGCGTTCTCGACAACGGCCGTCGTGATCGCACAGACATTCGTGTCGCTGCCGTTCCTCGTCGTGAGCCT
>NZ_JAOPXQ010000130.1 GCF_025965075.1 Aeromicrobium sp.
TGCTGATGTTCGCGCAGTTCGGCACCTCGGCGATCGAGGTCGTCAACGACACCGTCCCCGGTGCCACCGACGCGGCGACCACGGCGCTCGGCCTGCTGCTCCTGCTGGGGGCGTGCGGCAAGTCCGCGCAGGTGCCGCTGCAGAGCTGGCTGCTCGACGCGATGGAGGGCCCGACCCCCGTCTCCGCGCTGATCCACGCCGCCACGATGGTCACCGCAGGCGTCTATCTCGTCGTGCGCAGCCACGGCATCTTCGACGCGTCGGAGACCGCGCGCACCGCGGTCATCGTCGTCGGCCTGGTCACGCTGCTCGCCGGCGCCTGGATCGGCTGCGCCAAGGACGACATCAAGAAGGCGCTCGCCGGCTCCACGATGAGCCAGATCGGCTACATGATGCTCGCCGCGGGCCTGGGTCCCGCCGGCTACGCGTTCGCGATCTTCCACCTCATCACGCACGGCTTCTTCAAGGCCAACATGTTCCTCGGTGCCGGCTCGGTCATGCACGGCATGGACGACGACGTCAACATGCGGCACTACGGCGGGCTGCAGAAGCTCATGCCGGTGACGTTCGCGACGTTCGCGATCGGCTACCTCGCGATCATCGGCGTCCCGCCGTTCGCGGGCTTCTGGTCCAAGGACCACATCATCGAGGCGGCGTTCGGCCAGAACTTCTGGGTCGGGCTCGGCACGCTGATCGG
The DNA here is from genome assembly GCF_025965075.1 of Aeromicrobium sp. Taxonomy (GTDB): domain Bacteria; phylum Actinomycetota; class Actinomycetes; order Propionibacteriales; family Nocardioidaceae; genus Aeromicrobium. Next base: position 698 of record NZ_JAOPXQ010000130.1, read on the forward strand.
CGCCGGCGTCACGGCGTTCTACATGACCCGCCTCATGATCATGACCTTCCTCAGTGACCGACGCTGGGCGAGCGCAGCGAGCCCGCATGAGTCGCCCAAGGTCATGACGATCCCGCTGGTCGCCCTCGCCGCGCTCTCCGCGGTCGGCGGCATCCTCGCGCTGGGGGACTGGATCGAGGAGTGGCTCGAGCCCGTCACAGGCACGGCCGAGCACCACGAGCTCGGGATCCCGGTCATCCTGCTGACCCTGATCATCGTCGTGGTCGTCGCCCTCGGCGTCGCCGCAGCCGTGGTCTTCTACCGGCGTGAGCCGATCGCCGCCGAGACGCCCGCCGACAGCTCGGTGTCGGCGTTCGCCCGGGCCGGCCGGCACGAGCTCTACGGCAACGAGCTCAACGACGCCGTCGTCGTCCGCCCGACCCGGCACCTCACCCGGTTCCTGGTCTGGCTCGACGGCATGGGCATCGACGGCTTCGTGACCGGGCTGGCCGACCGGCTCGGTGACACCTCGCAGTTCCTCCGCAAGCCGCAGACCGGCTTCGTCCGTTCGTACGCACTCACGATGTTCGGTGGCGTCGCCATCCTCGTCCTTGCCCTCCTGGCGGTGACCCTCGCATGATCCTGTCGATCCTCGCCGCGACTCCGATCGCGGGAGCACTGCTCCTCGCGTTCCTGCCGCGACAGTCCGCCCCCCACCACCTGGCCAAGACCGTGGCCCTCGGCGTCTCGCTGATCACGCTGGCGCTGTCGCTCGTCGTGCTCGCGAAGTTCGACACCGAGGTCGGCGGCTACCAGATGACGTCGACCCACGAGTGGATCGGCATCTTCGGCGCCCACTACGCGGTCGGCGTCAACGGGATCGGCATCACGCTGATCCTGCTGACCACGATCCTCGCCCCGATCGTGATCCTCGCGGCGTTCGGTGACCGGCTGCCGGACCCCCGCAACATCAATGCGTACTTCGCCTGGATGCTCGCCGTCGAGGGCCTCGCGATCGGCGCCTTCGCGGCGACCGACGCGTTCTTGTTCTACGTCCTGTTCGAGGCGACGCTGATCCCGCTGTACTTCCTGATCGGCAGCTTCGGCGGGCCCAACCGGTCGTACGCCGCGGTCAAGTTCCTGATCTACAACCTCGTCGGCGGCCTGCTGATGCTGGCCTCGATCGTCGGGCTGTACGTCATCAGCTCGCGGCAGGGCGATCCGTCGTACCTGCTGAGCGACCTGCAGGACCTCGACTTCAGCACCAACGCCGAGCGGCTCCTGTTCCTCGGCTTCTTCGCGGCGTTCGCGATCAAGGCGCCGCTGTGGCCGCTGCACACGTGGCTGCCGGACGCGGCGAAGGAGTCGACCCCCGGCACCGCGGTGCTGATGGTCAGCGTCGTGGACAAGATCGGCACGTTCGGCATGATCCGCTGGTGCCTGGGGCTGTTCCCCGGGGCCTCGGACTGGGCCAGCCCGGTCGTCATCGTCCTGGCGGTCATCAGCATCGTCTACGGCGCGCTGCTCGCGATCGGCCAGGACGACATCCGCCGGCTCGTCGCGTTCACCTCGGTGTCGCACTTCGGCTTCATCATCCTCGGCATCTTCGCGTTCACGACGACGTCGATGGCCGGCTCGACGCTCTACATGTTCAACCACGGGCTCTCGACGGCCGCGTTGTTCCTCGTCACCGGCGTCATGATCGCGCGGCGTGGCTCGGCCCGGATCTCCGACTTCGGCGGGGTCCAGAAGATCGCGCCGATCCTGTCGGGGGTCCTGCTGATCGCGGGCCTGTCGAGCCTGTCGCTGCCGGGCCTGGCCCCGTTCGTGTCGGAGTTCCTGGTGCTGTCCGGCACGTTCACCCGGTCGATCCCCGCAGCCGCCGTGGCGACGCTCGGCATCGTGCTGGCGGCGCTCTACATCCTGATCATGTACCAACGCACCATGACCGGGCCGCTGCAGCCGGGCAACGAGGGCGTGACGGACCTCGAGCCGCGCGAGATCGCGGCGCTGACTCCCGCGATCATGCTGATCATCGGCCTGGGCTTCTTCCCGCAGCCGCTGCTCAACGCGATCAACCCGGCGATCGACGAGGTCGTGAGCCAGATCGGCAAGGGCGATCCCTCGCCCAAGACCACGACCCAGATCGACGTTCCGTCCAGCAGCACCGAGGAAGGGGGGCACTGATGCTCACGACCGCTCTTCCCACGAGCCTGGCATCGGCCACGGACCTGCCGCCCATCACGGCGCCGGACATCGAGTACTCGCTGCTCGGCCCGCTGTTCATCATCGCCGGCGTCGCGGTGCTCGGCGTCATCGTGGAGGCGTTCTGGCCGCGGGCGTCGCGCTTCACGGTCCAGGCGGTCCTCGCGATCGTCGGCATCGTGGCGGCGTTCGCCGACACGGTCTGGGTCTACACCGACCTCGACACGCTCGACACCCCGCTGCTCGCGCGCGGCCAGGTCGCCGCCGAGGGCGCGCTCTCGATCGACGGGCCCGGCATCTTCACGTGGGGGATCCTGCTGGTCTTCGGCCTCATGAGCATGCTGCTGTTCGCCGAGCGCCGGCTCGAGGGCGGGCTCAGCACGTTCACCGGCCGCGCCGCCGACGCCCCGGGCTCGGCGGCCGAGGCCGAGGCGGTCAAGCACCGCGTCGAGCACACCGAGGTGTTCCCGCTCGCGCTGTTCGCGCTGGTCGGGATGATGCTGTTCGCGACCTCCAACGACCTGCTGACGATGTTCGTCGCGCTCGAGGTCCTGTCGCTGCCGCTCTACCTGCTGTGCGGCCTGGCGCGCCGGCGTCGCCTGCTCAGCCAGGAGGCCGCGCTCAAGTACTTCCTGCTCGGCGCGTTCTCGTCGGTGTTCTTCCTCTACGGCATCGCGCTGGCCTACGGCTACGCCGGCAGCTTCGAGCTCTCCGCGATCGACACCGCGGTCTCCAACCGGATCGGCAGCGAGAACCTGCTGCTGGCGTCGATCGCCCTGATGGCGGTCGGCCTGCTGTTCAAGATCGGCGCGGCGCCGTTCCACACGTGGACGCCCGACGTTTACCAGGGCGCGCCGACCGCCGTCACGGCGTTCATGGCGGCGGGCACCAAGGCCGCGGCATTCCTCGCGCTCCTGCGGGTCTTCTTCGTGGCGTTCGGCGGGTCGTCGTGGGACTGGCGCCCGACGATCGTCATCATCGCGGTCATCACGATGTTCCTCGGTGCGGTCGTCTCGATCTCGCAGACCGACGTCAAGCGCATGCTGGCGTACTCATCGATCGCCCACGCCGGATTCCTGCTGGTCGGCTTCGTCGGGGCGTACGCCGGCGTCCGTGGCGAGGACCGCATCACGTCGGTGTCGAGCATCCTGTTCTACCTCACGGTCTACGGCATCTCGTCGATCGGCGCGTTCGCGGTCGTGA
>NZ_JAOPXQ010000137.1 GCF_025965075.1 Aeromicrobium sp.
CCTCGCCGGCGGTGAAGTCGCGGGTGAAGCCGCCCTCGGTGCCGGGAGCGATCTGGTTGCGCAGGCGGATGTTGGCGAACGTGCCCCGGATCATCACCTCGTGGTTGCCGCGGCGCGAGCCGTAGGAGTTGAAGTCGCGCTGCTCGACGCCGTGCTCGGCCAGGTAGGTGCCAGCGGGGCTGTCCTTCTTGATCGCACCTGCCGGGCTGATGTGGTCGGTGGTGACGGAGTCGCCGAGCTTGAGGAGCACGCGGGCGCCCTCGATGTCGGTGACCGGGGTCGGCTCGTCGGGCATGCCGTCGAAGTAGGGAGGCTTCCGCACGTAGGTGGAGTCCTCGTCCCAGGCGAAGGTCTTGCCCTCGGGCGTCGGCAGCGAGCGCCACGTCTCGTCGCCGGCGAAGACGTCGCGGTAGCTGTCGCCGAACATCTCCGAGCTGATCGCCTCGCCGATGACCCGCTCGACCTCGGTCGGGGACGGCCAGAGGTCCTTGAGGAAGACGTCGTTGCCGTCGGTGTCCTGACCCAGCGGCTCGTTGTACAGGTCGACGTCCATCGAGCCGGCCAGCGCGTACGCGATGACCAGCGGCGGGGAGGCCAGGTAGTTCATCTTGATGTCGGGGTTGATCCGACCCTCGAAGTTGCGGTTGCCCGACAGGACAGCGGTGACGGCGAGGTCACCGTCGTTGACGGCCTTGCTGACCTCGGGGATCAGCGGGCCGGAGTTGCCGATGCAGGTCGTGCAGCCGTAGCCGACGAGGTTGAAGCCGAGCTTGTCGAGATAGACGTTCAGCCCCGACTTCTCGTAGTAGTCCGTGACGACCTTCGAGCCGGGCGCCAGCGTCGTCTTGACCCATGGCTTGCGCTGCAGGCCCTTCTCGACGGCCTTCTTGGCCAGCAGGCCCGCGCCGATCATGACCGACGGGTTCGACGTGTTGGTGCACGACGTGATCGCGGCGATCGTGACGGCGCCGTGGTCGACCTCGAACTCGGTGCCGTCGTCCAGCGTGACCCGCTGCGGGTTGCTCGGGCGACCGGCGCCGGACGGTGCCGGCGCGTGGGGCTTGTCGCCGTTGGTGCCGGCGTCGCTGCTGCTGGGCGCGTCGGAGGCCGGGAAGGACTCGTCGACGGCCTCGTCGTAGCCGTTGAGGTCCTGCTCGGTGTAGTCGGCCAGGGCCGTGCGGAACGAGCCCTTGCTCTCGCTCAGGGAGACGCGGTCCTGGGGGCGCTTGGGGCCGGCGATCGACGGGACGACGTCGGCCAGGTCGAGCTCGAGGTACTCCGAGAAGCGCGGCTCGTTGTCGGCGTCGTGCCACAGGCCCTGGGCCTTGGCGTACGCCTCGACGAGCGCGATCTGCTCCTCGGTGCGACCCGTCAGGCGCAGGTACTTCGTCGTCTCGTCGTCGATCGGGAAGACCGCGATGGTCGAGCCGTACTCGGGGCTCATGTTGCCGATCGTGGCGCGGTTGGCCAGCGGCACCGCCGCGACGCCCGGGCCGTAGAACTCGACGAACTTGCCGACGACGCCGTGCTGGCGCAGCTGCTCGGTGATGACGAGCACCAGGTCGGTCGCGGTGGCGCCCTCCGGCAGCTCGCCGGACAGCTTGAAGCCGACGACGCGCGGGATCAGCATGCTGATCGGCTGGCCGAGCATGGCCGCCTCGGCCTCGATGCCGCCGACGCCCCAGCCGACGACGCCCAGGCCGTTGACCATCGTGGTGTGCGAGTCGGTGCCGACGCAGGAGTCGGGGTAGACCGTCCCGTTCTTGTCGAACACGACGCGGGCGAGCTTCTCGATGTTGACCTGGTGCACGATGCCGGTGCCCGGGGGGACGACCTTGAAGTCGTCGAACGCGCCCTGGCCCCAGCGCAGGAACTGGTAGCGCTCACGGTTGCGCTCGTACTCGATCTCGACGTTGCGCTCGAATGCCTCGGGCGTGCCGAAGACGTCGGCGATGACGGAGTGGTCGATGACCATCTCGGCCGGTGCGAGCGGGTTGATCTTGGTGGCGTCGCCGCCCAGGTCGGCCATCGCCTCGCGCATCGTGGCGAGGTCGACGACGCAGGGCACGCCGGTGAAGTCCTGCATGATCACACGGGCGGGCGTGAACTGGATCTCCTTGGAGGGCTCGGCGTCGGCGTCCCAGCCGGCGAGCGCCTCGATGTCGGCCTTCGTGATGTCGGCCCCGTCCTCGGTGCGCAGGAGCGACTCGAGGAGTACCTTGAGGCTGAACGGGAGGGTCGAGACGTCGAGTCCCTCACCCTCCACGGCACCCAGGCGGTAGTAGTCGTAGGACGCGTCCCCGACTGTCAGGGAGTCCTTGGAATTGAAGCTGTCGACGGCCATCGTCATTCTCCTTCGCGCGGTCGGTTTCCATCCTGCCCAGCATCGCGGTGCGACGCACGGTCAGGCTCGCCTAACCCGGGATCTCGGATATCTCTTGATATCAAGATACATGATGTCGAGAGGATCGGCACGCTCGTCGACCGCGAGTTCAGAAGATGTGCGGGAACCTCATGAGCTGCGCGAAGAAGACGATGTACGCCAGTGCCACCGCGACCAGGCCCGCCACCCCGAGGACCTCGATCACCGACAGCCACCGGGTGCGCCGCTCCGTCGTGACGGCGGCGGGACCCGTGCCACGCACGACCTGGGTGCGGGCGACCCGGTCGGCGAATCCCCGGTCGGCCTGCAGGAGCAGCGGGACGACGAGGACCAGCAGCGCGACGTACGCCGCTCCCCCGATGTGCCAGGACTCCGGCGTGAGCCGGCGCAGCACCGTCGGCAGGCCGACCGGGATCGCGGCGGCCGCCAGGTCCAGCAGCAGCGCCATCACGAGCCCGCGCAGGAGGCCGCGCGCGGGTCCGGTCGGTCGACCGCTGTCGACGTCCACGACCGCCAGCCCGACCCGGTGCTTGCCGATGCTGTGCCCCCGCACGCCCTGGCGCCAGCCGTTGTTCCAGACCAGGAACAGCTCGCCGGCGACGAGTCCCGCGAGGATCAGGTTGCCCGACAGCGTGACCGACCAGAACTCGGCGCCCCGGTCGTCGTCGGAGGCCCGGCGGACCGACTCGACCAGGAAGTAGCCGAGCGCGCCGATCGAGAAGGCAGCGCTGAACAGCAGGGCGTCCTGGCCCAGCGCATCGCGGCGCAGCTGGCGGATGATGCGGGACTCGGTCATGGTCGTCACCTCATGGCCCGAACGTAGCCGACCAGGCGGCGTCCGTCCCGCACTCGGTCCTCCCACGTGATGCCGATCCCGGTGAGCACGACCCCGACGACCGCGAGCAGGACGACGCGCGGCGCCGCGTTGGCGTAGGGCCCGATGTTGAACAGGACCAGCAGGGCCAGCACCACGGCGCCGGCGACGAACGGCGCCTGCCAGCCGAGCCGGATGCCGAGACCGAGGACGACGACCGCGCCGATCCCCAGCAGCAGCGACCGGGTCCCGGTGGGATCGGCCAGCGCCTGCGGCAGGCTCGGCAGCATCGCGACGGCGAGCCCCGGTCCGAGCAGGAGCCACGTGCCGGACTCGGGTCGGCGCCCGACGAGGGCCAGGCCGGCCGCCAGCAGCATGACGCCCAGCGGCAGCGTGTAGGCCTCGACGAACGAGAAGCCGCTGTCCACGATCAGCAGGACGTACGCGACGAGCAGCGCGACGGCACCGGGCCAGACGTACCAGCGTCGCCCCCGCACCACGAAGGCGAGCGCGACGAGGACGACGCCGGCCACGGTCCACCGCGCCGCGACCTCGCCGGTCGATCCGGGTGCGAGGAGGGCCACGAACCCACCCAGTGCCGCGGCCGCCTCGACCGGGACGCGGACGGGGTGCTGCGGCAGGACGAGCCCCGCGACCGCCACGAGGGCCAGGGCAACCGAGAGGACCACGAGGGCCGTCACGGCGTCGTCGACGTCGAGCAGGTCGACGACGGCGGCGGTGCTCGCCAGCCCGAGGGCGACCGCGCCACCGGCGCAGGTCTGACGCAGCACCGGATGGCACGGGGTGGTCGCCAGGACGACCAGCACCAGGGCGCCCACGGCCCACGTCGCGGCCGAGGTGCCGTGCGACGCGGCCGCGACCACCGTCGCCGCGGCCACCAGGACCGTCGCGGCCGGCGCCGCTGACCTGCTGAGTCCCCGCGCGTGGGCCGCCACGAGCGCCGCGGCGAGGAGCAGGAGGGCGGCCGCGGCGGCCCAGACCGGCGGCCGCCCGGCCACGACGACACCGACCCAGCCGAGCGCTCCGGCACCGAGCGCGAGGTCCACGGCGTGCCGCCGAGTGACCGGCAGCCCGGGCCAGCGGGGCAGGGACCACGCAACGACGACCAGCGCGAGCAGCACGACCGGCAGCGCCCAGAGGGCGTGGTCGTCGATCGACGCGATGTCGAGCCGGGTGTCGGCCGCGAGCTGCCACGGGTCCTCGAGGACGAGGGAGCCGGTCCGCACGGCCTCGGCGAGCAGCACCGCGTGGATCAGCAGCAGGCCCAGCACGACGGGTGCGGCACCCGCCCGCACTCCCTTGCCCCAGTCGTCGGTGCGTGCGGTCCCGGCGACCCCGAGCGCTGCCGCGAGGAGCGCGATCGCGACACCCGCTCCGTCGCTGCTCGCGGCCTCGGAGACCGGTGTGACCACGAGCGCGCACACGGCGAAGACGGCGAGCGCCACGGCCGGGATCCGGACGGGCTTCACGAGTGCCGCGACGACGACCGACGCGATCACCATCAGGACCAGCGGAGCGCCGTGCCCGCCGCCGACGAGATCGTCGAGCGCGGGGTTGTCGACGAGGTCCACGAGCGCTGCGACGTAGGCGGCGGTGAAGAATCCGGCGAAGACGATCCGGGCGATGATCGTCATCGGCCGCAGGCCCGCCGGTCGCGTGGCGAGCGCGAGCAGGCCGGCCACGACGACCGCGATGATCGCGCGCCACGCGAAGTCCAGGTCGTCGACGACGGCCCCGGCGCCGAGACCGGCGATCGTGATGCCGAGGCCGGCGGCGATCGCTGGCGAGACAAGGTCGGTCGTGACCAATGGTCGGGCCCACAGCGCGATGCCCACACCCAGCCCGACCACGACGACACCCCAGGCGACCCACGACGACGGGACGTCGAGGGAGCCGAGTGCGGCCAGCCCCTCGTGCCGGGCGGCGAAGAAGTCGAGCGTCAGCAGGCTCAGGAAGATCGTCCAGACCGCCTCCGCCGAGGCGCGGAGCGGGCGGCGTGTGACCCAGACGCCGAGCACGCCGACGAGGACCGTGATGCCGAGCAGGATCAGCGTCCGTGCGGCGAGCCCGACGTCCTCCCAGGACCGGGTCACGAAGATCAGTCCGGCGACGATGAGGCTGAACGGTCCGAGGACCAGCAGGACGGTCCCGACGGACCAGCGCCGCGGTGCCCGCGCGGGCGCCGAGGGCGGCGTCGGGTACGACGGGAGGTCCTGGGTCGGGAACGGGTCCCGGGCCGGCGGGGCCGGAGGCGGGCCCATCGGCTGCGGAGCGGGCGCGGCGGGTGGAACGGCGCCGACCGGGACGCGCCGGTGCGACGCCCGGCCGAGGAGCTCGTCTGCCTGCAGCAGCATCTGCCACAGCTGTCGCACCTCGACCGTGGTGAGGTCCAGGCCGCACTGCGGGCACGCCGGCTGACCGTTGATGACGCCTCGGCAGTCCGGACAGGCGTGCGGGTCGGCGAAGCGCATGCCCACACTGTGTCGTGCACGCCTGACCGGCACAAGGACCGGGCCGTGTCGTCGACGGCCGCCCGGGGTCAGGCCGGGTCGGCGGCTCGCACCAGCACCGCGACGCACTCGACGTGCTGCGTCATGGGAAACAGCGCGAACGCTCGAAGCCCGTCGAGGACGTACCCGCGGGCGGCGAACGAGGCCAGGTCCCGAGCGAGGGCAGCGGGATCGCAGGCGACGTAGACGATGCGGCGCGGCTCGAGCGCGACGATCCCCGCGACGGCCTTCTTGGCACCCGTGCGGGGCGGGTCGAGCACGACGACGTCGGCCCGCTCCCCCAGCCCGCCCTGGCGGAGCGCCCGCTCGACCGTCTCGCCGACCAGCGTGACCTGCGGCAGGTCGTGCAGGTTGCGTCGCGCGTCGCGGGACGCGCTGCGGTCGGACTCGACGCTGAGCACGGTCCCGTCGTCACCGACCACGTCGGCGAGGAACGTCGTGAACAGGCCGACCCCGGCGTACAGGTCGAGCACGGTCTCCCCGGGACGTGCATCGGCGCCGTCCAGCACGGCCTCGACGAGCGTCGCGGCGGCGGCGGGGTGCACCTGCCAGAAGCCCGAGCCGGAGACCCGGTAGTCGTTCGCGACCACCCGCTCGGTCACGGCACCACGACCACCGCGGGTCGTGCCGTCGGTCGCGACGACACCGTCGACCTCGGCCTCGACCTCGTCACTGATGCTGGCATCCGTCACCAGCAGCCGGTCCCCCGTCGACGACACGATGGCCTCGACGGTGTCGGCGTCCCACGTGCGGCCCAGCACCCGGGGCAGCCCGGGATGGGCGATCAGGCACTCGTCGACCGGAACGATCTCGTGCGACCGGTGGCGCCGCAGCCCGGGCGTCCCGTCCCGGTCGACCGCGAACTGCATCCGCGTGCGCCAGCCGAGCGCCTCGGGCTCGACCGCCTCGACCTCGCCGTCCCAGGCCAGGCCGGCCAGCCGCCGGAGCTGCTCGCGCACGACGTCCCCCAGGAGCCCGCGCTGCACCGCGGGGTCGACGTGCTGGAAGTCGCAGCCGCCGCAGAGGCCGGGACCCGAGAACGGGCACGGTGGCACGACCCGCCCCGGGGCCGCGTCGATGACCTCGATCGCGTCGGCCCGCAGAAACGAGCTCGTCCGGTCTGTGATGCGGATCCGGACCCGTTCGCCGGGCAGCGTGTGCCGCACGAAGACGACCTGGCCGTCCAGGCGGGCGACGCAGTGGCCGCCGTGGGCGACGGGTCCGATGTCGACGACCGGGTCGGTGACGTCGGTGGTCATCAACGCCCCCGGAATCCGCGGCGCACGTCACCCGGTGCCGGGCGTTCCTTGCCGAGCCGCTGCTTGGCCCGGCCGGCCGAGCTGAGCTGGTAGGGCACGCTCGTGACCATGACGCCGGGCATGAACAGCAGGCGCCCCTTGAGCCGCAGCGCGGTCTGGTTGTGCAGGAGCTGCTCCCACCAGCGCCCCACGACGTACTCGGGGATGTAGACCGTGATGATGTCGCGAGGACTCGCCTTGCGACGCTCCTTGACGTAGCGGATGACCGGCCGGACGAGCTCGCGGTAGGGCGAGTTGACGACCTTCAGGGGGATCGGGATCTGCAGCTCGTCCCACTGCTTCATGAGCTTCTCGGTCTCGGCCGGGTCGAACTCGACCGTCAGCGCCTCGATCGAGTTGGGGCGGGACACCCTGGCGTACGCCAGGGCCCGCATCGTGGGCTTGTGCAGCTTGCTGACCAGGACGATGGCGTGGACCCGTGACGGCAGGGTGACGTCGGAGTCGTCGATCGCGAGCTCCTCGGACACCCGGTCGTAGTGACGGCCGATGCCGCGCATCAGCACGAAGACGCAGATCATCGCGACGATCGCGATCCACGCGCCGGCGAGGAACTTGGTCAGCAGCACGATGACCAGCACCGTCGCGGTCATCGCCAGCCCGACCGTGTTGACCGCGCGGGACCGCATCATCCTGGAGCGCTCGGCCGGGTCGGTCTCGGTCCTGAGGTGCCGGTTCCAGTGCCGGATCATGCCCAGCTGGCTCAGGTTGAACGACACGAACACGCCGACGATGTAGAGCTGGATGAGCTTGGTGACCTCGGCGTCGAAGGCCTGGATCAGGACCACCGCGGCCAGCGCCAGGACGATGATGCCGTTGCTGAACGTCAACCGGTCGCCGCGCGTGTCGAGCTGGCGGGGCAGGTAGCCGTCGCGGGCCAGGATCGAGCCGAGCACAGGGAAGCCGTTGAACGCGGTGTTGGCGGCCAGGATCAGGATGACGCCGGTGCACGCGATGGTGAAGTAGAACAGCGGCGTGAAGTCGCTGTAGAGGGTCTTGGCGAGCTGGCCGATCACGGTGTCCTGCTCATAGCTCGACCCGACGGGCTTGCCGTTCTTCAGGAGCTGCGTCGCGGGATCCTCGACGTACCGCAGCTTCATCAGGTCGGCCAGCACGATGATGCTCATCAGCATCGCGATCGCGAGGGTGCCGAGCAGCAGGAGCGTCGTGGCGGCGTTCTTGCTCTTGGGCTTCTTGAACGCCGGGACGCCGTTGCTGATCGCCTCGACCCCGGTCAGCGCGGCGCAGCCGGACGAGAAGGCCCGGGCGAGCAGGAACACCATCGCGATGCCCGTGAAGCCCTGCTCGAACTGTCCCTCCGGGGCGATGTCGAAGCCGGCGCTGGGGACCTCCGGCAGGTCGCCGAACAGGTAGCGGGAGTAGCCCCACAGGCCCATCATGAGGATCGCGATCATGAACAGGTAGGTCGGCACCGCGAACGCCTTGCCCGACTCCTTGGTGCCGCGCAGGTTGATCGCCATCAGGATGATGACCAGCGCCGAGGCGGCGGTCGCCTCGTGCCCGTCCAGCCAGGGCAGGGCCGAGCTGGCGTTCTGCACGCCCGACGAGATCGACACCGCGACCGTGAGGACGTAGTCGACGAGCAGCGCGCTGCCGACCGTCAGGCCCGCGGTCGGGCCGAGGTTGACCGTGGCGACCTCGTAGTCGCCGCCGCCGCTGGGGTACGCGTGGACGTTCTGGCGGTAGGACGCGACGACCGTCAGCAGCACCAGCGTCACGGCGATGCCGATCTTCCAGTTGAACGCGTACGCCGACAGTCCACCCAGCGACAGGGTCAGGAAGATCTCATCCGGTGCGTACGCGACGGAGGACAACGCGTCGCTCGCGAACACCGGGAGCGCGATGCGCTTTGGGAGCAGCGTCTCTCCGAGCTGGGTGCTGCGGAGCTTGCGACCGACCAGCGCCCGTTTGGCGACCTCTGTGACTCCCACGAGAGTCGATGCTAGACCTCATACGGGCATGTGCACGCACGAGCGTCGGGCCCGGTGTAGCGTCGCCTGCGTGCACATCGTGATCATGGGCTGCGGCCGTGTCGGCTCGACTCTCACGCGCAGCCTCGAGGAGCGCGGCCACACGACGGCCGTGATCGACACCAACCCCGACGCGTTCCGCCGTCTGGGGCCGGGATTCAGCGGGATCACGGTGACCGGCATGGGGTTCGACCGGGACGTCCTGGTCAAGGCCGGCATCGAGCGCGCCGACGCCTTCGCGGCCGTCTCGAGCGGTGACAACTCCAACATCATCTCCGCGCGTGTCGCCCGCGAGCAGTTCAAGGTCGAGAACGTCGTCGCCCGGATCTACGACCCGGGCCGCGCCGAGGTCTACGAGCGTCTCGGCGTCCCCACGGTCGCGACGGTTCCCTGGGCCGCCGACCAGGTGCTGCGGCGTCTGGTCCCGGCCGGCTCCGAGCCCGCGTGGCGCGACCAGTCCGGTGACGTGCGCCTGGACCTCGTCTACGCGCCGTTCAGCTGGATCGGCCACCGGATCGCCGATCTCGAGGCCGCCGCGAAGGTCCGCGTCGCGTACCTCACCCGTCTCGGGGCCGGGCTGATCGCCCAGCCCGACACCGTGATCCAGGAGGGCGACTACTTGAGCCTGTTCATGCTCGAGAAGACTGCCGAGTCCTCGCACGCCGCCCTCGATGCAGGACCGGAGGCCGACTGATGCGCGTCGTGATCGCCGGAGCCGGAGCCGTCGGCAGGTCCGTGGCCCAGGAGCTCATCGACAACGGCCACTCCATCCTGCTGATCGACAAGTCCCCCGCGTCGATCCGCGCCGAGCTCGTCCCCAAGGCGCAGTGGCTGCTCGCCGACGCCTGCGAGCTGTCCTCGCTCGAGGAGGCGCAGCTCGAGGGCTGTGACGTCGTGATCTCCGCGACCGGCGACGACAAGGCCAACCTGGTCATCTCACTGCTGGCCAAGACCGAGTTCGCCGTGCCCCGCACCGTGGGACGGGTCAACCACCCCAACAACGAGTGGTTGTTCAGCGAGTCCTGGGGAGTCGACGTGTCCGTCTCGACGCCACGCCTGATGTCGGCCCTCGTCGAGGAGGCCGTCACGGTCGGTGACCTCGTCCGGCTGTTCACGTTCCGCCAGAGCAACACCAACCTGGTCGAGCTGACGATGCCCAGCGACTCCCCCTACGTCGGCACCCGCGTCAGCGAGGTCCCGTGGCCCGACGACGTCGTGCTCGTGGCGATCCTGCGGGACAACACGATCGAGACGCCGGACGCCGACCGCTCTCTCGAGGCCGGTGACGAGCTGCTCTTCGTCACGCCCGCCGAGGCCGAGGACCACCTCGGCGAGCTCCTCAGCCCCAAACGCTGACGCGTGGGTTACGCCCGCCGACGCGCGGGTTACCGACGCTGACGCGCGGGTTACCGACGCTGACGCGTGGGTTAGCGACGCTGACGCGTGGGTTAGTACGTACCGAAAAGCTGGCCGTGGCCGTCACCTGACTCGCATCCGCTCGTGGGCGCGATTCGGCCCACCTCCCACGTGCGCAACCCACGCCTCACCGTGCGCAACCCACGCGTCAGCGGTCGGGGGTGGGTCAGTCGTCGAGCTCTACCGGGGTGCGGTTGCGGCTCAGCAGCCAGCCCATGACGGCGAACGACGCGAGCTGCAGTGGCCAGCCGAGGGCGATCTTGGAGGCGCCCAGCAGGCCGATCTGGTGGTCGAGCCACAATGGCAGCTGGACCGCGACGCGGATGACGCACGGGATCACCAGGATCCAGGTCAGCTGCGAGCACAGCCGCACCATGGCCCGGTCCTGATGCCAGGCCGTGGGGTCGCCCGTCACGGAGCCGACCATGAAGCCGATGATGGGCCAGCCGATGAGGATCGTGAGGATGATGACGACGGCGTACACGCCGTTGTAGATCAGCCCGGGGGTGAAGACCGCCCGGGCGACGTCCTCGTCGGACCCGCCGCCCTGGGACGCCCGATAGGCGAAGAACGCGCCGATCCCGATCCCGAACAGCGCGTTGAGCACGAACTGGGTCGTCGAGCGCTGCAGCACCCGGACCAGCAGCAGCACCGCGGTCACCGCGATGCTGATGACCAGCGACAACCGGATCTCGTCGGTGACCAGGAAGCACACCGTGAACAGCGCCGTGGGCACGGCGCTCTCGACGATCCCGCGCCGTCCACCCAGCGCCTTGGCCAGCTGGGCGCGGACGACCTGCTCGACCGTCGCCTGCGTCGATCCCCTCTCAGGGTCGGACCGGGTCACGCGTCGAGTTCGTAGCGCGGGTTGTAGATGATCCGCGTCCCGGCCCGCATGCCGATCCGGCCGTGCGCCTTGAGCTGTCGCCCCGCGACCACGCCCTCGATCTTGCGGCGGCCCAGCCAGATCAGGGTCACGCAGTCGGAGCCGTCGTAGAGCTCGGCCTCCAGCGCCGAGACGCCGTCGACAGGGCGGATCGTGACGGAGCGAAGGACGCCGTGGATCGTGACGACGGCGCGGTCGGCCTGGGAGGCGATGAGCTTGCAGCCGGCCTTGGCGGCATCGCTCTTGAGCTCACCGGCCTCGAGGTTGTCGTTCGAGAATCGCTCGAGGGTTTTGCTGAAGCGTCCCATGGAAAAATCCTACTCCTCGTCCGAGATGACGGTCGCGTTGTCGGGCAGCGTCAGGAGCAGCGCCTCACGCGGGATCCGGGCCTCGTCGCCGCGCACCACGATGACGTCGCGCAGGGCGTCCATCAAGATCCCCTCGTCGCTCGGGTTGAGGCCCGCGTCGCCCAGGAACGTGGCCCGCAGCAGCCAGCGTGGTCCCTCGACGCCGACGATCCGGCTGGGCTGGAACGCGTCGGTCGCGTCCTCGACCTCGACCGGCACGCGGACGTGCAGCTCGGCGCCGTAGGGGCCCTCGACCTGCTCGCACTGGCCGTCGAGCCGCTCGACCTCGAGGATCAGGTCGTCACGCACCTCGTCCCACAGCCCACCTGAACGGGTGGCCGCGAAGGCGCGGAGCTCGAGGGCCGCGTCGTCGGTCACGAGGACCGCCGAGCCGATCTCGTCACCCTCGCCGTCGGTCGGCATCTGCAGCGTGAGCCCTGGCCGGACCTTGACGAGCAGGTGACCCAGGTCGATGTAGGTCGGATCGTCACCTGCGGTCCGCTCGGTGGAGTCCCACGGGCCCTGGTGGCGGGCTCCCGTGACGACGACGGGGGTCTCCTCGACCGCCTCGTCCGTGGACTTGTTCTTGCCGAATCGGCGTGCCATCAGCTGCTCTCCCCCTCGGTGGCGGCCGCATGGCCACCCGTAGAACCGTAGCCCCCTGCGCCCCGGGCCGACTCCGGCAGGACGTCGGCCTCGACGAACGCCACGTGCTCGACCCGCTGGACCACGAGCTGCGCGATGCGGTCGCCCCGAGCCAGCCGGACCGACTCCCGCAGGTCGTGGTTGACCAGGAGCACCTTGATCTCTCCACGGTAGCCCGCATCGATCGTGCCCGGGGTGTTGACGATCGACAGGCCCAGCCGCAGCGCCAGACCGGAGCGGGGGTGCACGAACGCCGCCAGCCCGTCCGGCAGGGCGAGCGCGATGCCGGTCGGCACGAGGGCCCGTTCCCCCGGGGCGAGCTCGACGTCGATCGTGGTCACGAGATCGGCGCCGGCGTCGCCGGGGTGGGCGTACGTCGGGAGCGGCACCCCCGGATCGAGCCGCGTGACGGTCACGTCGAACATGGCAGCGACCCTACCTGCGTCGCAGCGCATACCGACATGAGGCAAGGTTGAACCGTGACGACCTACCGTGAACGCCTGACTGCCCCCGTCTCCTGGTGGCTGGCCGCACTCGCCTTCGCGGCAGTGTGGGGCTGGGTCATGCTGGTCGCGACCAACGTCGCGATCGCCCTGGTGACGTTCGCCGCGGTCGCCGCGGCCGGCCTGTACGCCGTGTGGCGCTACGGCTCGCTGGCCGTGGTGGTCGACGAGTCGGGCCTGCGCGTCGGAAGCGCGTTCCTCGAGTCCCGGCACGTCGGGACCGTCGCCCCGCTCAACCGCACGGACTACCGGACCCGGCTCGGCACCGGCGCCGACGCGCGCGCCTACCTCGTGACCCGGCCCTATCTCGACCACGGTGTCTCGGTGGGCGTCGACGACCCCAGCGACCCCGCACCGTACTGGCTCGTCTCGAGCCGCCACCCCCAGGATCTCGCCGCCGCCCTCGGCGCACCCACGGCACCGGAGGCTCCGGTGCACGACCCGATCGGAGACACACCCCGTGGCGAAGAAGTCTGAGCACCGCCGCAAGCTCGAGGCCGAGGCCGCCTCGAAGCCCGACACCAGGTCACCCGGCCGGGGCACCTGGAAGCTGATGGACCGCGGGTCGGCGATCGCGGCCGGCCTGCTGGCCCAGCGGGCCTCGGCGATCGCCTGGCGGGTCGTGACGGGCAAGAAGCCTCCGACCAGCGGGCGTCACCCCGACGTCGGGACGCGTGAGGCGGTGGCCTGGGCGGTCGTCGGCGGCGCGATCATCGAGCTCGTCAAGGTCGGGGTCCGCCGCGGCACCGCGACCTACTGGGTCAAGTCGACCGGCAAGCTGCCCCCCGGCATGAAGCCCCTGAAGGCGTCAGGAAAGACGAAGGAGCCGGTCCCTGAGGAACCGGCTCCGAATCACACGTCGACCAAGAAGGTCAGTCGGCGCAGTCGCGGCAGATGAGAGCGCCGTTCTTCTCCGACGCAAGCTGACTGCGGTGGTGCACCAGGAAGCACGACGAGCAAGTGAACTCATCGAGCTGCTTGGGCACGACCTGGACAGCCAGCTCCTCGTGGGAGAGGTCGGCTCCGGGCAGCTCGAATGACTCCGCCGCCTCGGTCTCGTCCTCGTCGACCTTGCCGGAGTTCTTCTCGTGCCGACGCGCCTTGAGCTCCTCGATGCTGTCCTCGGACTGCTCTTCTTCTGTCTTGCGCGGTGCGTCGTAGTCGGTAGCCATCAAATCTCCCTTGTGCGGAACAACCGGCGTGATTGTGCCACACGAACCCGTGGGCATCACACTCAGAACCCACAAGCACGCACCAGGGCAAAATATTCCTTGGCGGCCGCGGGGTGGACCGCCATCACCAGACGCTCGTCCGGCTCGCCGTCCAGGCCGCTGAGCACGAGCCCCGCCTCCCGGGCGATGAGGCCGCCGGCCGCGAGGTCCCAGGACTTCAACCCCTCCTCCAGGTACGCGTCGTACTGCCCCTCCGCAAGGGCGCAGAGGTCGAGCGCGGCCGACCCGATGCGACGGATGTCACGCACCTGCGGGAGGAAGGTCGCCATCGCCGCGGCCTGCTTGGCGCGGATCGCCGGGACGTAGTTGAAGCCCGTCGCGACGAGCGCGTGGGCGACGTTGTCGAACCGGGGTGCGGCCAGCACGCGACGGTCGTCGCCGTCGTAGCGCCACGAGCCCTCGCCGGCGACGGCTCCCCACTCCGCCCCCGAGGCGATGTTGACGACATAGCCGGCGACCACCTCGCCGTCGCGGCGCGCCGCGATCGAGACGGCGTACGTCGGGATGCCGTAGACGAAGTTGACGGTGCCGTCGATGGGGTCGACGACCCAGTCCACGCCGCTGGTGCCGACGACGTCGTCACCCTCCTCGCCGACGAACCCGTCGCCGGGTCGGGCCCCGAGGATCCGCTCCCGGACGAGCCGCTCGCAGGCCTCGTCGATCTCGGTCACGACATCGGTCGGGCTGGACTTGGTGGACGACACGTCGACCCGTCCGGCGGGTCGGGCCGAGCGGACGAACGCGGCCGCCTCGAGCCCCACCGCCCGAGCGAGCCCGAGGAGCTCGTGGGTCATGCCGTCGTCTCGGCGGACCCGATCGTCGGCAGCGACGAGCGGGGGTTGAGGCAGCAGTCGACCGGGCACAGGTCGTGCGACGGGGGCAGCTCGCCCAGGGACGCACGCGTGACGGGCTCCCCGCGCTCGACGGCGGCCCGCTCGAGCAGCAGGTCGCGGACCATCGCGACGAACTCGGGGTGCGCGCCCGGGGTGGCCACCCGGTCGTACTGCAGGCCCAGCTCGGCGGCCGTGGCACTGGCCTCGGTGTCGAGGTCGAAGATGACCTCCATGTGGTCGGAGATGAAGCCGATCGGCACCACGACCACGGACTCCACGCCCTCCTGCTTGAGCTCGCGCAGGTGGTCGTTGATGTCGGGCTCGAGCCACGGGATGCGCGGGGAACCGGAGCGCGAGCAGTACGCCAGCGACCAGCGCTCGGCACCCGCGCCCTCGGCGACGAGCGCCGCGACGCTGGCGTGCTGCCGGACGTACATCCCCCGGCCGGGGCCACCCGAGGCGTCGTTCATCGACGTCGGGATCGAGTGCGTGACGAACACGACGTGCGAGCCGGCCGGTGCCCCGGCGAGGGCCGACCGGGTCGCCTCGGTGAACGGGCCGACGAAGCCCGGGTGGTTGAAGTAGTGCCGCAGCCGGCTCAGCTCCACGTGCAGCCCGCTCGTCGCGTCGAACAGGTCCTCGCGGTACTGGCGGCAGCCCGAGTACGACGAGTAGGCGCTGGTGACGAAGCACGCGGCACGCTGCACGCCGTCGGCGGCCATCTGCTGGGCCGCGTCACGCAGGTAGGGGTCCCAGTTGCGGTTGCCCCAGTAGATCGGCAGATCGATCCCGTGCTCGGCGAAGTCCTTGCGGAGCGCGTCGAGCAGCTCGCGGTTGAGGTCGTTGATCGGGGACCTGCCCCCGAACAGGAAGTAGTGCTCACCGACCTCGACCAGACGCTCCCGCGGGATGCCCCGCCCGGCCGTCACGTTCTCGAGGAACGGGACGACGTCGTCGGGGTGCTCCGGACCACCGAAGGACACGAGGAGCAAGGCGTCGAACGGCTGCACATCCATGTCCCGATCCTCTCACCGGGATCGATAGGGTGCTCAGTCTGGTCGGGAGGAGCGCCATGTTGAGGACGTACCGGGACGTGCTGTCGCACCCCGGCGCCGCGTCGTTCTCCTTGGCCGCCGTGTGGTCCCGGCTGCCGCTGTCGATGGCGGGGCTCGGGATCGTCCTGCTGGTGCACGAGCGGGGCGGCACCTACGGCGAGGCGGGGATCATGGCGGCGGCGTACGTCCTCGCGGCCGCGGCGTTCGGACCGCTGCAGGGGCGGCTCGCCGACCGCATCGGCCAGGCCCCCGTGCTGTGGGGCGTCGGCGCGGGGTACGCCGTCGGGATCGCGGGCTTCCTCCTCGCCGTCGAGCAGGACTGGGCCACCCCGTGGGCGTACGTGTTCGTCGTCGTGGCCGGGCTGGCCACCCCGCAGACCGGCAGCATGGTCCGGGCGCGCTGGTCCCACGCGATCCGCGACCGCTCGCAGCTCAACACGGCGTTCTCGATCGAGGCGATCCTCGACGAGGTCGTGTTCATCGTGGGCCCCGTCCTGGTCACGTTCCTGACCCTGCAGGTCTCGGACTTCGCCGGGCTGGCTTTCGCGGCGGCCAGCGCGCTGCTGGGCAGCTGGGCGCTGGCGGTGCAGCGCTCGACCGCCCCTCCCGGCGTCGGGCACCACGACCGTCGTGGGCCCGCGATCGGGTGGGGCGTCCTCGGCCCGATGGTCGTCGTCTCCGCGGCGCTCGGCATCGTGTTCGGCTCGGCCGAGGTCATCGTGGCGGCGTTCACCGAGGAGCAGGGCCGCAAGGGCGCGGCCGGGCTGGTGCTGGCCGTCTGGGCCGCCGGCAGCCTCCTCGCCGGGATCGCCGTCGGCGCGCTCCCCCAGCCCGTGGCGCCCCTGCGCCGGCTGCGGGCGGCCCTGCTGGCGCTGAGCCTCCTGTTCGTCCCGATGGTGTTCCTGTCGAGCATCCCGTGGCTCGCGGCGGCGATGTTCCTCGGCGGGTTCATGATCTCGCCGACGCTCATCGCGACGGTCAACCTGATCGAGCGCGAGGTGCCGCCGTCGCGCCTCACCGAGGCCCTGACGTGGACCACCACCGGGATGTCGGTCGGGGTGGCCCCGGGCGCGGCGGTGGCGGGTTCGGTCATCGACTCCCACGGCTCCTCGGCCGGCTTCCTGGTCCCGCTCGTGGCGGGGCTGGCCGGATCGATCGTCGCGTGGACCGCCCGGGTCCACGACTGAGCCCGAGTCCGGGTGAGAAGCGACCCCTCAGGTCACTAAGGTGGGGGCACGATGACCGAACTCTCCCTCGCCGAGCGCAGCGTCGAGCTCGTACGCGCCTGGATCGATCCCGCCCGCTCCTCGGCCCGCCGCCCCGGTGCCGCGGCCCGGCGGCTCGCCGAGCTGCTCAAGGACCCGCAGGGGCTCGAGTTCACGATCGGCTTCGTCGATCGCGTCGTCCGGCCCGACGACCACCGCGTCGCGGCGCGCAACCTGCGCTCCCTCGCGCAGGACACGCCCGCGTTCCTGCCGTGGTTCCAGCGGTTCCTGCTCAAGCTCGGGGCCCTGACCTCGGTCCTGCTGCCAGGTCTCGTCGTCTCGATCGCCCGGTGGACGCTGCGCCGGATGGTCGGGCACCTCGTCGTCGACGCCCGGCCCGACCGGCTCGGACGGGCGATCAAGAAGCTGCGCGCCGACGGCAACCGGCTCAACCTCAACCTCCTCGGCGAGGCCGTGCTGGGCGACGGCGAGGCGGCCCGCCGCCGGGACGGCACCCTCGAGCTGCTCGCCCGCGACGACGTCGACTACGTCTCGGTCAAGGTCTCGTCGGTCGCGAGCCAGCTGTCGATGTGGGCGTTCGACGAGTCGGTGGCACGGGTCGTGACCCAGCTGACCCCGCTCTACGAGCGCGCGGCCGCCGGCGAGCCGACCTTCATCAACCTCGACATGGAGGAGTACAAGGACCTCGACCTGACGGTCGCGGTGTTCACGGCGATCCTCGACTCGTTCCCCGACCTCGAGGCCGGCATCGTCCTCCAGGCGTACCTCCCCGACGCCCTCGCGGCGATGCAGGAGCTGCAGGCGTGGGCCGCGAAGCGCCGGGCGTCGGGCGGTGCGCCGATCAAGGTCCGCGTCGTCAAGGGCGCCAACCTCGCGATGGAGCGGGTCGACGCGACGGTCCACGGCTGGCCGCTCGCGACGTGGGGCAGCAAGCGCGACACCGACACCAACTACAAGCGGGTCCTGCAGTGGGCGTTCACGCCCGAGCGGGTCGACGCCGTGCGGATCGGTGTCGCCGGCCAGAACCTGTTCGACATCGCGTACGCCTGGCTGCTCGCCGGCGACCGTGGCGTCCGCGACGCGATCGACTTCGAGATGCTGCTGGGCATGGACACCGGCCCGGCCGACGCGGTCCGCGCCGAGATCGGCCAGCTGCTGCTCTACACGCCCGTCGTCCACCCTTCCGAGTTCGACGTCGCGATCTCCTACCTCGTGCGCCGGCTGGAGGAGAACGCCAGCAGCGACAACTTCATGTCCGCGGCGTTCGAGCTGTCCGACGACCCGAGCCTGCTGGACCGCGAGACGCAGCGCTTCCTCGACTCGGTCAAGAACCTCGACGAGGCCGTGCCCGCCCCGCACCGGGTGCAGAACCGCCTCACCGAGATCCAGCCGCCGCACGCCGCGGGCTTCGTCAACACCCCCGACACCGACCCGTCCACCGCCGCCAACCGGGAGTGGGGCCGGCTCGCCCTGGCCCGCTCGACGTACACACAGCTCGGCACCCAGACCGTCCGCGCGGGCCGCGTCCCCGGACCGGCGAGCCTCGAGACGATCATCCACGACACCCGTCGCGCGGCCCGGGCCTGGCAGGACCGGGGCTCGGAGGTCCGCGGCTGGATCCTGCACCAGGCCGGCAACGCGCTCGGCGCCCGCCGCGGCGACCTGGTCTCGGTCATGGCGGCGGAGGCCGGCAAGACGATCGCCGAGGGCGACGTCGAGGTCAGTGAGGCGATCGACTTCGCGCACTACTACGCCGAGTCGGCGCGTCGCCTCGACGGCGTCGACGGCGCCCAGTTCGTCCCCGACACCCTGACGGTCGTCACTCCCCCGTGGAACTTCCCCGTCGCGATCCCGGCCGGTTCGGTGCTCGCCGCCCTGTCGGTCGGCAGCGGCGTCATCATCAAGGCCGCTCCCCAGAGCCAGCGCTGCGCCGCGGTCATGGTCGAGGCGCTGTGGCAGGCCGGGGTGCCGCGTGAGGTGCTCCGGTTCGTCACGATCGACGAGGGGCCGCTGAGCAAGGCGCTCATCGCGCACTCCGACGTCGACCGGGTCATCCTCACGGGGGCGTGGGAGACCGCCAACCTGTTCCGCTCCTGGCGTCCCGACCTGCCCCTGCTGGCCGAGACGAGCGGCAAGAACGCCATCGTCATCACGCCCAGCGCGGACATCGACCTCGCGGTCGCCGACCTGGTCAAGAGCGCGTTCGGGCACGCCGGGCAGAAGTGCTCCGCCGCGAGCCTCGCGATCCTGGTCGGGTCGGTCGCCCAGTCCGAGCGGTTCGAGCGCCAGCTCGTCGACGCGGTGTCGTCGCTCAAGGTCGGCCACCCCACGGATCCCGAGGTCACGATGGGGCCGGTCATCGAGCCCCCACGCGGCAAGCTCGCCGACGGGCTGACGACGCTCGGCGACGGTGAGACGTGGCTCCTGGCCCCCGAGCAGCTGGGCGCCGACGCGC
The DNA here is from genome assembly GCF_025965075.1 of Aeromicrobium sp. Lineage (GTDB taxonomy): Bacteria > Actinomycetota > Actinomycetes > Propionibacteriales > Nocardioidaceae > Aeromicrobium. The sequence continues at coordinate 19,634 of NZ_JAOPXQ010000137.1, forward strand.
GTGTCTGGACGCCCGGCATCCGTACGGGCGTGCGTCCCGGCAGCCAGTTCCACACGACGGAGTACTTCGGGCCGATCCTCGGGATCATGCACGCCTCGTCGCTGGAGCAGGCGATCGAGTGGCAGAACGCGACGGACTACGGCCTGACCGCGGGGATCCACTCGCTCGACGCCGAGGAGGTCAACACCTGGATCGACACGGTCCAGGCAGGCAACCTCTACGTCAACCGCGGCATCACCGGCGCGATCGTCCAGCGGCAGCCGTTCGGCGGCTGGAAGCGCTCCTCGGTCGGGACGACTGCCAAGGCCGGTGGCCCCAACTACCTGACCCACCTGGGGTCGTGGACGCCCCGCCCCCTACGGGCGTCGTCCGGTGCCCCCGACCTCGCACCGGCCGTCAGCGCGCTGCTCGAGGCCGCCCGGTCCCACGTCACCCCCGCCGAGCACCTCGCCCTCACCGCCGCCGCGGCATCCGACCACGTCGCGTGGACCCGGGAGTACGGCGTCGCCAAGGATGTCTCGAGGCTCGGGGTCGAGCGCAACGTCTTCCGCTACGTGCCGGTGCCGGTCACGATCCGCTTCGACGGCTTCCTGCCCGAGCTGGTCCGGATCCTGCTCGCCGCCGCCCGGACGGGTTCCCCCGTCACGGTCAGCAGCCGCACCGAGCTACCCGCGGGGCTCGTGGACGGGGCTCGCACCGAGACCCACGACGAGTGGCTGGCCCACGTGGCGCAGGAACGCCCCGCGCGCGTACGCCTGGTGGGGACCGACGCCAAGGAGCTGTCGGCCGTCGTCGAGGGCGACCCCGACGTCGCGATCCACGCCCAACCGGTGACCCCGTCCGGTCGGGTCGAGGCGCTGCCGTTCCTGCAGGAGCAGGCGATCTCGATCACCAACCACCGCTTCGGCAACCACGACGCCGAGTTCGACCGCGTCCTCCCCCGCCGCCGCTGACCCACCCCACCGCTGGGAGTGACGTTTAGGCCCCAGATCCGCGGATTTTGGGGCCCAAACGTCACCGCCAGCGGGCCGCGGGGGGCCACTCACGCCACCAGTCAGGTTGGTCGAGGGTCCAGCGACGGTCTCGTTCCCGTGCGGCATCCCGTCGCGCCCGGACCATCCGTGCCGCCATGGCCAGCCGGTCCGCGTGATCGAGTGACGTGAAGCGACACACCGTCAACCGACCGCGCTCGAGCTCCTCTTCGCGCCGGTTGTCGTCGGTGTGCCTCTCCACCTCGCGGTGCTGGCCCCCATCGGACTCGATGACCAGGCCTGTGGCCTCGTCCAGGAGGTCGACCACGCCGAGGAGGTTGCCGAGCTCGTCGAAGACCGGCGGGTTGACCCGCAGACCCGTGATGCCGGCGTCCAGCTCGGCGACCAGACGGGTACGGGTCTCCCATGGACTCGCCGACCGGGTCGACCCCAGCCCCAGGGCCCTGCGCGCCTGGGCCATCCCCCGCGTCTTGACGTGCATGCTGACGACCCGCTCGACCGCCGCGAGCGTCGCATGTGGCAGACGGTGGGTCGTGCTGGTCGCCATGTCCAGCACCACGACGGACTCACGGAGATCCCGTGCAAGGCGCATCTCGTCGTACGCCGCCCGTGCCATCGTGGTGACGTCGTAGTGCTCGAGCGACACGATCTCCTCGGGATGGAGCAATCCCCGCAACGGGCTGATCCCGGGCCGACGTCGCAGCTGCGACCCGGGGAGACAGTGCAGGCCGACATCCCGGCGCTCACCCTCGGACACCCGGTCGTCGAACCACGTGTTGCCCTGGACCCGCAACGACGCCCATCCGCCGAGGACGTGCTGGGGCCCCAGCAACGCGACCGCGTCGGAGATCTTCAGGAGCAGCGGATCGGTGGCGGACCCGGCATGTCGGAGGACCCCGTGGTGCGGGTGCACGAACGCGGGGCCCCGGGCGCCCTTGGCGGACACTCCCGAGGCGCGGGCGAACGCAGTGCGTCGTGACTGGAAGGTCGGATCGAAGGGGCTCACGCCCCGATGCTCGCGAGATTCCCCGTCCGGCACCTCCCTTCGTCCACAGCCCCGCTGGGCGTGACGTTTGGGCCCCAAAAACGCGGGATCGGGGGCGCAAACGTCACCGCCAGCGGTGCGGGGGGTGGGGTGGGGATCAGCCGATGACACCTGGGGGCAGGGGGGCGCTCCACCCCCGGCGCAGGGCGAGGACCCGCCAGACCAGGCAGATCCCGCCGGCCAGCAGGTACCACCACTGCGGCCAGCCCTGGTGGTGGACGAAGGTCGCGACCAGGGCACCCGCGAACGCCGGGGTGGCGTACAGCTCACCGCGGAAGACGACCGGCACGCGACCCGAGACGATGTCGCGCATCATGCCGCCGCCGATGCCGGTCAGCATCCCGAGAGCAGCCGCCGCGAGGAAGCCGAGCCCGGCCGCGTCCGCCGCGACGGCGCCCGTGACACAGAACAGCGCGAGGCCAACGGCGTCGAGCAGCATGATCTCGCGCTCGAGCCGGCCGAACGCCGGATGGAACGCGAACACCACGATGGCCGTCACGAATGGGACGACGAGATAGCGCCAGTCCTCCAGCGCATTGGGCGGCACGGCACCGATCAGGACGTCGCGCATGACGCCGCCGCCGAGCCCCGTGATCATCGCCAGCACCGCGACGCCGAAGACGTCGAGCTCCTTGCGGACGGCGATCAGAGCACCCGTCGAGGCGAAGACCGCGATGCCCACCAGCTCGAGGACCAGCAGCACGGTGTCCGACACGGCATCGACGCTATCGTGCGTCGGCGCGTCGCCCGATCCTGGTGCTCGTCCCACCTAATATGAGAGGACGCTCCTGTGTACGCCACGCGGAGCGGCGAGACATCGGAGGCGATGGGATGCGCGATCTCGATCTCGAGGGATTGAGTGGGGACCGACGGTTCCTCGTTGCGCGCGACCTCACATCCGGTGAGCAGTTCCGCATCACGGCCGACCACCGCCTCACTTCCCTGATCGGCAAGACGTCCCAAACCGGGAGCACCTCCGGCCAGTTGGAGATCCGCATGCAAAGTTCACTCAGCCCGCGCGACATCCAGACCCGCATCCGCCGCGGCGAGTCGCCGCAGTCGGTCGCCGACTCCGCCGGCGTGCCGGTCGAGCAGATCTCGGGCTTCGCCGGCCCCGTCCTCGCCGAGCGCGAGTTCATGAGTGAGCAGGCCCGCAAGACCTCGATCCGCCGCAAGCACATCGGTGGCGCCGGCGTGCTGCTCGGCACCCTCGTCGACGAGAACATCGCCTCGTCCGGTGGTGTGCCCGAGGAAGCCGTCTGGGACTCCTGGCGGCGCGAGGACGGTCGCTGGACCGTCGTGGTCACGCCGCACGACCGCACCCATCCCGCGACCTTCCTGTTCGACGTCAAGAGCCGCTATGTCGTCCCCGCGGACGAGTTCGCGCACGATCTCGTGGGGGACGTCGCGCTGCCCGACTCGACCGACATGGCGATCGCCGACGCCGTACGCGCCGAGCGTCGGCCCGAGCCCGCCGCCGGCGAGCCGGACGTCGTTGAGGAGATGATGCTCGACGTCGGGATCGTCGAGGTCGAGGCCCTGGCCGACGACGCCGAGTTCCTCACCGGCGTCTCGTCGCTCAAGAAGGCCCGTGACCGCCGCGCCCTCGAGCAGCTCGCCCTGGGCGAGGCCGAGGAGGCCGAGGCCGCCGCACCCGCCCCGGAGACCGAGGTCGACGACTTCGAGGACTCCCTGGAGGACAATGTCGCGGTCCCCGACACGATGGGCCCCCGCAAGAAACGGCACGAGCGCCGCCGCGTCCCCAGCTGGGACGAGATCATGTTCGGCGACAAGTCGGACTGAGCCGAACGGCAGAGCTCGCTCGGCTCAGTCGAACGGGAGGACGTCGGGCGACATCGCGGCGGCCTTGGCCGTCTCGGCCGTCATCCGGCGTCGGTGGTGCCGGCGGCAGAGGACCTCGTAGCCGACCTGTGGAACGGGCCGCTCCGGGTCGTCGACGTCACCGACGACGATGACCTCGCCCTCGGTGACCATGATCCCGTCCTCGGTGCGCGCGTTGTGGGTCGCCCGCTCACCGCACCAGCACAGTGCCTCTACCTGCAGGGTGTGGACCCGGTCGGCGAGCTCGACCAGCCGGAGGGATCCGGGGAACAGCTGCGTGCGGAAGTCGGTGAGGATCCCGAACGCGAACACGTCGATCGACAGCTCGTCGGTGACCTTGGCCAGCTGGTCGATCTGGTCGACGGTGTAGAACTGCGCCTCGTCGCACACGAAGTAGTCGATCCGGCCACCCTGAGTCAGCTCGTCGACGGTGTACTGCCAGAAGTTGAACTCGTCACTGACCTCGATGGCCTCGACCGCCAGGCCGAGCCGGCTCGACAGGGTCGCCGTGCCGGCGCGATCGTGCGACGTGAACACCCGACCGACCCGGCCGCGGGCACGATGATTATGGTCCATCTGCAGCGCCAGCGTGCTCTTTCCGCAGTCCATCGTGCCGCTGTAGAAGCCGAGCTGTGCCATGTGGTCCCCTCAGTGCGCAACGAAGGATCCCGGTGCCCGGATCCCGCGCCCCATGCTTTCATCGCCGGGGCCGTGCGCCACGAGCCGGGTCGGGGGCGAGATCGGCCGGGGCGCATAATGGCTCGACGGGACGCCCGTGAGGCGCAGCCCGTCCATGCCCACGAGGAGCTCATGAGCCGCATCACCTGCCCGGTCCTCAGCACGATGACCAGCACCGCTGCCGCGGCCGCGGAGCTCATCCGCCCCGGTGACAACGTCGGCTTCAGCGGTTTCACGGGTGCCGGCTATCCCAAGGCGCTCCCGGCGGCCCTGGCCGACCGGATCCGCGCGGCCCACGACGCCGGCGAGGACTTCCGGATCGGCCTGTGGACCGGCGCGTCGACCGCTCCCGACGCCGACGGGGCGCTCGCCGAGGTCGACGGCATCTCGACCCGGCTGCCGTACAGCTCCGACCCGACGCTCCGCAGCCTCATCAACTCCGGCGAGGTCGACTACATCGACGAGCACCTGAGCCACTCCGCGCAGCACATGTGGTTCGGCTTCTACGGGCCGCTCGATGTCGCGGTCGTCGAGGTCACCGCGATCCTGCCGAACGGGGTGCTGGTCCCCAGCACGTCGGTCGGCAACAACAAGACCTGGCTCGACCAGGCCGACAGGGTCATCCTCGAGGTCAACCACTGGCAGCCGCGGGAGCTGGAGGGCTTCCACGACGTCTATTACGGCACCGCGCTGCCGCCGCACCGACGCCCGATCCTGCTGACGTCGCCCATGGAGCGGATCGGTGAGCCCTACCTCCGGGTCGACCCGGACAAGGTCGTCGCGGTCATCGAGACGGACCGGCCCGATCGCAACTCCCCGTTCAGCCCGCCCGACGCGACCTCCGCGGCGATCGCCCACCACGTCCTGGACTTCCTGCGCCACGAGGTGCGGGTCGGGCGCATGCCCAGCACGCTGCTGCCGATCCAGTCCGGTGTGGGCAACGTCGCCAACGCGGTGCTGGCCGATCTCGACGGCAGCGAGTTCACGGGCCTGACGGCCTTCACCGAGGTCATCCAGGACGGGATGCTCGACCTGCTCGACAGCGGGACGCTCGTCTCGGCGTCCGCCACGTCCTTCGGGCTGTCCGATCTCGGTGCAGCCCGGTTCATGGCGAACATCGACGCCTACAAGGGGCGGATCATCCTCCGTAGCGAGGAGATCTCCAACCACCCCGAGCTCGTGCGTCGCCTCGGAGTCATCGCGATGAACGGGATGATCGAGGCCGACATCTACGGCAACGTCAACTCGACGCACATCATGGGCAGCGCCATCATGAACGGGATCGGCGGCAGCGGCGACTTCGCCCGCAACGCCTTCCTCAACTTCTTCCTGTCACCGTCGACCGCCAAGGACGGCGCGATCTCCGCGATCGTGCCGATGGTCAGCCACGTCGACCACACCGAGCACGACGTGCACGTCGTCGTGACCGAGCACGGGCTGGCCGACCTGCGTGGCCTGTCACCACGGGCCCGCGCCCGCCGGGTCATCGCCCAGTGCGCCGACCCACGCTTCCGGGACGCGCTGCTCGACTACGCCGAACGGGCCTGGGCGGCCCACCCGACGGCCCGGCACACGCCGCACCTCCTGGGCGAGGCGCTCAGCTGGCACCAGCGCTACCTCGACACCGGGGCCATGTGACCGGGGCCGTCAGTCGGCGCTGATCTGCTGACGGAACGTGTCACGCCGGGTGTGCAGGTTCCACAGGTGATCGGCCAGCACGGCCGGGTCCTTCTCGTCGTCACCCTCGATGATGCGCCCGCCGATGATGAGCTGGGACACCTGGATCCCCTCCTCCCCCAGCACCTCGTGGAGCAGCTCGGCGTACGCCGCCTGGCCCGCGAAGGCGACCGAGGTCCCCGTGACGTTGCGGCCGGGCGTCACGGCCGAGCCGCCGTTGACGAACAGGATCGTGCCGCGGTTCTCACCGAGGAAGCGCATGCCGGGGATGACCTGGTGCACGGCCGCGACCGGTCCGTAGATCGAGAACTCCACAGGTCCGACGAGGTCGGCCGGCGTCGTCTCGAGGACGGGCCGCATGAAGTCCTTCTGCGGCAGCGGGCTGTACTGCAGGACCTCGATCGGGCCGAGCGTCTCGGTCACCTGCTCGAGCGCAGCGGCGATCGAGGCCGGATCCCGTACGTTCGCGGCGAATCCCTGCGCCTGCACGCCGTCGGCGGTCAGCTCCGCCGCCAGGGCGTCGAGCCGCCCCTGGTGCCGGGAGATCAGCCCGACGGCGAATCCCTCCGCCGCGAATCGACGGGCCACGGCCGCGCCGAGTCCCCTGCCAGCTCCGATGATCGCGATGGAAGTCATGGGGCCGCCGTACCCGATCGTCGTGCGGCTAAGCCGAGACCAGCACCGGGATGCGAAGCTCCGCCTCGGTGATCGAGCCGTGGAAACCGGTCATCTTCATCTCGATGCCGAACTCCCGCGACGAGAACACGCCGAAGTCGCCCAGCGCGGCCACGACGACATCGCCGATCCGGCCGCGGACGTCGGGCGACACGGGGCCGAACCACTCCTCGATGTCGGCGTGCGTACGGACGACGGCGCGGTCGCCCAGCGTCGCCCGCCAGCGCTCCGCGACCTCCTCGGCGGCACCGTCGCGCGTGTAGACGTGACGGAACCGCGCCTCGCCGGCCAGCAGCGTCACGTCGTCGAGCAGGCGGGGCGAGGCGTCGACGTCGAAGCGGTCCTCGAACGGCAGGTCGAGCATCCCGTGATCGGCGGTGACGACCAGGGTCGTGTCGCGCGGCAGCTCGTCGCGCAGCTCCATCAGCTCGGTGTCGATCGTCGTCAGCATCGTCCGCCACTCCTCGGACGTGCAGCCCTTGGAGTGGCCGGTGTGGTCGAGGCGCGACTCGTAGGCGTACGTCACCGAGCGGGGCGCGGACTCGATGACGTCGACCACCACGTCGAGGCGTTCGTAGACCGAGTTGACCCCGTGGAACGGGACCCCGCGCTGGCTGCAGACCGTCAGGCCCGTGCCCTCGAACTTGGCGTCGTTGACCGAGGTCGCGGACACACCGGCCTCGGCGAGACGCTGCAGGACGGTCGGGTGCGGCTGCCAGGCCGTGGGGTCGAGCGGCTGGTCCCACTTCAGCGCGTTGAGCCGCTTGCCGGTCGCCGGGACACGCGACGTGTAGCCCACCATGCCGTGGGCGCCGGCGCGCAGCCCCGTGCCGAGCGACGTCAGGCTCGTCACGGTCGTCGACGGGACACCGCACACGACGTCCTCGACATTCTTCAGCGACGACAGGAACGGGGCAGCGTCGCCGTGCTCGCGCAACAGCTCCAGGCCCATCCCGTCGACCAGGAACACGACGTAGCGGGGGCCATCCGGGAGGCCGAGCGAGTTGTCGAGGCCCGGCACACCGAGCGCGGCCCCCACCGACGGCATCAGCCGGTCGATCGTCGCACGCCCGCCGACACCCGGCGTCGTCATGAGGCCCGGCCGCTGGTCGCAGCCGAGAGGGTACGGGCGAAGGTCAACAGCCGCTCGACCGCGGCACCGCCGTCACCCGCTGCTGCGAGACGCAGCGAGAAGTCGTCACCGGTCAGGCTGCCGGAGTAGCCGTGGTCGGCGTCGCACTCGGGGTCCGAGCACCGGGCCGGCTCCAGCTCGACGCGGGACACCGCGCCCCAGCTGATCGTCAGGACCGCCTCCTCGAGCTGCTTGGACTTCGAGGTCACCATGCGGGTCACGACGACGGAGCGCACCTGGTCGATCCCCACGGCCTCCGAGGTCGTCGACGTGTAGGGCTTGGGGAGCAGGTCGTCACCGGGGTGCTCGTCGGTGTGCACCAGGATCAGCCGGCTCGTCGTCAGGGCCAGCACCGTCATGTGACGGCGGATCTCGTCGCGGTCGAACGTGGGCTCGTGGTGCAGCACGTACCCGGCGACGGGTTCACCGGCCAGCGCGTCGCGCAGGCCGTCCGCCACGATCTCGGGGTAGTAGCCACTCCGGGACACCTCGTCGAAGAGGGCGTCGGTGTGGTCGAGGGTCATCACGTCAGCGTATCTCCCGAGACTGGCGGCTGACTGAGCCGCCGGACGTACCACTCGCCCCGACGGTCGGTCGAGGGCATGACCTTGGCCCGCGCGCTGAGCGCGGTGTATCCCGTGCCGTGGACCGACACGGGCTCGAGGTCGAGCTCGGCGATCTCGGGCAGGTCGTCCTTCATCGCGGCGAGCCGCACGATGATGTCCTGCAGCGCGTCGACGTCGGCGGGCTCGGACCCCCGGTAGCCGTAGAGCAACGGAGCCGATCGCAGGTTGCGGATCATGGCTTCGGCGTCGAGGTCCGTCAGCGGCGGGATGCCGTAGGAGCGGTCCCCCAGCAGCTCGCTGGGTGCACCGGCGAGGCCGAACGACACGAGCGGACCGAACAACGGGTCCTCCGTGACGCTGAACGACACCTGGATGCCCTCCGCCGCGACGCGCTGCACGAAGAACTTGGTGTCCTTGCGCATCCCGGTCCAGCTCGTCAGCTGATCCCACGCCGCACCCATCTCGTCGGCGTTGCGGATGCCGCGCCAGATGTGGGCGATGTCGGGACGGCTGCGCAGGTGCTCGCTGCCGGCCTTGAGGACGACGTCCCAGCCGAGCTTCTCCCCCGCCGCGATCGCCTCCTCGCGGTTGTGGACGTTGATCCACGTCCACAGGTCGATGCCGTAGCAGGCGAGCAGGGCGTGGACCTGGTCGGTCGAGAGGATCGCGCCGCGCGGTGCCGCGGCGAGGACCTGCCGCACCAGCGCCCGGGCGTCGCCCGTGCGGTGGTCCAGCGAGAGGTGGAACTCGCCGTGCTCGCGGGCGGCCCACTCGGCGTAGTTGACGACGCGGGACAGCGCGCGGACCGCGGACTCCGGCGCAGAGTACGACGGCACCGATCCGCGTCCGGCGGAGCCGCCCAGGAGGTCAGGGACTCGCAGCAGCACCGGGACGCCCTCCGTGCCGAGGAATGTCGAGACGATGGGCTTGTCGGACTGCTCACCGATCGCGGCGAGCACGTCGGCGACCTCCTCGCCGGTCGTGTTGAGCGGCGGGATGTAGACCGCGACGAGGGCATCGGTGTCGGTGCTGGCGATCGCCTCGTCGATCGCGACCTCGAAGTCGTCGGCGTTGGCGTTGGCGCCCAGCGACACCGGCTCGTTGACCCGCAGCCCCGAGGCCGCCGCGGCGTCCGCCACGATCAGGGCCACGGCGTCGGAGTTGCCGACGATCGAGATCCGGTTGCCGCGCGGCAGCGGCTGGTGGGCCAGCAGCTGGGCGACGTCGAACATCTCGTCGAGGGTGTCGACCTGGATGACCCCGGCCTGGCGGAACATCGCGTCGACGGCGCTCTGGGGCGCCGAGGTCCGGGCGACCGAGTGGCCGACCGGGACGCCCTGCGTCGACCGGCCGGACTTCACCGCGACGATGGGCTTGGTGCGCGAGACCCGGCGGGCGATGCGGGAGAACTTGCGCGGGTTGCCGATCGACTCCAGGTAGAGCAGGACGACCTCGGTCGCGTCGTCCTCCTGCCAGTACTGCAGCAGGTCGTTGCCCGAGACGTCGGCGCGGTTGCCGGCCGACACGAACGTCGACAGGCCGAGGCCACGACGCGACACCGACTCCAGGATCGCGGTGCCGAGCGCACCGGACTGGCAGAAGAAGCCGACACGACCCTGCGGGGGCATCGCCGGCGACAGCGAGGCGTTGAGCTGCAGGTCGGGGGCCGTGTTGATGAAGCCCAGGCAGTTGGGCCCGATCAGCCGCAGCCCGTAGGACCGGCTCAGGCCCAGCAGCGCCCGCTGGCGCTGGCGCCCCTCCGGCCCCTCCTCGGCGAAGCCGGCGGAGATCACGATGAGCCCGTGGACGCCCTTGGCGGCGCAGTCGAGCACGACGTCGTTGACCGACTCGGCGGGGACCGCGACGATCGCGATGTCGACCTCGCCGGGGATGTCCTGCACGGTCTTGTAGGCCGGGAGCCCCGAGACCGCCTCGGCCTGCGAGTTGACGGCGTAGACGCTGCCGCTGAAGTTGCCGAGGACCAGGTTGCGGACCATCGCCTGGCCGATCGAGTCCTGCCGCCGGCTCGCGCCGATCACGGCGATGCTCCGGGCCCGGAAGATCCGCTCGATCGAGGCGGCCTCGGCGCGCTGCTCGCGGGCCCGCATGACGCCGATCGCCATGTCGGTCGGCTCGATCTGGAACGACAGCCGCTGCACGCCGTCCTCGATCATGCCCTCGACCTGGTAGCCCATCTCGCGGAAGATCTGCTGCATGCGGGCGTTGGACGGCAGCACGTCCGCGATGAACCGCAGGAGACCGCGCTCCCGCCCCGCCTGGGCCAGGTGCTCCAACAGGAGCTGGCCGACACCGCGTCCCTGGTGGGCGTCCTCGACGAGGAACGCGACCTCGGCCTCGTCGTCCGTGATCGCGTCGTAGCGACCGACGCCGATGATCTCCCCGTGCAGCGTCACGACGAACGCGACCCGCCGGTCGTGGTCGACCGTCGTGAAGCGGGCGACGTCCTTGTCCGACAGGCGCGGATAGGGTGCGAAGAACCGGAAGTACTTGGACTCCTCGGACACTCTGGCGTAGAACTCGACGATCAGCGCGGCGTCAGCCGCGCGGATCGGCCGGAGCTGGGCGACGCGGCCGTCCCGGAGCAGGACGTCGGCCTCCCAGTGCTCGACGGCATGCACCTCGCTGGTCACGAGCCCAACCTATCGGGTCGGGTGTCGGCGTGGCGGTGGGAGTCCAGTCGTCGGCGTGGGGAAAAATGGACGCCTGACCAGCGTCTCCAGGAGAGGAAGGCATGGCCCGCAGCAGCAAGCAGGCTCCCGAGGAGGACTTCGAGGAGCACATCGTCGACACCGACGTGAGCGACGAGATGCGATCGAGCTTCCTCGAGTACGCCTACTCGGTCATCTACGCCCGGGCCCTGCCGGACGCGCGCGACGGCCTCAAGCCCGTCCAGCGGCGCATCCTCTACACGATGGACGACCTCAACCTGCGCAGCGACCGGGGCCACGTCAAGAGCGCGCGCGTCGTCGGCGAGGTCATGGGCCGGCTGCACCCCCACGGTGACAGCTCGATCTACGACGCCCTGGTCCGGCTGATCCAGCCGTGGTCGCTGCGCCTCCCGCTGGCCGACGGCCACGGCAACTTCGGCTCGCAGGACGATCCGCCGGCCGCGATGCGTTACACCGAGGTCCGCATGCACGGCGCAGCCGAGGCCATGACCGCCTCGATCAACGAGGACACCGTCGACTTCAAGCCCAACTACGACGGCCGGGAGAACGAGCCGGTCGTGCTGCCGGCCGCCCTGCCCAACCTCCTGGTCAACGGGGCCAGCGGTATCGCGGTGGGCATGGCGACCAACATCGCGCCGCACAACCTGATCGAGGTCGTGCAGGCGCTGCGCCACCTGATCAAGACCCCCAAGGCCGATCTCGACGACCTCATGCGATTCATCCCGGGCCCCGACCTGCCGACCGGCGGCAAGATCGTCGGGCTCGAGGGAGTCCGCGACGCGTACGCGACGGGCAACGGCTCGTTCCGCATGCGCGCCTCGGCCCGGGTCGAGAGCGTCACCCCACGCCGCAAGGGCATCGTCGTGACCGAGCTGCCCTACAACGTCGGCCCCGAGAAGGTCATCGAGGCGATCAAGAAGCTCGTCCAGGCCAAGAAGCTGCAGGGCATCTCCGACATCAAGAACCTGACCGACCGGCACAAGGGCCTGCACCTGGTCATCGAGATCAAGAACGGCTTCATCCCCGAGTCGATCCTCGAGAAGCTCTACAAGAGCACCCCGATGGAGAGCTCGTTCGCGATCAACGCCGTCGCGCTGGTCGAGGGCCAGCCGCGCACGCTGGGCCTCAAGGCGATGCTGGAGGTCTATCTCGAGCACCGCCTCGACGTCGTCCGCCGGCGGACCCAGTTCCGTCGCACCAAGGCCGCCGACCGGCTGCACCTGCTGGAGGGCATGCTGCTCGCGCTGCTCGACATCGACGAGGTCATCCAGCTGGTCCGCGCCAGCGACAACCGTGCGGCCGCCAAGGAGCGGCTCATGACGGTGTTCGACCTGTCCGACCTGCAGGCGACCTACATCCTGGACCTGACGCTCGGCCGGCTCACGCGCTACGACCGGCTCGAGGTCGAGAAGGAGATCGCCGAGCTGCGCAAGATCATCGAGGACCTCGACGCGATCCTCGCCGACGACCGGCTCCTGCGGAAGGTCGTCGGCGACGAGCTCGAGGACATGGCCAAGAAGTTCGGCACCCCCCGCCGCACGGTGCTGCTGGAGTCCTCGGGACAGACCGCGACCGCCGCGTCGCCGCTCGAGGTCGCCGACGACCCGTGCTGGGCGCTGCTGTCGGCCACGGGCCTGCTCGCCCGCACCTCGGACGACTCACCGCTCGGCGACGTCGACCGCCGGGTCAAGCACGACACGATCGTCTCGGCCGTGCGCACGACGGCCCGTGGCGAGATCGGCGTCGTGATGGCCGACGGCCGGGTGCAGCGCATCCAGGTGCTCGAGCTCCCGGCGCTGCCGCCCACCGCGCAGTCCCCCAGCCTGCAGGGCGGCATGCCCGTGCGGGAGCTGCCCAACCTCGACGGCACGGTGCTCGCCCTGACCTCGCTGGCCGCCGACGGACCGGGCCTCGCGCTCGGCACCCGTCAGGGCGTCGTCAAGCGGGTCAGGCCCGAGACGCTGTCCCGCGACTCATGGGACGTCATCTCGCTGGCCGACGGCGACGTCGTCGTCGGCGCGGTCGAGCTGGCCACGGGCGACGAGCAGCTGGCCTTCGTGACGTCCGACGCCCAGCTGCTCTACTTCTCCGCCTCGCTCGTACGTCCGCAGGGCCGTTCGGGCGGCGGTGTCGCCGGCATCAAGCTCGCGGCCGGCCAGCGGGCCGTGTCGTTCGCCGCCGTCAGCGACATCGCGACGGCCCACGTCGTGACGGTCGCCGGCTCCGCCGACGCCCTGCCGGGCACACAGACCGGTGCCGTCAAGGTCAGCCCGCTGTCGATCTACCCGCCCAAGGGAAGGGCCACGGGCGGCGTCCGCTGCCAACGGCTGCTCAAGGGCGAGGACGGCCTCCTGCTGGCCTGGGTCGGCGACGGCGTGCCGATGGCGTGCGCGACGAGTGGCACACCGGTCGAGCTCCCCGCCGTCAGCGACCGGCGTGACGGCTCCGGCGTGCCCGTCTCCCAGCCGATCCTGGCCGTGGCAGGACCCGCCGCGACGCTGCCCAGCGGGCACGAGACGCCGGCTCCCGCCGTGCAAGACTGAGCCCGTGCGTACCCGACTCCTCGTCCTTGCCCTGGTCTCGACCGGTCTCGCCCTCGCCGGCTGCACCGGCTCCTCCGACGACAAGGGGAGCAAGGACGACGGGACCGACCAGCTCGCGGCCCGCCTCGCGACCGCCAAGAAGACGCTGGACGGTGCCGAGACGATCACGATCTCGCTGTCGACGCCGAGCCTCCCGGACGGCATCACCGGCCTGCTGTCGGCGACCGGCAAGGGCAACCACTCCCCAGCGTTCGACGGCACGGTCAAGGTCGTCACGGGCGGAGCGAGCCTGGGCGCCGACGTCATCGCGGTCGACGGCAAGGTCTACGCCAAGACCGGGCTGGCCCCCGTGTTCCTGACGATCGACCCCGCCTCGCTCAAGGCCCCCGATCCCGCCTCGCTGCTCTCCACCGACGACGGGATCACGCAGATCCTGGTCAAGACCCAGCAGCTGGAGGAGGACGGCAGGAGCCGCGACGGCAAGGACATCCTGACGACGATCAAGGGCACCCTGCCCGGTGACGTCGTCCGGACCATCATCCCGTCGGCAGCGGCCGACGAGACGTTCACCGTCGTCTACCGCCTCGACGACGACGACGAGCTGCGCGACGCGACCCTGACCGGCCAGTTCTACCCCAGCGGCGGCAAGGTCACCTACACCGTGTCCCTGGCGACGTCGGACACGCCGGTGACGATCAAGGCTCCCTGAACCGGCACCCGTGACCAGCACCCCGACGATCAGGCCCGCCTCCAAGGTCCTGCTGGGACTCGCCGCTGTCGCGATCTCCTTCGCAGCTGCCGACACGTACGTCGTCGTGCTCGCGCTGCCCAAGATGATGAGCACCGTGGGCCTCGACCTCAACGAGCTGCAGCGCGCCGCGCCGATCGTGTCGGGCTTCCTGCTCGGGTACGTCGCGGTGCTGCCCCTCATCGGGCGCATCTCGGACCTGCGGGGGCGCGTGCCGGTGCTGCTGGGGTCGCTCGCGATCTTCGCCGTGGGATCGATCGTGACAGCCGCGGCCTTCAACCTCGAGACGATCGTCGCCGGGCGGCTCATCCAGGGCATCGGTGGCGGTGGACTGATCCCGCCGACGCTGGCGCTGGTGGCCGACCTGTGGCCGCCGCACAAGCGCGGGCTGCCCCTCGGCGTCGTCGGCGCCGTCCAGGAGCTCGGCAGCGTCCTCGGCCCGCTGTACGGCGCCGCCGTGCTGGCCTTCGGCGACTGGCGCACGATCTTCTGGCTCAACTGCGCGATCGGGCTGGTGCTGGCCGCCGCGATGCTGCCGCTGCGCGACGCCGCCCGGCAGAAGGTCACGAGCGACCGGGCGGACTGGATCGGCGGCGCCCTCGGCGCCCTGGCACTGGCCGGGCTCGCCCTGGTGATGGCGGCACCCACCCGGCTGGTGCAGGACGTCGAGATCGGTCGGGCCTACCTCCCCGTCACGGGCGACTCCCGTTGGCTCACCCCGCTGGCGCTCTTGACGTTCGCGCTGTCCGCCCTGTTCCTGGTGCGGATCCTCACCGCGCGCCACCCCCTGCTCGCGTGGCGGACCTGGCCGGCCCTCGCACGCGAGACCGACGTGTGGGGCGGCCTGCTCCTGACGCTCGGCCTGGGCGCCGTGATCCTGACATTCGCCTCGGCCGATCCCGAGAGCGGCACGGTGTCGCCCGATGCGCCGTGGCTCGTGCCGATCGCCGTCGTCGCATTCGTCGGCTTCGCCATCCGGCAGCGACGCGCCCCCCGGCCGCTGGTCCCCCGCGGCGCCCTGGCCGACCGGGCCGCGTGGGGCTCGCTCGTCGTGTCGTTCTTCATCGGCGCCGCGCTGATCGCCGCGTTGGTCGACATCCCGTTCTTCGCCCGGCTGACCGTCGACCGGGACTCCCAGCTCGACGCCGCGCTGGTCCTCGTGCGATTCCTCGTCGCCCTGCCCGTCGGGGCGGTGCTGGGCGGCTGGCTGCTGCGCCGGGTCCCGGCCAACGTCCTGACGTGCATCGCGATGTTGATGAGCGCAGTGGCGTTCTGGCACATGTCGACGTGGGGGCCGACCTCCCTGGACCACCAGGTCGAGACCCTGTCGCTGGTCCTGGGCGGTCTGGGCTTCGGGCTCGCGATCGCACCGGTCAACTCGGTCCTCCTGGGCCACACCGCGGACGCCGTCCACGGCATCACCTCGGCGCTGCTGATCGTGGCCCGCATGGTCGGGATGCTGCTCGGCATCTCGGCCCTCACCACGATCGGGCTCCAGGCGTTCTACCGCGCGTCCGACCGGATCCCGCCGGCCTCGACGCTCTGCGGCGGGACCGGCAACGACCTCTGCCAGGCCTACAAGGACGCGCTCCGCGACGCCGGCATCACGCAGCTCCACGCGGTCTTCGTCGGGGCCGCCGTCGCGGCGGTGATCGCCGCCGTGCTGGGGCTGGTCCTGCTCCGCAGCCCGTCCGAGCAGCCCCTGGAGTGACGTCGACCGGGGCTGGATACGCTGTTCCCCATGGCTGACTTCGACGACCTCCTCGCCGCCAACCACGCGTACGCCGAGGACTTCACCCTGTCCGGCTTCGACGGCATCGCCCACGCGGGTGTCGCGATGGTGACCTGCATGGACTCGCGCATCGAGCCGCTCGAGATGATCGGACTCCAGGCCGGCGACGCCAAGATCCTGCGCAACCCGGGCGGCCGCGTCACCGACCAGGCGCTGGTGGCCCTCGTGCTCGGGGTCAACCTCCTGCGCGTCAATCGCGTGCTCGTCGTCGAGCACACGCGCTGCGCGATGGCGTCCTCGACGGAGGACGACCTCAAGGGTCGGATCGCCGACAGCTCCGGCTCGGACGCCTCCTGGATGACGCTCGGCGCGATCGTCGACCAGGAGAACACCGTCAGGGCCGATGTCCTGCGGGTCCGTACGCACCCCTTGATCAGCGACGACGTCATCGTCGGCGGATTCATCTACGACGTCGACACGGGCCTGCTGCGGCCCGTCGTCTGACGGCCGCCGTCAGGCGTCGATCTTGTCGGCGTCGATCTCGTAGGCGCCCTGCACGATGAACTCCTTGCGGGGCGGCACCTCGTTGCCCATCAGGAGCTCGAACACCTCGGCCGCGGCCTCGCCGTCGTCGACGGTCAACCGACGCAGCGTGCGGTGGCGCGGGTCCATCGTGGTCTCCGCGAGCTGCCCGGCATCCATCTCGCCGAGGCCCTTGTAGCGCTGGACGGGGTCCTTCCACGCGATGTTCCGGCGCTTGAGCTCGGCGAGCTTGCGCTGCAGCTCGGCGTCCGAATACGTGTAGACGTACTTCTCCTGGCCCTTCTTGGGGCTCGAGAGCTCGATCCGGTGCAGCGGCGGGACGGCGGTGTAGACCCGCCCGGCGTCCACCAGCTCGCGCATGTAGCGGAAGAACAACGTCGCCAGCAGGCAGCGGATGTGCGCCCCGTCGGAGTCGGCGTCGGCCATGAAGATGATCCGGCCGTAGCGGGCGGCGTCGACGTCGAACGTACGCCCGGAGCCGGCGCCGACGACCTGGATGATCGACGAGCACTCGGCGTTCTTGAGCATGTCGCCGATGCTGGCCTTCTGGACGTTGAGGATCTTGCCGCGGATCGGCAGGAGGGCCTGGAACTCCGAGTCCCGGGCCGACTTGGCCGTGCCGAGGGCCGAGTCGCCCTCCACG
The DNA here is from genome assembly GCF_025965075.1 of Aeromicrobium sp. Taxonomy (GTDB): domain Bacteria; phylum Actinomycetota; class Actinomycetes; order Propionibacteriales; family Nocardioidaceae; genus Aeromicrobium. Next base: position 37,140 of record NZ_JAOPXQ010000137.1, read on the forward strand.
ATGAACAGCTCGGAGCGCTCGACGTCGTTGCTGCGGCAGTCCGCGAGCTTGGCCGGCAGCGCGCTGGACTCGAGCGCGTTCTTGCGGCGCTGGGTGTCGCGCTGCTGGCGGGCCATGATGCGGGTCCGGGACGCGCCCACGACCTTCTCCATGACGATCCGCGCCTTGGCCTTCTGCGCGGCCTTGGTCGAGGTCAGGAACGCCTTGAGCTCGCGGGACACGACCTGGTTGACGATCTTGGTCACCGCGGGCGTGCCGAGGACCTCCTTGGTCTGACCCTCGAACTGCGGCTCGGCCAGCCGGACCGTCACGACCGCGGTCATGCCCTCCAGGACATCGTCCTTGATGACGTCCGGGTCGCCGGACTTGAGCAGCCGGGTCGTCTTGAGCACGTCGTTGAACGTCTTGGTGATGCCGCGCTCGAAGCCGTTGACGTGGGTTCCACCCTTGGGCGTCGCGATGATGTTGACGAACGACTTGACCCCCGTGTCGTAGCCGGTCCCCCAGCGCAGCGCGACGTCGACGCCGAGCTTGCGCTCGATGTCCTGCGGCGTCATGTGTCCCTTGGCGTCCAGCAGCGGCACGGTCTCGGTGAAGACGTCCTCGCCCTGCAGGCGGAGGACCTCGCTGACCGGCTCGTCGGGGGCGAGGAACTCGCAGAACTCCGCGATGCCGCCGTCGTGGCGGAACTTCTCCTCGCTCGGGACGTCACCCCGCTCGTCGCGGATCACGAGCTCGAGACCCGGCACGAGGAACGAGGTCTGGCGCGCCCGGCCGACGAGCTCGTCGTAGGCGAACGTGGCGCCCTTGATGAAGATCTGCGGGTCGGACCAGTAGCGGACCCGGGTGCCGGTCCTGGCCTTGGCGACCTTGCCGATCTTGCGCAGCTCGCTGGTCGGCGTGAAGTCGGCGTCGGGACCCTCGCCGGCGAACACCCCGGGGACTCCTCGACGGAACGACATCGCCCACGTCGCGCCGCCCTTGTCGACCTCGACGTCCAGGCGGGACGACAGCGCGTTGACGACCGAGGCGCCAACGCCGTGCAGGCCGCCGGTCGCGACGTAGGAGCCGCCGCCGAACTTGCCGCCGGCGTGCAGCTTGGTGAAGACGACCTCGACACCCGTCAGGCCGGTCTTCTTCTCGATGTCGACAGGCACGCCGCGCCCCTGGTCCTGCACCTCGACCGAGCCGTCGGCGTTGAGCGCGACCAGGATGTGCGAGCCGTGCCCACCGAGGGCCTCGTCGACGGAGTTGTCGATGATCTCCCACAGGCAGTGCATGAGACCACGCGTGTCGGTCGAGCCGACGTACATGCCGGGGCGTTTGCGGACCGCCTCCAACCCCTCGAGGACGAGGAGGTTCCGGGCGTCGTACGTGCTGTCGATGATGGCTTCCTTTGCGAGTGCGGCTTCGACCAACCCTAGCCAGCGTGGCCATGGACTCCCGTCTGACACGCGGTCCGCCGCGCGCCTGCATCGGTTTGTCCCCGTCAGGGAGTATCTATGTCATAGGTCACCATCCGGCGGACCGCCCGCCACGGAATACCCCTCCGTGGTTGGATGTTGATCAGGACACAACCGCCGATGGCTCAGAGAGAAGGTCACCGTGACAACACTGACAGCCCCCAAGCTGAGCTCGCTCGACCGCTGCGACCGGTGCGGCGCCCAGGCCTACGTTCGCGTGACCCTGGGTGGAGGCGGAGAGCTCATGTTCTGCGCCCACCACGCCCGTCAGCACGAGGACAAGCTCCGCGAGATGTCCGCCTCCATCCATGACGAGAGCGAGCGCCTCGCTCCCTCGGCGCTGGTCGACGAGGTCTGACCTCACCACAGCAAGCATGACGAGAGCCCGCCCGGAAGATCCGGGCGGGCTCTCGTCATGCTCTGCCGCGTCGTCAGGCGTGGATGCGGCGTCGCTCGCCGGCGATCAGGCCCAGCCCGCTCAGGACCAGCAGCAGCCCGCCCGCCGCACCGAGCATGATGTGCTCGGGAGCGCCGGTGTCGGGCAGGACGGCCGAGGTGTAGCCCGCGGTCGTGACGACGTTGTCCGCCGCCGTCGAGGCATTGCCTGTGTTGCCGCTGCCAGTCACCGCACCGCAGCCACCGCGACCCGTGACGGCGATCAGCACGTCGGCGAGAGTCGTGAAGGCAGCATCCGCGCGTGTGACGCCGTACGTCAGGCTGCCCGACCTGGTCGCTGAGAAGGTGAGCTCACCGGTGTCCGCGTCGATCGTGGCGTCGGTGCACCGGTTCGTCTTCTCGATCGAGTAGATCAGCGGGGAGACCTCGGACGTCTCGTCATCGAGCTGCTCGTCGTTGCCCGCGAGGTCGAGGACGCTGACGACGCCGGCTGCGACCGTCACGACGTCATCGACCGCGCAAGCGATGTCCGCGTCCTCGCCACCGAGCAACAGGTCGTCACCCTCGCCACCGCACAGCAGGTCGCTGCCACTGTTGCCGAGCAGCACGTCGTTGCCGCCCTCGCCGTTGAGGACGTCGTCGCCACCGTTGGCGATCGTGTTGCAGAAGATGACGATGCAGAAGCTGTCACCGTCGCCGTAGATCACGTCGTCGCCGTCGCCGCCGTTCAGCACGTCGTCACCGCCGTTGGTGGCGCCGAGGAAATCGAATCCGTCGCCCAGGATCTGGTCGTTGCCGTCGCCGCCGTTGATCGTGTCGTCCCCGCCGTTCACGGTTCCACCCAAGACGGCATCGCCGTCACCGGTCAGGTTGTCGTCCCCGTCGCCGCCATTGATCGTGTCGTTCCCACCGTTCACGGTTCCACCGAAGACGGCATCGCCGTCACCGGTCACCACATCGTCCCCGTCGCCGGAGCTGATCGTGTCGTCTCCGCCGTCCACGGTCGCGCCGCCCACGGCATCGCCGTCACCGGTCACCACGTCGTCCCCGTCGCCAGAGCTGATCTCGTCCGACGCGGGTGTTCCCGTGATGGTGTCGGGGCCGGGGGTCCCGGGGATGTCATCCGCGTGCGCCGCGATCGGGGCGAACATCAAGGTGACGGTGGTCAGAAGTGCCGCTAGTCGCGGCGCCGTGCGGGAGAACTGCATGGGACGCTCCGGTCCGTGGTGGGAGTGTGACGCCCCAACCTCACACATCCACGCGCCGCGCGCGGCCGAAATCCGAAAAACACAGCGCCCGGGCAGGAAGTCTGCCCGGGCGTTGCGAGGTGATGACGGCTCAGTCGAGGTAGTCGCGCAGGACCTGCGAGCGCGAGGGGTGACGCAGCTTGCTCATGGTCTTGGACTCGATCTGACGGATGCGCTCGCGCGTCACGCCGTAGACCTTGCCGATCTCGTCCAGTGTCTTGGGCTGGCCGTCGGTCAGGCCGAACCGCATCGACACGACGCCGGACTCGCGCTCGCTGAGCGTGTCGAGGACGGCGTGCAGCTGCTCCTGCAGGAGCGTGAACGACACGGCGTCGGCCGGGACGATCGCCTCCGAGTCCTCGATCAGGTCGC
>NZ_JAOPXQ010000138.1 GCF_025965075.1 Aeromicrobium sp.
GGGCACCAGCTGCACCACCCACCGGCCGACGGCCTGGTGACGGTCGGCGCCTCGGTGCCCCACTTCCGGACGTACCCGCGCGGCGGCCTGCACGTGCTGCTGCTGGGCGTCACCGTGCCCCTCGTGACCCGCGTGCGCGGTTACCTGCCCAAGCCGTGGTTCGGCGCACCCGGCGCCCGCACGCTGATGCGCGAGTGGGCGCGGTTCGTGCGCACCGGCACGCCGCCGTACGACGTCCCGCACCGCATCACCACGCCCACGCTGGTCGTGCACCTGCAGGGCGACACGTACGCCGTCTCGGCGTCCAACAAGGTGTTCACCGAGAAGATGTTCGAGCCCGACGCGGTCACCCGCTGGGTCTACCCCAAGGACGCTGCGCCCGAGGGCGGCTCGACCCACCACGTGCAGTGGGTCAAGACCCCCGCCCCCGTCGTCGACCGCGTCATCCAGTGGTGGGCCGACGTCAGCTGACTACTCCGCGAAGGCCTCGACCGGCGGGCAGGAGCAGGCCAGGTTGCGGTCTCCGTAGGCCTGGTCGATGCGGCCGACCGGCGGCCAGTACTTGTCGTCGACTGATCCGGCCGGGAACGCGCCGGTGCCGATGTCGTAGGCGTGCTGCCAGTCGAGCAGCGTCCGCATCGTGTGCGGCGCGTGGACCAACGGGTTGTCGCCGGCCGGCCACTGCCCGTCGACGACCTGGTCGATCTCCGAACGGATCGCGAGCATCGCGTCGCAGAAGCGGTCGAGCTCGGCCAGGTCCACGGACTCGGTCGGCTCGACCATCAGCGTGCCCGGCACCGGGAAGCTCATCGTCGGGGCGTGGAAGCCGTAGTCGATGAGCCGCTTCGCGACGTCGTCGATCGTCAGCCCGGCGGCCTTCGTCAGCGGCCGCAGGTCCAGGATGCACTCGTGCGCCACGAGCTCGTGGTCACCCGTGTAGAGCACCGGGAAGGCGCTCTCGAGCCGCTTGGCGATGTAGTTGGCCGACAGCACCGCGACCGACGTCGCGTCGGTCAGGCCCTCGGCACCCATCATCGCGACGTACGCGTAGGGGATCGGCAGGATCCCGGCCGAGCCGTAGGGCGCCGCGCTGATCGCGCCGACCCCCTCGCGCTTGCTCTCGACGGGGTGCAGGGGGTGGGTCGGCAGGAACGGCACGAGGTGCTCGGCCACCGCGACCGGTCCGACGCCGGGCCCGCCGCCGCCGTGCGGGATGCAGAAGGTCTTGTGCAGGTTGAGGTGCGAGACGTCACCGCCGAAGACCCCCGGCTGCGCGTGGCCCAGCAGCGCGTTGAGGTTGGCCCCGTCGACGTACACCTGCCCCCCGTGCGAGTGCACGATGTCGCACAGCTCGGTGATGCCGTGCTCGTAGACGCCGTGGGTCGACGGGTACGTCACCATGATCGCCGCGAGGTCGTCGGCGTGGGCGTCGCACTGCTTGCGCAGGTCGTCCAGGTCGACCTCGCCCTCGGCGGTCGACTTCACGATGACGACCTTCATGCCCGCCATCACGGCGGACGCGGCATTGGTGCCGTGCGCCGAGCTCGGGATCAGGCAGATCCGGCGGTGCTCGTCGCCGCGGCTGACGTGGTACGCCCGGATGGCCAGCAGCCCGGCGAACTCGCCCTGCGAGCCGGCGTTGGGCTGGATCGACACCCCGGCGTATCCCGTGACCTCGGCGAGCCAGGACTCGAGGGTCTCGACCAGCTCGATCATCCCGGCGGCGTCCTCGGCCGGGACGAACGGGTGCAGCTCGGCGAAGCCGGGCCAGCTGATGGGCTCCATCTCGGCGGTGGCGTTGAGCTTCATGGTGCACGAGCCGAGCGGGATCATGCCGCGGTCGAGGGCGTAGTCCCGGTCGCTGAGCTTCTTGAGGTAGCGCAGCATCTGGGTCTCGCTGTGGTGCTCGTGGAACACCGGGTGGGTCAGGATCTCGTCGGTGCGCAGCAGCCCGTCCGGCAGCGACTCCGGCGCCTCGTCGACGGCGGCGACGCCGAACGCGTTCCAGACCGTCTCGAGGTGCTCGCGAGTCGTGGCCTCGTTGGTCGAGATGCCGACGTGGTCGGCGTCGACCAGCCGCAGGTGGACCCCGGCCTCACGCGCCTTCGCGACGATGCCCGCGGCCGCGCCGGGGACGCCGGCGACGACGGTGTCGAAGAAGCCGTTCTCCGCGACCTCGACTCCCCCGGCCCGCAGGCCGGCGGCCAGCACCCGGGCGGAACCGTTGACGTCCTCGGCGATCCTCCGCAGTCCCGCGGGGCCGTGGTAGACGGCGTACATCGACGCCGTGACCGCCAGCAGGACCTGCGCCGTGCAGATGTTGGACGTCGCCTTCTCGCGGCGGATGTGCTGCTCTCGGGTCTGCAGGGCCAACCGGTACGCCGGACGGCCCGCGCTGTCGACCGAGACGCCGACGAGGCGGCCGGGCAGGTGACGCTCGAGGCCGGCGCGCACCGCCATGAAGCCGGCGTGCGGCCCGCCGTAGAACATCGGGACGCCGAACCGCTGGCTCGACCCCACGACGACGTCGGCGCCGAGCGAGCCCGGCGAGGACAGCAGCACCAGCGCGAGCGGGTCCGCGACCACGACCGCGAGGCCCCCGCCGGCGTGTGCCGCCTCGATTGCGGGACGCGGGTCGACGACCTGCCCGTCGGCACGCGGGTAGGCGATGATCGTCCCGGCCGCCTCGACGTCGGGGACCCCGCCGGCGAGGTCGACCTCGAGCAGCTCGATCCCGAGCGCCTCGGCGCGGGTGTGCGTCACCGCGAGCGTCTGCGGCAGCAGCCCGGCGTCGATGATGATCGGCAGGGCGTCCTTGCCCTTCGTGGCCCGGCGGATCAGCGTCATGGCCTCGGCGACCGCGGTGCCCTCGTCGAGCAGCGACGAGTTGGCCGTCGGCAGGCCCGTCAGGTCCGAGATCAGGGTCTGGAAGTTGATGAGCGCCTCGAGCCGGCCCTGCGAGATCTCGGGCTGGTAGGGCGTGTAGGCGGTGTACCAGGACGGGTCCTCGAGCACGTTGCGCCGGATCACCGCGGGCGTCACGGTCGGGTGGTAGCCCAGGCCGATCATCGCGACGCCGGGGTTGTTGCGCTCGGCCAGGGACCGCAGCGTCGCGAGCGCCTGGGTCTCGGTCTGCGCGGCCGGCAGGCCCAGCGCCGACGTGCTGCGGATGCCGGACGGCACCGCGGCCTGCATCAGCGCGTCGAGGGAGTCGTAGCCGACCCGGCGCACCATGGCGTCCTGGTCGGACGGGGTGGGGCCGATGTGGCGGCTGGCGAAGTCGTGGGACACACGGTCTTGGGGCACGGAACGCTCCGGGGGTTGAGGCGGTCGACGGACGACGCCTCCCCTTCTGTCACCCCCGCAACGTCACGGGGAGCTCCAGAATTGCCTCGGTCGCGTGGTCCTTGGTGCCTGAGAGGTTCCGGGGAGGAATTGCCCCTTCGGCGCCGCCTGGGCGAACTCTCCCACGCGCGGTTGACAGCAGCACCAGCCTACCAAGCCCGTCCGACAGTCGCCGACCGGTCAGGACCCGAGGTGCCGGTCCTTCGCCGAGTCGTCGGAGTCGGCCGGTGCGTCGGTGGGCTCGCCGGACTCGTCGGCCGGCACGTCGTCGACCTCGTCCGGCGTCTCGGCGAGCGATGCGTCGGCCGGCCCGCGGTTGCGGGTCAGCACGAAGAACGCCAGCGCGACCAGGAAGACGATGATCGACGTCCACACGTTGAGCCGGAACGGCCCGATGTGGTTGACCGTGTCGATCCGCAGCGCCTCGATCCACACCCGCCCGGCGGTGTAGAACATCGCGTAGAGCGCGAACGCCCGTCCGCCGGTGAGCTTGTACCTGCGGTCGATCAGGATGATCAGCGCCGCCGCCGCGAGGTTCCACAGCAGCTCGTAGAGGAACGTCGGGTGGAACGTCGCGAACTGGTCGAAGCCCGGAGGCCGGTTGTCCAGCTCGATCTCCAGGCCCCACGGCTTGGTCGTCGGCTTGCCGAACAGCTCCTGGTTGAAGTAGTTGCCGAGCCGGCCGATCGCCTGCGCGACCAGCAGTCCGGGCGCCAGCGCGTCGGCCAGCGCCGCGAACGAGGCCCCGTAGCGTCGGCAGGCGATGTAGGCCCCGAGCGCCCCGCCCGCGATCGCGCCCCAGATGCCGAGGCCGCCCTGCCAGATCTTGAGCGCGTCGACGACGTGCCGACCGTCCCCGAAGTAGAGCTCCGGGTCGGTGACCACGTGATAGATCCGCGCCCCGACGATGCCGAACGGGATCGCCCAGATCGCGACGTCGCCGACGAGTCCGGGCCGGCCGCCGCGGGCCTGGAAGCGGCGCTCGCCGATCCAGATCGCGACGAGCGCTCCGATGATGATCCCCAGCGCGTACGCCCGCAGGGGCAGCGGTCCCAGGTGCCAGACACCCTCGGACGGGCTCGGGATGAAGGTGTGCAGCACGGTCAGGTCCTCTCGACGCCGGCGCGCAGGTCCTGCGCCAGCGAACGGATCGCGTCGAGCCCCGCCGCTTCGTCGGGGGCGTCCAGCAGACAACGTACGAGGGCGGACCCCACGATGACCGCGTCGGCGTACTCGGCGATCTCGTGGGCCTGGGCGCCGTTGGAGACGCCCAGCCCGACGCCGACGGGCTTGTCGGTGACCTGCTTGACCCGGGCGACGAGCTCCTCGCCCAGCGAGCTGGTCTGGTCCCGCGCCCCGGTGACGCCCATGACGGCGGTCGCGTAGACGAAGCCGCTCGCGGCCTCGACCGTCATCGCCAGCCGCTCGTCGGTCGACGACGGGGCGACGAGGAAGATCCGGTCCAGGCCGTGCGCCTCCGACGCCGCGACCCACTCGGCCGCCTCGTCGGGGATCATGTCCGGGGTGATGAGGCCCGAGCCACCGGCCGCGGCGAGATCGGCCGCGAACCGCTCGACGCCGTAGCGCTCGACCGGGTTCCAGTACGTCATCACGACGGTCGGCGCACCGGTCGCGGCGCTGGCCCGGACGACGTCGAACACGTCGGTCGTGCGGTGTCCGGCGGTCAGGGCCTGCTCGGCGGCGGCCTGGATGACCGGACCGTCCATGACGGGATCGCTGTAGGGCA
>NZ_JAOPXQ010000175.1 GCF_025965075.1 Aeromicrobium sp.
TGTCCGACGTGCCCCGCTTGGGGGAGTCGTAGAGCAGGCGCACACCGCGCTCGCGCAGCGTCGCCGAGACGGCGTCGATGTCGGCCACGCGGTAGGCGAGCTGCTGGATGCCCTGCCCGTTGCGGGCGATGAACTTGGCGATCGTCGACTCCTCGCTCAGGGGGGCGAGCAGCTGGATGCGGGTGTCGGACTCGCCGACGGCGAGCATCGCCTCGCGGACGCCCTGCTCCTCGTTGACCTCCTCGTGCACCGAGTGCAGGCCGAACGTCGAGGCGTAGAACTCGAGCGCGTCGTCGAGGTCGGGGACCGCGATGCCGACGTGGTCGATCGTGAGCAGGAGGTGGTCGGGGACCAGCGGGGTCGTCATGCAGACGAGGGTATGGCACGCCCGAGGGGGACACCGGGTGATCCATCGCACACCCAGGTCCCAGCGAGGTTACTTCTGCGTAAAGTGGAGACCACTGTCTTTCTCCAAGGCTGTCTTCGAAGGAGCTCCTCTCATGACCCAGTCCGTCATCGTCGCCGGTGCACGCACCCCGATCGGTCGCCTCCTCGGCGGCCTCAAGACCCTCTCCGGATCCGATCTCGGAGGTCTCGCGATCAAGGGCGCCCTCGAGAAGGCCGGTGTCTCGGGCGACCAGGTCGACTACGTCATCATGGGCCAGGTCCTGCAGGCCGGCGCTGGCCAGATCCCCGCCCGCCAGGCAGCCCACAAGGGTGGCATCCCGCTCAACGTCCCGGCCCTGACGATCAACAAGGTCTGCCTGTCGGGCCTCAACGCGATCGCCCTGGCCGACCAGCTGATCCGTGCCGGTGAGTTCGACATCGTCGTCGCCGGTGGCCAGGAGTCGATGACGCAGGCGCCGCACATGCTGCTGGGCTCGCGTGAGGGCACCAAGTACGGCGACACCAAGCTCGTCGACCACATGGCCGCTGACGGTCTGTGGGACGCGCTGACCGACCAGGCCATGGGCGGCCTGACCGAGCAGATCAACGCCGAGAAGCAGAAGTTCACCCGTGAGCAGCAGGACGCGTTCAGCGCCGCCTCGCACCAGAAGGCCGCCGAGGCGCAGAAGAACGGCGTCTTCGACGAGGAGATCGTCCCCGTCGAGATCCCGACCCGCAAGGGCGACCCGATCGTCGTCGCGGCCGACGAGGGCGTGCGTGGCGACACGACGACCGAGTCGCTCGGCAAGCTGCGTCCGGCGTTCGACAGGAGCGGCACCATCACGGCCGGCTCGGCCAGCCAGATCTCCGACGGCGCCGCCGCGGTCGTCGTCATGAGCAAGGCCAAGGCCGAGGAGCTGGGCCTGTCGTGGATCGCCGAGATCGGCGCCGCCGGCACCGTCGCGGGTCCCGACTCGAGCCTGCAGAGCCAGCCGGCCAACGCCATCGTCCAGGCGTGCGAGAAGGAGGGCATCACGCCCGCCGACCTCGACCTGGTCGAGATCAACGAGGCGTTCGCCGCGGTGGGCATCGCCAGCACCGGCGAGCTGGGCATCAGCGAGGACGTCGTCAACGTCAACGGTGGCGCGATCGCGCTGGGTCACCCCATCGGCGCCAGCGGAGCCCGCCTCGTGCTGCACCTCGCGCTCGAGCTCGGCCGCCGTGGCGGCGGCGTCGGCGCGGCCGCGTTGTGCGGCGGCGGCGGCCAGGGCGACGCCCTGATCGTCCGCGTCCCGAAGAAGTAGTACCCGAGCAGTGTCGAGAGGCAGTCGCGCCACCGTCCCGGTGCCCGAGCTCGTGGAACGAGCCCGGGCCGGCGAGCCCCGGGCGGTGGCGCGACTGATCTCGTTGGTCGAGGACCGGTCGCCGGCCCTGCGGGAGGTCAGCGCCGCCCTGACGCCGCTGGCCGGCGGCGCGCACATCGTCGGGATCACCGGCTCACCCGGCGTCGGCAAGTCGACGTCCACCTCGGCGCTCGTGTCGGCCCTGCGAGCGCAGGGCAAGCGGGTCGGCGTCCTGGCGGTCGATCCCACCTCGCCGTTCTCCGGTGGCGCCCTGCTGGGGGACCGCGTCCGGATGCAGGACCACGCGACCGACGACGGCGTCTACATCCGCTCGATGGCCAGTCGCGGTCACCTCGGCGGGCTGTCCGCGTCCGCGCCGCAGGCCCTGCGTGTCCTGGACGCCGCCGGCTGCGACGTGGTGCTGGTCGAGACCGTCGGCGTCGGGCAGTCCGAGGTCGAGATCTCCGGCCTCGCCGACACCACCCTTGTGCTGCTCGCGCCCGGCATGGGCGACGGCATCCAGGCGGCCAAGGCCGGCATCCTCGAGATCGGCGACGTGTTCGTGATCAACAAGGCCGACCGTGACGGGGCGGCCACGACCCGGCGCGAGCTCCGGTCGGTGATCTCGATGACCGACCGGGCTGACGGCGCCTGGAAGCCGCCCATCGTGCTGACGGTCGCGACGACCGGCGAGGGTGTGGACGAGGTGGCCGGGGAGATCGCCGCGCACCTTGCTCACCTGCAGGACAGCGGCGAGCTCGAGCGGCGGCGCCTGGCCCGGCTCCGCCGCGAGATCGAGGCGCTGGCTCTCGCCGAGGTGCAGTCGCGCTTCGCCGACCTGTCCGGCGACGCGCGTCTCGACGCCCTCGCCGCGCAGGTCCTCGCGGGGGAGACCGACCCCTACGCGGCGGCCGACACCGTGGTCGAGCAGGTCTGATCCGCGGACGCGCCGATGCGGCGCGCCTGCAGGGGACGGCGCCGTCCCCCGGCCACAATGGTGGCGTGCTCAAGAAGGTCATCCTGCTGCTCGTCATCGGGTTCGCGCTCTACTACCTGCTGACGACCCCTGCCGACGCCGCCGAGGTGGTCGGGGACGCCTTCGGCGCGATCATGGACGCGTTCCGGCAGATCGGCGTGT
>NZ_JAOPXQ010000192.1 GCF_025965075.1 Aeromicrobium sp.
ACTTCCAGCTCGGTGGCCCCACCACCGCCGACAACGGCCAAGGACTGTGCAAACGGTCCCACTCCATCAAGCACCAACCCGACTGGCAGGTCACCAGCTCCGGCAAGGCCACCATCTGGCGCACCCCGACCGGCCACGAGTACCGCTCCGACCCACCACCAGTCCTGCCCCGCGACAACAACCCCGGCCACCTGCGCCAATAGCCGCCGCCCGCCCGGGCCGGTGCGCTGGCGGCCACATCGATCCACCCCTTGAACGCTGGCGCACCGCTCACCGGTCGGGCGCGAGCTGTCAGGCGGCGGGGGACTCCAGCGTGGTCCGGATCTGCTCCACCGTCTCGTCGGCGAGGGCGTCCAGCTTGGGCTTGACCACGAGCGGCGCGACGTAGCGGACGATGCCGTGGAACGCGAAGTCGGCACGGTAGTGGACCTGGGTGCGGTCGCCGTCACGGGTGAACGTCAGGGAGTCCGTCGCGGTGGCGGTCTTGTTGTGGCCGCGGGCCGAGAAGAACGTCGGCCGGTCGAAGCCGATCGTCTCGTAGGTCAGCTGCGTCTCGCGGCCCATGAACTCGGACGTGTTGTCGTACGTCGTGCCGAGTCCCCCGTCCCCACCGGTGCGGGTCGTACGCACCGTGCCGGGATCCCACTGGTTGGTGTTCTCGAAGTCGCTGAGGAAGTCGAAGACGTCCTCAATGGGCCTCGACACCGTGAACGTTCGCTCGACGTGCATTCCTCCACCGTAGGTCGCGCAAGGCGGCCCGCAAGTCCTGCAGCTCCTCGTCCTGGTGGCAGAGGTACCACGCCGTCGCCGACCCGATGCCGAGCAGCGTGAGCGCGCCGCCGCCGATCATCATCCACCGCGCGCCGAAGGTCTCGCCGACCCAGCCGACCAGCGGAGCGCCGAACGGGGTGCCGCCCATGAAGACCATCAGGTAGAGCGCCGCGACGCGGCCCCGCATCATGGGGCTGGACGTGAGCTGGATCGTCGCGTTGGCCGACGTGATCATCGTGAGGGCGCACAGCCCCAGGATCGGCAGGACCGCGGCGAACGCGACATAGCTCGGCATCAGGCCGGCGATGATCTCGACGACCGCGAACGCAGCACCGGCCAGCACGACGAACCGCAGCCGCGGCCGGGAGCGGCGAGCCGCCAGCAGGGCGCCGGCCAGGGACCCGATCGCCATGATCGAGGCCAGCAGGCCGTACTCCCCCGCCCCCTTGCCGAACACCTCGGTCGCCATCAGGGCGCTGGTCATCTGGAAGTTCATCCCGAACGTGCCGACGAAGAAGACGCTGGTCAGGATCAGCACCAGGTCGGGGCGCGACCGTACGTATGCGACGCCGTCCCGGACCGCACGCTTGCGGGTCCCGGTCACCTCCGAGGGCGTCAGCCGGCTCGCGTCGAGCAACGTCAAGGACGTGTAGACCGCGAGATAGCTCGCCGCGTTGACCAGGATGACCCAGCCCGCCGCGCCGACGCCGGACCCGAGCGCCGCGATGAGCAGGCCCGCGACGGCCGGACCGATCATGCGGGCCAGGTTGAACGAGGCGGAGTTGAGGCCCACCGCGTTGGCCAGGTCGTCCCGGCCGACGATCTCGACGACGAACGACTGGCGGGCCGGCGCGTCGAACGCCGTGCCGACGCCGAACACGAAGGCCAGCGCGAAGACGTGCCACGTCTGGACCACCCCGGTGACCGCGAGGACACCGAGGAGCGCCGCCGGCACCGCCATCGCGACCTGCGTGATCCGCAGGATCGTCCGCTTGGGGACCCGGTCGGCCACGACGCCGGCGATGGGTGAGAACAGCAGCGCGGGCAGCAGCTGCAGGCCCGTCGTGATGCCGAGGGCCGTGCCGCTGCCGGTCAGCTGCAGGACCAGCCAGTCCTGCGCGATGCGCTGCATCCACGTGCCGGTGTTGGAGACGATCGATCCGAGGATGTAGATGCGGTAGTTGCGACTCGCCAGCGCTCGGAACGTGGGGCTCAACCGTCGGCCAACCGCTCCAGGAGGGCTGTCGCCTCCCTCAGGGTCTTGCGCTCGGGGGTCGTCAGCGCGGCGAGGCGGTGCGCGAGCCACTGGTCGCGGCGGTCGCGCTCCTCGGCGAGGACGGCCTCGCCCTTGTCGGAGACGCTGATCAGGACCTGGCGGCCGTCGTCGGGGTGCGGCTCGCGCAGCGCGAGGCCCTCGTCGACGAGGCAGGTGAGCGTACGGGTGATGGACGGCGGCTGGACTCGTTCGTGCTGGGCGATCGCACCGGGCGTCGCGGAGCCGAGCTGGCGGATCGAGCCGAGCACCGACAGCTGGGTCGGGGTCAGGTCGGTCTGGCGCTCCTGGCGCAGACGCCGGTTGAGTCGGGCCACCGCACGAGCGAGCTGGTGTGAGTCGGTGGGCATATCGTTAGCATAGCAAATTACCTATGCTAACCAAAACCGATGCCCGCCCACGACAGAGACACCGCGGCCCGAGGGCCACGGTGTCTCTGGATTTTCGCGCTACGTCAGGCGTTGCCCTTGGCGAGCGCTCCGAGGAGGTCGCGGTTGAGCCGGCTGATGGTGTCCAGCGGGATGCCCTTGGGGCATGCCGCGGTGCACTCACCGATGTTGGTGCAGCCACCGAAGCCCTCGTGGTCGTGCTGCTCGACCATGCCGATGACGCGGGAGTCGCGCTCCGGCTGGCCCTGCGGCAGCAGTCCCAGGTGGGTGATCTTGGCGGCGGTGAACAGCATGCCCGAGCCGTTGGGGCACGCCGCGACGCACGCGCCGCAGCCGATGCACGCGGCCGACTCGAACGCGTGGTCGGCGTCCTTCTTCGGCACGGGGAGGTTGTTGGCCTCCGGCGCCGAGCCCGTCGGCGCGGAGATGAAGCCGCCGGCCTGGATGATCCGGTCGAACGCGCCACGGTCGACGACCAGGTCCTTGATGACCGGGAACGCGCCCGCTCGCCACGGCTCGATGTCGATGACGGCGCCGTCCTCGAAGCTGCGCATGTGCAGCTGGCAGGTCGTGGTGACCTGCGGGCCGTGGGCCTCGCCGTTGATGACGACGCCGCACGCGCCACAGATGCCCTCGCGGCAGTCGTGGTCGAATGCGATCGGGTCGTCACCGGACAGCGTCAGCTGCTCGTTGAGGACGTCCAGCATCTCGAGGAACGACATGTGCTCACTGACGTCCTCGACGCCGTACGTGACCATCTTGCCCTTGTCCGCGGCGTTCTTCTGACGCCACACCCGCACGGTGATGTTCACTTGTAGCTCCTGGCCTTCATCTCGACGTACTCGTATTCCAACGGTTCCTTGTGCAGGACCGGGGTGTCGCCCCCGAACTCCCACGCGGCGACATAGGCGAACTCCTCGTCGTGACGCAACGCCTCGCCGTCCTCGGTCTGGCTCTCGGCGCGGAAGTGACCACCGCAGGACTCGCGACGGTGCAGCGCATCGATGCACATGAGCTCGCCGAGCTCGAAGAAGTCGGCGACGCGGCCGGCCTTCTCGAGCGTCTGGTTGAGCTCCTCGTTGACACCGGAGACCTTGACGTTCTGGTAGAAGTCGGCCTTGAGCTCACGGATCATGCCGATCGCCTTGGTCAGACCAGCCTCGGTCCGCTCCATGCCGCAGTACTCCCACATGATGTGGCCGAGCTCCTTGTGGAACGAGTCCACGGTGCGGTTGCCATCGATCGAGAGCAGCAGGTTGATGCGGTCGGTGACGGCCTGCTTGGCCGCGACCACCTCGGGGTGGTCGTCCGAGATCTTCTCGAACGGTCCGTCGGCCAGGTAGTTGGCGATCGTGGTCGGCAGCACGAAGTAGCCGTCGGCCAGACCCTGCATCAGCGCCGAGGCGCCCAGGCGGTTGGCGCCCTGGTCGGAGAAGTTGGCCTCACCCGTGACGAACAGTCCCTCGAGGTTGCTCTGCAGGTCGTAGTCGACCCACAGTCCACCCATCGTGTAGTGGACGGCCGGGTAGATGCGCATCGGCGTCTTGTACGGATCCTCGCCCGTGATCTGGGCGTACATGTCGAACAGGTTGCCGTACTTGGCGACCACCGAGTCGAGTCCGAGACGCTTGATCGCGTCCGCGAAGTCCAGGTAGACACCCAGGCCGCCGGGACCGACGCCCTTGCCGGCGTCGCACTGGTACTTGGCAGCGCGCGAGGCGATGTCACGCGGCACCAGGTTGCCGAACGCCGGGTAGATGCGCTCGAGGTAGTAGTCGCGCTCGTCCTCGGGGATCTGGTCGGCGGGACGCTCGTCGCCGGCCTTCTTGGGCACCCAGATCCGGCCGTCGTTGCGCAGCGACTCCGACATCAGGGTCAGCTTGCCCTGGTAGTCGCCGGAGACGGGGATGCACGTCGGGTGGATCTGCGTGTAGCAGGGGTTGCCGAAGTAGGCGCCCTTGCGGTGCGCACGCCACGTCGCCGTGGTGTTGCAGCCCATCGCGTTGGTCGACAGGAAGTAGACGTTGCCGTAGCCGCCGGTCGCGAGCACCACGACGTCTGCGGTGTGCGACTCGATCTCGCCGGTGACCATGTCACGGGCGACGATGCCGCGGGCCCTGCCGTCGATCATGATCAGCTCGAGCATCTCGTGCCGCGTGTTGACCTCGACCGTGCCGGCCGCGACCTGACGCTCCAGCGCCTGGTAGGCGCCGATCAGCAGCTGCTGACCGGTCTGGCCGCGGGCGTAGAACGTACGGGAGACCTGCACGCCGCCGAACGAGCGGTTGTCGAGCAGCCCGCCGTACTCACGCGCGAACGGGACACCCTGCGCGACACACTGGTCGATGATGTTGACCGACACCTGCGCCAGCCGGTACGCGTTGGACTCGCGCGAGCGGAAGTCGCCGCCCTTGACCGTGTCGTAGAACAGCCGGTAGACGCTGTCGCCGTCGTTCCGGTAGTTCTTGGCGGCGTTGATGCCACCCTGCGCAGCGATCGAGTGGGCGCGGCGGGGGCTGTCCTGGTAACAGAAGCTCTTGACCTGGTAGCCGGCCTCGCCGAGCGTCGCCGCGGCGGCTCCGCCGGCCAGGCCGGTGCCGACAATGATGACGCTGATCTTGCGGCGGTTGGCCGGGTTGACGAGCTTGGCCTCGAACTGGCGCTGGTCCCAGCGCTTCTCGATCGGGCCCGACGGGGCCTTGGTGTCGGCGATGTCGGCGCCGACGACGTGGAACTGCCCGGAGGCGGTGGTTTCGGTGACGGTCATGTCAGCCTCCCAGACCGAAGAAGTAGATGCCGATCGGCGGCGCGAGGAAGCCGATCGTGATGAGCGCGGCGATGCCGACGGCCGCGGAGTTCCAGACGGACGCGCGACGCGTCGAGCTGTGGTTCTGACCGAGCGTCGTGAACGCGCTCCAGAAGCCGTGCCACAGGTGGAAGCCGACCGCGAGCATCGCGACGACGTACGCCAGCAGGACCCAGAAGTGCTCGAAGCTGTTGTGCAGCTTGCCGTAGGGGGTCTCGGCGGCACCGCCCGGGTGGATGTCGTTGGTCGTCAGGTTGAGGATGTGGAAGACGATGAACAGCGCGATCGTCACTCCACCCCACCGCATCGTGAACGACGCGTAGCTGCGCTGGATGCCGGTGCGGTTCTGCTTGGTCTGGTAGCGCTTGCCACCGACATAGCCCGCCGACTTCTTGTTGCGCCGCCACAGCGTGATCGCGGCGTACGCGTGCAGGAGCACGGCCACCAGGAGCACGACTCGCACGATCCACAGCAGTCCCTCGTGCGGAAGGATCGGCTCGCCGATCGTCCGGAGGTGGTGCGCGTACTCGTTGAACGAGTCAGGACCCGCGAAGGCCTTGAGGTTGCCGTACATGTGCAGCACCAGGTAGCCCACCATGATGAGCCCCGACACCGCCATTGCATATTTCAGGGCAACGGTCGACGTACGCGCCGACGGTCGCTTCGTAGTTTGGGTAGTCGCCACCTGCACACAGTAGGACTCCGCGGCGATTCGCGCTAAGTCATGCTGAGGGGAACCTTCATAGCCATCGGCTATGCAAGACTGGTGTCGTGCAGTTTCAACAGCTCTCCTACTTCGTCGCCGTCGCCCGGACCAGGCACTTCACCCGGGCCGCCGAGCTGACCGGTGTCTCCCAGCCCAGCCTGTCCAAGCAGATCCGGGTCCTCGAGAACTCGCTCGGCACCCCCCTGTTCGTCCGCAACCGGGGCGGCATCGAGCTGACGAGCGCCGGCGAGGCGCTCCTCCCCCACGCGCAGCGCATCCTGATCGACGTCGAGAGCGCGGAGCGGACGGTGCACGAGGTCGCGACGCTGCGCCGGGGGCGCGTACGCATGGGGGCGACCCCGTCGCTGTGCGAGGGCCTGCTGCCCGACGCGCTGACCCGGTTCCACGGGTCGTACCCCGACATCGACCTCGAGGTGCAGGAGGCCGGCTCCCGGGTCCTGACCGCCGAGCTCTCGCAGGGCCGGCTCGACGTCGCGCTGCTGATCATCCCGCTGCACACGACCGACCCCGACATCGAGACGACGCCGGTGCTGCGCGAGAGGCTGGTGCTCGCTAGCCCCGTCGGGTCGGACCTGCCCGACGAGATGGGCGTCGAGGCCCTCAGGGACCTGCCGCTCGTGATGTTCCGGGAGGGCTACGACCTGCGGGACGTGACCCTGCGCGCCTGCGCCGCGGCGGGGTTCGAGCCGCGGCTCGCGGTGGAGGGCGGCGAGATGAGCGCCGTGCTGCGGTTCGTCGAGGCGGGCCTGGGCTACGCCGTGGTCCCCAGCATGGTCCTCGCTACGCGCCAGCACCTGCGGGCGACCCAGCTCGTCGACCCGCCGCTGGACCGGGTCATCGCGATGGCCCACCGCAGCTCCGAGGCGCTGCCGCTCGCGGCGCGCGCGTTCAAGGCCGAGCTGCTCGAGCACCTCACGACGTTCGGGACCGCCGACCTCCAGGTCGTCTGACCCCCGCCAGGCTCCGGGGGTCTATTCGGGGCCGAGGCGGAAGGCGCGCTGCGGGACCCAGCCGGCATCGCCCTCGTGGCGGTAGAGCGCGAACTCGCTGACCAGGAACTCGCACTCGAAGTCGGCCAGCTCGTCGTACGCCCGATCGAGGGCCGGGTCGTCCAGGTTGTGCGCGACCGTGACGTGCGGGTGGAACGGGAACTTCAGGTCGGGGCAGTCCAACGCGTTGCGCACGCACTTGGACAGCATCTCGGTGTAGGAGATGCCCTGGCTGACCGCGACGAAGACGACCGGCGAGACGGGACGGAACGTGCCGGTCCCCCGCAGCCGCATCGGGAACGGCGGCAATGTCGCGGACGCCCGCTCGAGCGCCGCGCACACCGCCTCGAGCTCGTCGTCCTCGACCTCGGTCGGCGGGATCAGGGTCACGTGGCTCGGCACGGTCTCGGCCATCGGGTCGCCGAACTCGCCGCGCTTGTCCCGCAGCAGCTCCCCGTAGGGCTCCGGGATGGGGATCGAGACGCCGATCGTGGGCATGGCCTAGATCCGCCGCACGAAGCCGGAACGGTCGTAGACCAGGTCGAGCGTCGCGCTCGCGACCTCACGGGCCTGGTCCGCGCCCTGCGCCAGGATGCGGTCGAGCTCCCCCCGGTCGGCCAGCAGCTCGCGGGTGCGGTCGCCGAAGGACCCGACGAAGTCGGCCAGCAGGTCCCCGAGGGCGACCTTGAGGTGGCCGTACTGGCGGCCCTCGAACTCCTTGACGACCCGCTCGACCGGCTCGTCGGTCAGCGCCGAGTAGATCGACAGGAGGTTGGAGATGCCGGGCTTCTCGACCGGGTCGAACGCGATCTCGCTGCCCGAGTCGGTGACGGCGGAGCGGAGCTTCTTGGCGACCTGCTTGGGGGTGTCGGTCAGGTCGACGACGCCGGCGTGCGACTGGTTGGAGCCGCTCATCTTGGACGTCGGGTCCTGCAGGTCGTAGATCTTGGCCGTCGCCTTGACGATGTGCGCCTCGGGCACCGTGAAGGTCTGGCCGAACCGGTGGTTGAACCGCTGCGCGAGGTTGCGGGTCAGCTCGACGTGCTGGCGCTGGTCCTCGCCCACCGGGACCCGGTCGGCCTGGTAGACCAGGATGTCGGCGGCCATGAGGATCGGGTAGGTGAACAGGCCGACGCTCGAGGAGTCCTGGCCGCCCTTGGCGGACTTGTCCTTGAACTGCGTCATCCGGCTGGCCTCGCCGAATCCGGTGATCCCGCCGAGGACCCACGCGAGCTGCGCGTGCTCGGGCACGTGGCTCTGGACGAACAGCGCGCTGCGCTCGGGGTCGACGCCCGCGGCCAGCAGCTGGGCGGCCGCGATGTACGTCCGCTCGCGCAGCAGCGCGGGGTCGTACTCGACCGTGATCGCGTGCAGGTCGGGCACGAAGTAAAACGCCTCGAACTCGTCCTGGAGGGCGACCCACTGCTTGAAGGCACCGAAGTAGTTGCCCAGGTGGTAGGAGTCAGCCGTGGGCTGTGCTCCGGAGAGGACCCGGGGTCGGCGGTCGGCAGGCATGGGTTCGATTCTGCCAGTCGCGCCCATCACGCCGAACGGCAGCCGGATCGTGGTCGGCGGCTACGCTCCTCGAGTGACTGACGTGCACCAGTGGGACGTGCCAGGGCGGGTCAACCTGATCGGGGAGCACCTCGACTACAACGGCGGGCCGGTCCTGCCGCTGGCGATCGACCGCTCGCTGACGCTCAAGGCGCGCTCCCGCGAGGACGGGATCGTCAACGTCTGGAGTGACGCGCCGGGCACCGGGAAGGCGTCGTTCGCGACGTCCGTGCGGCCCGGCGAGGTCGAGGGCTGGGCGGCGTACGCCGCGGGGACGATCTGGGCGCTGGCCGAGGCCGGGCACCCCGTCCCAGGAGCCGATCTCGTGATCGAGTCGCGGCTGCCGTCCGGCGCGGGGCTGTCCTCCTCGGCGGCCCTGACGTGCGGCATCGCGGCGGCACTGGACCGGATCCAGGGCCTCGGCCTGGACCGCACGGAGCTCGCGCTGATCGGGCAGCGGGCCGAGTCCGGCTTCGTCGGCGCCCCCGTGGGGCTGATGGACCAGCTCGCGGTGCTCGAGGGCCGGGCCGGTCATGCGGTCCTGATCGACACCGCCGCGACGCCCCCGACGACGCAGCTCGTGCCCGTGACGTGGGAGGAGGACGGCCTCGTCCTGGCCGTCATCGCGACCGGCGCCCACCACGCGCTGGCCGACGGCGAGTACGCCGCGCGGCGCGAGGAGTGCGAGCGGGCGGCCGCCGAGCTGGGCCTCGACCACCTCGCCCGGGCCGGTCTCGACGCGACGGTGCTGCTCACGGACGAGACGCTCAAGGCCCGCACCCGACACGTGCTGACCGAGACCGCCCGGGTCAAGGCCGCGATCAGCGCGATCAGCCGCCGCGCCTGGCCGCAGCTCGGCACGATCCTGACCGCGTCGCACGCCTCGTTGCGCGACGACTTCCAGGTGAGCTGCCCCGAGCTCGACGTGGCCGTGGAGGCCGCCCTCGAGGCCGGCGCCCTCGGGGCGCGGATGACCGGCGGCGGCTTCGGTGGCAGCGCGATCGCCCTGGTGGCACCCCATCAGGTGCAGGCCGTCCGCGAACGGGTCGAGGCCCGCTACGCCGCCCAGGACTGGGCCCGGCCGGAGACGTTCGTGGTGCACGCGGCCGACGGCGCCCACCCGGTCTGAGCCGGGCCGTCCCGCCAATCGGACCTGCGCTACCTCGCGCACGTCGCCCGCACCGCCGAGGACCTGGGCTTCGACGCCGTCCTGACCCCGACCGGCACCCCGTGCGAGGACGCGTGGCAGGTCGCCGACCGGATGCTCGCCGAGCTCGACCCGGCGGACGTCGCCAAGGCACAGACCCGCACGTCGAGGAGGCGTACTGGTTCGCCGAGGGCGTCCTGCCGATCCTGCGGCGGCGCGGCCTCCTGGCCTGACCCGGGGTGCCAGACTGGGGCCGTGACCTCACGACGAATCGCCTACCAGGGTGAGCCCGGCGCCAACTCTCACATCGTGGCCAAGCAGCACTACCCCGACTGGGAGTCCGTGCCGTGCGCGTCGTTCGAGGACGTCTTCGCGGCGGTCACCGGCGGGGACGCCGAGCTCGCGATGATCCCGATCGACAACTCGATCGCGGGCCGCGTCGCCGACATCCACCACTTCCTGCCGACCTCGGGCCTGCACATCATCGCGGAGCACTTCCTGCGCATCCAGTTCAGCCTGCTGGGTGTCCGCGGGGCCACGCTCGAGACGATCCGGACGGTGCACAGCCACGTCCACGCCCTGGGGCAGTGCCGCAAGATCATCAAGCAGCACGGGCTCACGACGGTCATCTCCGGCGACACCGCCGGGGCCGCCCGCGAGATCGCGGACGCCGGCGACCCGTCGCAGGCCGCGATCTCGCCACCGCTGGCCGCCGAGATCTACGGGCTCGACGTCCTGGCGACCGACATCGAGGACGAGGAGCACAACACGACCCGCTTCGTGGTGCTGTCCCGCGAGCCGTTGCAGGCGGCCGCCGGCAACGGACCGACCGTCACGAGCTTCGTCTTCAACGTCCGCAACCTGCCGGCCGCGCTCTACAAGGCCCTCGGCGGGTTCGCGACCAACGGCGTCAACATGACGAAGCTCGAGAGCTACATGGTCGGCGGCGAGTTCGCCGCGACCCAGTTCCTCGCCGAGGTCGACGGCCACCCCCACGACGCGCCGCTGGCCCGGGCGCTCGAGGAGCTGGCCTTCTTCACGACCGACGTCACGATCCTCGGCGTCTATCCGGCGGACCCCTTCCGGTCCCGCACGCACTGATGCGGCGTCCGTCGTGAGGTGGCCGCTCAACGTCCCCGTCCTGAGCGACGGGGTCGTGACGATCCGGGCGCACGTGCCCACCGACATCGACGCGATGCTCGAGATGGCCGTCGACCCCGACATGGTCCGGTGGACCGGGATCCCGACGCCGCAGACCCGCGCCATGAGCGAGCAGTTCGCGTTCACGGTCCTGCCCCGCGGCTGGGAGGACGGCTCGCACCGCGGCTGGGCGATCGAGGCCGTCGACGACGACGGCCGGTCCCGGTTCGCCGGCAACGTCGACATCCGGCAGCGGCCGATCGCCGACATCGGCTTCGCGCTGCACCCGTGGGCGCGGGGCCGTGGCGTCATGGCCCGCGCCGTACGCCTCGCGGTCGACTGGGCCCTGATCGAGGGCGGTGTCGAGATCGTCCACTGGCGCTCCCACGTCGGCAACGAGGCCTCGCTCCGCGTCGCCTACGCGACCGGGTTCTCGCTGCACGGGCTGACGCCGGGCATCCTGCACGAGCGCGGCCAGGTCCTCGACGCGTGGACCGGCTCGTTCCGGTTTGGCGACGCCCCCGTCCCACGCACCCGGTGGGCCGAGGCGACGGTGCTGGAGTCCGACCGGCTGAGACTGCGGCCCTTCCGCGACACCGACATCCCGCGGATCGTCGAGGCCTGCTCCGACCCGGTGTCGCAGCGCTTCCTCGCCGGGCTCCCCCAGCCGTACACGCCGGCCGTCGCCCGCACCTACGTGCACGACTGCATCTGGCAGGCCGCGATCGGTGCCAAGGCGACGTGGGCCGTCGCGGACCGCGACTCCGACGAGCTGCTGGGCAACATCGCGGTCATGGACATGCTGGGCATCAACCCCGACTCCGGCGAGATCGGCTACTGGACCCACCCGGACGCCCGCGGGCGCGGCGTCATGACCGAGGCGACCCGCCTGGTCGTGCGGCACGCGCTGGACGCCGACGGGCTGGACCGGCGGCGGCTCGTGCTCTACGCCGCGACGGACAATCCGGCCAGCAACGCCGTCGCGGTCGCCGCGGGCTACTCCTACTACGGCACGCAGCGGGCCGCCGAGCGCCTCGGCGACGGCTCCTACGACGACCTGCGCGGCTACGAGCTCCTGCGCTGACCCGATCTGTCGGCCCCCACCGGCAGGCTTGGCGACATGTCACCCACGCATTTATATTCCACGTGGAATAATCGGTGCGGAGTGATTGGGAAGGGAGCGACCATGGCACTGACACCCTTGGCCCTCTCGGCCCTGACACTGCTCGCCGAACGCCCGATGCACCCCTACGAGATGTACCAGCTGCTGCTGGAGCGTCGGGAGGACCGTTTCGTCAAGGTCCGGCCGGGCTCGCTCTACCATTCCGTCGAGCGCCTCCACACCGACCAGCTCGTCGAGGCGATCGGCACGGACCGCGACGGCAACCGGCCGGAGCGCACGACGTACGCCATCACGGCCGCCGGCCGGTCGGCCGTGATGAGGCGGGTGCGCGAGCTGCTGCAGCAGCCCGTGCGCGAATATCCCCAGTTCGCGCTCGCCCTCAGCGAGGCGCACAACATCCCGGCCGACCAGGCCGTCGCCGACCTGGGTCAGTACGTCGCCGCCCTCGACGACGACGTCGCGCAGATCGACACCGCCCTGCAGGCCGCTCGCCGGTCCGGCAAGGAGGAGACCTACCTCGTCGGCGCCGACTACCTGCTCGCCATGACCATCGCCCAGCGTGACTGGCTCACGAACCTCATCACCCGCATCCAGAACAAGGACTTCGCATGGCAACCACACGCTCAGTGAGCACCGACCTCCCACCCGACTACAACCCCTGGCCGGCCCTCTGGGCCATGGTCATCGGCTTCTTCATGATCCTCGTCGACAACACGATCGTCTCGGTCGCGACGCCGGCCATCATGGAGGACCTGCGGACCGACTACAACACCGTCATCTGGGTCACCAGCGCCTACCTGCTGGCCTACGCCGTGCCGCTGCTCGTGACGGGCCGTCTGGGCGACCGCTACGGCACCAAGAACATGTACCTCGTCGGCCTGACGATCTTCACCCTCGCCTCGCTGTGGTGCGGTCTCACCGACTCGATCGAGATGCTGATCGTCGCGCGGGTCGTGCAAGGGCTCGGCGCCGCACTCATCACGCCGCAGACCATGGCGGTCATCACCCGCACGTTCGCGCCCAACAAGCGCGGCAGCGCCATGGCACTGTGGGGAGCCACCGCCGGCGTCGCGACGCTGGTCGGCCCGATCCTCGGCGGTGTGCTCGTCGACTCGTTCGGCTGGGAGTGGATCTTCATCGTCAACGTCCCGGTCGGCGTCATCGGCTTCGTCCTGGCGTGGCGCCTCGTGCCGACCCTGCCGACGCACACCCACTCGTTCGACTGGCTCGGCGTCGTCCTCAGCGGTGTCGGCGTGTTCCTCGTCGTGTTCGGCATCCAGGAGGGCGAGAAGTACGACTGGGGCCAGATCTCCGGCATCATCAGCGTCCCGCTCCTGATCGCGCTCGGGCTCGTCGTGTTCGCCCTCTTCATGTTCTGGCAGAGCCGCATCAAGAACGAGCCACTCGTCCCGCTGGGCCTGTTCCGCGACCGCAACTTCTCGCTGGGCAACGGCGGCATCGCCCTCGTGTCGCTCGCGATCACGTCGATGTCGCTGCCGTTCTTCTTCTACGCCCAGGGTGTCCGCGGCTGGAGCCCGACGGGCTCTGCGCTGCTGATGGCCCCGATGGCGATCGTGCTGATGATCCTGTCGCCCTTCGTCGGCAAGCTCGTCGACAGGGTGCACCCACGCAGCATCACGACGGTCGGCTTCGGCACCGCGGCGGTCGCGATGTTCTGGCTGTCGCAGCTCATCACCCCGACGACGCCGGTGTGGCAGCTGTGCCTGCCGATGGCACTGTTCGGCGTCTCCAACGCATGCCTGTGGGCGCCGCTGAGCGCCACCGCGACGCGCAACCTGCCGATGGCCTCGGCCGGGTCGGGCGCCGGCATCTACAACACGACCCGCCAGATCGGCGCCGTCCTCGGCAGCGCCGCGATCGCGGCGCTGATCCAGGCGCGGCTGACCGCCAACGGCATCGAGGGGTCGTCGCAGGACCTGCAGGCCGCCGGGCAGAAGATGCCCGACGTCATCCAGGGACCGTTCTCCGACGCGATGGGACAGACGCTCTACATGCCCGTCGCGGCGTTCCTCATCGGTCTGGTCCTCGTGCTGTTCCTGGCCCGGCCGACGCACGCCGGGCACGGCGGCAAGCCGGTCGAGTCGGAGGCTGCCGACCCGGTCGTCACCCCGTAACGCCGTAGCACCGGCCGAAGGCACCCGCCCCTCTCCTAGAGTGGGCGGGTGCCTTCGTCCTTCGTGCTGACCCTGTCGTGCCCCGATCGCCCCGGACTGGTGTTCGCCGTGACGCGCTGGATCGCCGAGGCGGGCGGCAACATCCTCGACAGCCAGCAGTTCACGGACACGACCGACGGCCAGTTCTTCCTGCGCGTGCACTTCGCCCTCGCCGAGTCCCGCGAGCTCGCCTCGGTGTCGGCGGGCTTCGACGCCGTCGCGGCGGAGCACGCGATGACGTACCGGCTCGTGCTGGCCGAGCAGCCCCTGCGCACGCTGGTGCTCGTCTCGCGGGAGGGTCACTGCCTCAACGACCTGCTCTACCGGCAGAGCGCCGGCGCGCTGCACGTCGAGATCCCGGCGATCGTGTCGAACCATCCCGACCTCGGACGGCTCGCCGCGGCGTACGACGTGCCGTTCCACCACGTGCCCGCTGGCGACAAGCCCGCCGCCGAGGCCCGGCTGCTCGAGCTCGTCGACGAGCTCGACATCGAGCTGGTCGTGCTGGCCCGCTACATGCAGATCCTGTCCGACGACCTGTGTCGCGCGCTCGAGGGCCGGGCGATCAACATCCACCACAGCTTCCTGCCGAGCTTCAAGGGCGCCCGGCCCTATCAGCAGGCCCACGACCGCGGCGTCAAGCTCATCGGCGCGACCGCGCACTACGTGACGGCCGAGCTCGACGAGGGCCCGATCATCGACCAGGGCGTCCTGCGGGTCGACCACCGGATGACCCCCGCCGACCTGGCGCGCGTCGGCCGCGACGTCGAGGCCCAGACCCTGTCCCGCGCCGTCCAGCTCCACGCCGAGTCGAGGGTCCTGATGAACGGCCCGAGGACGATCGTCTTCGACTGAGGCGGCTTGAGGCGGAGCTCACCCGGTCTCACCATCCGGCGTCACGTCTCGCATCCTGAGATCTGGTCGAGAGGCTTCGGAATCCGCCTAGTTTGAACGTCGGAGCGCGCACGGTGGCGTGCCCTGACCCCTTCTGAGGCCGAAACATGAAGATCTTCTCCCGCCAGGGCGTGGCAGCGGCCATCGCCGTCGCCACGGGCGCTGCCCTGCTGTCCGCGTGTGGCGGCGGCAGCAACGCCAGCGGCGGCGCGCAGCTCTCGCTCGTCGCCTACTCCGTCCCCAAGGCCGCCGACGGGGCCGTCGAGAAGGCCTTCCAGACGACGGCCGACGGCAAGGGAGTGACGTTCACGGAGTCCTACGGACCGTCCGGCGACCAGAGCCGTGCCGTCGTCGGTGGGCTCAAGGCCGACCTCACGCACTTCTCGCTGACCCCCGACACGACTCGCCTGGTCGACGAGGGCCTCGTCGCCAAGGACTGGGACCAGAACGACCACCAGGGCATCCTGTCGACGTCCGTCGTGTCGATCATCGTCCGCAAGGGCAACCCCAAGAACATCGAGTCGTTCGCCGACCTCGCCAAGCCGGGCATCGGCATCGTGACCCCCAACCCGGGCTCCTCGGGCTCGGCACGCTGGAACATCCTGGCCGCGTACCAGGAGCAGATCGCCAACGGCGCCAGCGAGGCCGAGGGCGCGGCGTACCTCGAGAAGGTCTTCGCCAACGTCAAGGCGCTCCCGGGCTCGGGCCGCGACGCCACGACCGCCTTCCAGGGCGGCACCGGCGACGTGCTCCTGTCGTACGAGAACGAGGCGATCTTCGCCCGGCAGAGCGGCGAGGACGTCGACTACGTCGTCCCGACGCACAACCTGTTGATCGAGAACCCGGGCGCGGTCACCACGAAGGCCGCTCCCGCCGCCAAGAAGTTCCTCGACTTCGCGAGCAGCGCCAAGGGCCAGGGCATCTACGCCCAGTACGGCTTCCGGCCCGTCGCGTCGGTCCAGGGCGTCGAGGTCGGCGAGGTCAAGGGCGCCAACGACCCGGCCAACCCGTTCCCCAAGATCGACGACCTCTTCACGATCGACAAGACGTTCGGCGGCTGGGAAGCGGTCAACAAGAAGTTCTTCGACGAGAAGGACGGCCTGATCACGAAGATCATCGCGGAGTCCGGCAAGTCGTGACCATCGAAGCCCCGCTCGCTCCGGGGGCCGCGCGCAGACGTCGCCTCCGGAGCAGCACCTCGCTGACGCGGTCCTCAGCCCTCGGGCTGGGGGTCGCCTTGACCTGGTTCAGCATCCTCGTGCTGATCCCGCTCGCGCTGGTCGTCATCCAGTCGACCGAGGGCGGCTGGTCGACGTTCCGCGACACGCTGACCAGCCCCCAGACCGCCTCGGCCCTGCGTCTCACCGTCACGCAGGCCCTGTACGTGACGGTCCTCAACGTCGTGATGGGCACCCTGATCGCGTGGGTGCTCGTGCGGGACAGCTTCCCCGGCAAGCGCCTGCTCGAGGTCGTGATCGACATCCCCTTCGCGCTGCCCACGATCGTCGCCGGCCTGGTGCTGCTGAGCCTCTACGGCCCGCAGGGTCCCCTCGGCATCAACGTCGCCAACACCGGGCGCTCGGTCTTCCTGGCCCTGCTGTTCGTGACGCTCCCGTTCGTCGTCCGCACGGTCCAGCCGGTCCTGATGGAGCTCGACCGCGACGTCGAGGAGGCCGCGGCCTCCCTGGGCGCGAGCCGGTTCACGACCCTGCGGCGCATCATCCTGCCCGCGCTCGCCCCCGCCATCACGGCCGGAGCGGCCCTGTCGTTCGCCCGCGGGATCAGCGAGTACGGCTCGCTGGTCCTGCTGTCGGGCAACCTGCCCAACAAGACGGAGGTCGCCTCGGTGCGGATCCTGACGTACATCGAGAACGGCAACGAGGCCGCCGCGGCCTCGGTCGCCGTGATCCTGCTGGTCGTCGCGCTGCTCGCGATCACCCTGCTGCAGGTCCTGTCGTCGGTGGTGGCCCGCCGTGGGTAGCCTCACCGCCGCTCCGGTGTCCGGCGATCCGTCGCCGTCCGACGCCAACGCCGCCACGACGCCGGCACCTCGCCGGTCGCGGCGCCGGCGGCCCCGGCCGACCCCCGGGACGTACCTCCGCCGGCTCATCGTGATCGGCTATCTGTTCCTGCTCGTGATCTGGCCGGTCGCGCTGGTCGTCCAGAAGACGTTCGACGGCGGGCTCGACAACCTGCAGACCGCGCTCCAGGACGCCGTCGTGACCGACGCCCTGCAGCTGACCGTGATCGTGGCGCTGTGGGCCGTCGCGATCAACACCGTGTTCGGCGTGGGCATCTCGCTGCTGCTGGTCCGCTACGAGTTCTGGGGCCGCAACGTCCTGTCCGCGCTGATCGACCTGCCCCTGTCGGTCTCCCCCATCGTCGTGGGCCTCTCGCTCCTGCTCGCCTACGGCGGGACCAACGGAACGTTCGGTCCCGCCCTCGAGAGCGCGGGGCTGCAGATCGCGTTCGCGACCCCCGGCATCGTCCTGGCGACCGCATTCGTCAGCCTGCCGCTCGTGATCCGCGAGATCGTGCCGGTGCTGCACGAGATCGGCACCGAGCAGGAGCAGGCCGCCACGAGCCTCGGCGCGGGGCCCCTGCAGACCTTCCGCCGCATCACCCTCCCGTCCATCAAGTGGGCGCTGGTCTACGGCGTCGTGCTGAGCCTGGCTCGCGCGCTCGGCGAGTTCGGCGCCGTCAAGGTCGTGTCGGGCAACATCGCCCAGCAGACCCAGACCGCGACGCTCGTCGTGGAGGAGAAGTACCAGGACTTCGAGCAGGGCTCGGCGTACGCCACCTCGTTCCTGCTCGCACTGATCGCGGTCGCGGCGCTCGTCGTCGTGACCATTCTTCGACCCAAGGACGACACTGATGGGGATTGAGATCCGCGGGATCAACAAGAACTTCGGCGACTTCGTCGCGCTGCAGGACATCGACCTGAGCATCCCCAGCGGGCAGCTCACGGCGCTGCTGGGCCCCAGTGGCGGCGGCAAGTCGACGCTGCTGCGCATCGTCGCGGGCCTCGAGACGGCTGACAGCGGCTCGGTCGAGATCGAGGGCGAGGACAAGACCCACCTACCGGCGCAGAAGCGCAACGTCGGCTTCGTGTTCCAGCACTACGCGGCCTTCAAGCACATGACGGTCGCCAAGAACATCGCCTTCGGCCTGGAGATCCGCAAGAAGCCCAAGGACGAGGTCAAGCAGCGCGTCACCGAGCTGCTCAAGCTCGTCCACCTCGAGCAGTTCTCCCACCGGCTGCCGTCGCAGCTGTCCGGCGGTCAGCGCCAGCGCATGGCCCTGGCCCGCGCGTTGGCGATCGAGCCCAGCGTGCTGCTGCTCGACGAGCCGTTCGGCGCCCTCGACGCCAAGGTCCGCAAGGAGCTGCGGGACTGGCTGCGCCGCCTCCACGACGAGGTGCACGTGACGACGGTGTTCGTGACGCACGACCAGGAGGAGGCCCTCGAGGTCGCCGACAGCCTCGTCGTGATCAACGAGGGACGCATCGAGCAGATCGGGACGCCCGACGACCTGTACGACCGGCCGGCAAGCGACTTCGTGCTGTCGTTCCTCGGCCCCGTGACGCGGCTCGGCGACCACCTGATCCGCCCGCACGACATCGACATCACCCGCTACGAGCACGCCGCGACGGCATCCGGGCCGATCACCCGGTGGACGCGTGTCGGCTTCGAGGTGCGCCTCGAGGTGACGCCGACCGACGTGCTGCACGCCGAGCCGGTGCAGGTCGTCATCACCCGGGCGGAGGCCACCGCCCTACAGCTCCACGAGGGCGACCTGGTGTGGCTCCGTCCGCGCCGCGGCGCCGAGCACGTCACCCGCTAACCCGCGAGTGGCGCACACCCACCCGCGAGTGGCGCAGAAGTGGACGACACGCCGTCCCATTTTCTTCAGACTGCGCCACTCGCGGTCTGGGTTGCGCCAGTCGCGGGGGCGGTCTGACGCGTCTGCACGATCAGGCCGATCGCGAACACCAACAGGCCGAGCGAGGCCAGCACGACCCCGACCAGGCTCGTGGCCCGGTAGCCGTAGCCGGCCTCGATGATGACCGAGCCGAAGAACGCGCCGAGGCCGTTGGCGATGTTGAGCGCCGAGTGGTTGAGCGCGGCGCCGAGCATCTGGGCGTCTCCCGCCGCGTCCATCAGGCGGATCTGCAGGTTGATCGCGACGATCGAGCCCAGCGCACCGACCGCGAAGACCAGCGCCAGCGCCGGGACGACCTGCGCCGCGACGAAGTAGAACGCGACGAGCACGACGGACGTGGCCACGAAGCCGTACAGGACCGAGCGCTCGACGTTCCAGTCCGCCAGCCGTCCCGCGGCCCACGACCCCAGGACCGAGCCCAGTCCGAACGCCAGGGTGAACACCGCGATCCACGCGCTCGAGAGGTCCGCGACCTTGGTGACGATCGGTGCGATGTAGCTGTACATCGCGAACAGGCCGCCGAAGCCGACCATGCCGGCCGAGACCGCGAACAGCACCTGCGGGCGCTTCAACGCCGACAGCTCCCCGCGCAGCGAGGCATCGGTGTTGGCCGGCGAGTGCGGGACGAACCAGAAGATCATGAATGCCGCGGCGATCGCGATGACGAGCACGGCCCAGTAGGCGCTGCGCCACCCGAGCGTCTGGCCCAGGATCGTGCTGGCCGGGACGCCGGCGACCGTCGCGACCGACAGGCCCAGCATGACCGAGCTGACCGCCCGGCCCTTGAACTCCGGACGGACCAGCGAGGCCGCCAGCAGCGAGGCGACACCGAAGTAGGCGCCGTGCGGCAGGCCCGCCACGAAGCGGGCCGCCATGACCGGCAGGTAGCCGCTGGCCACGGCCGTGATCGCGTTGCCGACGCCGAGCGCCAGGATCAGCCCGATCGCGAGCTCCTTCTTGGGCAGCCGCGCGCCCAGGGACACGATGATCGGCGCACCGACCACGACCCCGAAGGCGTACGCCGTGATGATGTGACCGGTCTGCGCGTTGGTGCGGTCGATGCCGTCGGCGATCTCCTCGAGCAGACCCATCGTCATGAACTCGGTCGTGCCGATCGCGAAACCGCCGAGCGCCAGGGCCAGCAGCGCGAGCGTCACGTGCTTGGTCCGGGTGCTGGGGGCTTGCTCGACGACGGTCACCACTGTCCCAAGTCTGCCAAGGGGTGCGCCTATTCCTCCAATCGAGGCCGCGTGCCGTGGGTCACCGAGCGGTCCACCCGCCGTCGATGACCGACGAGGTGCCGGTGATCATCGCGGCGCCGTCCGACACGGGGTTGACGCAGTTGCTCGTGACCCCGTGCGCAGCCCCCTCCAGCGCGACGACCCTGGACAGGCCTCGAGGGCGTGCTTGGCGGTGACGCAGGCCGCCTTGTGCGGCTTCATGGCGGACCGCCACGACGACCTGTGCGCCTCCTGCCCGACGCGATCGAGGTCCCGCTGGCCTACTTGGATGGTGACCCGTCCGGAGGCGTCCCGTCGTCCCGGGGTCGCAGCGGTCACGGCCGAGCTGGTGGGTGCGGCGTGCGTCATGCCGACGAGCTGCTCGGCCGCACGACATGACTCGACCCGGCGACGTGGTGTGCACCATGTCGCCGGGTCGGGGTGGTGCGGATGCCGTCAGACCAGGCGCGAGGACAGGTCCTGCAGCACGCCGGTGAACGTGCCGGACGGACGCATCACGGCGTTGACCTTGGCGCTGTCGGGGTGGAAGTAGCCACCGATGTCGGCGGGCTTGCCCTGGACCGCGAGCAGCTCGTCGACGATCTTCTGCTCGTTGGACGTCAGGTCGCCGGCGACGTCCGCGAACGCGGCCGCGAGGTCGGCGTCCTCGGTCTGCGCCGCGAGCTCCTTGGCCCAGTAGAGCGCGAGGTAGAAGTGGCTGCCCCGGTTGTCGATCGTGCCGAGCTTGCGGCCCGGCGACTTGTTCTCGTCGAGGAACGTGCCGGTCGCCCGGTCGAGCGTGTCGGCGAGGATCTGCGCCCGCGCGTTGCCGGTCGTCGTCGCCATGTGCTCGAAGCTCGACGCGAGGGCCAGGAACTCACCCAGGCTGTCCCAGCGCAGGTAGTTCTCCTTGACGAGCTGCTGCACGTGCTTGGGGGCCGAGCCGCCGGCACCGGTCTCGAACAGGCCACCACCATTGATCAGCGGGACGATCGACAGCATCTTGGCGCTGGTGCCGAGCTCGAGGATCGGGAACAGGTCGGTGTTGTAGTCGCGGAGCACGTTGCCCGTCACCGAGATCGTGTCCTCACCCTTGCGGATGCGGTCGATCGAGTACTGCGTGGCCTCGGCCGGCGACATGATCTTGATCGTCAGGCCGTCGGTGTCGTGCTCGGGCAGGTACGCGTTGACCTTCTCGATCAGGTTGGCATCGTGCGCACGGCTCGGGTCGAGCCAGAACACGGCCGGTGTCGCGGACGCGCGGGCGCGGGTCACGGCGAGCTTGACCCAGTCACGGATCGGGACGTCCTTGGTCTGGCACGCGCGCCAGACGTCGCCCGGCTCGACGGCGTGCTCGATCAGCACGGCACCGGCGGCGTCGACGACCTGGACCGTGCCGGCCGCCTCGATCTCGAACGTCTTGTCGTGGCTGCCGTACTCCTCGGCCGCCTGCGCCATGAGGCCGACGTTGGGGACCGAGCCCATCGTCGTGGGGTCGTACGCCCCGTTGACCCGGCAGTCGTCGATCACGGTCTGGTAGACGCCGGCGTACGAGCTGTCGGGGATGACCGCGAGCGTGTCGGCCTCCGCGCCGTCGGGGCCCCACATGTGGCCCGACGTGCGGATCATGGCGGGCATCGACGCGTCGACGATGACATCGCTCGGCACGTGCAGGTTGGTGATGCCCTTGTCGGAGTCGACCATCGCGAGGGCCGGGCCGTCGGCCAGGCCCTGCTCGAAGGCGGCCTTGATCTCGGCGCCGTTGTCGAGCTTGTCGAGACCCGCGAGGATGCCGCCGAGACCGTTGCTGGGGCTGAGGCCCGCGGCCGCGAGGTCGGCGCCGTACTGCTCGAACACGGCGGGGAAGAACGCCTTGACGACGTGACCGAAGATGATCGGGTCGGAGACCTTCATCATCGTCGCCTTGAGGTGCACCGAGAACAGCACGCCCTCGGCCTTGGCGCGGGCGACCTGGTCGGCCAGGAAGGCGTCCAGCGCGGCGGCGCGCATCACGGTGCCGTCGACGATCTCGCCGGCGAGGACCGCGAAGGGCTCCTTGAGCGTCGTGGTCGTGCCGGCGGCGTCGACGTGCTGGATCGCGATCGTCGTGTCGGTGTCGATCACGACGGACTTCTCGTTGGACCGGAAGTCGTCGGCGTCCATCGTGGCGACGTTGGTCTTGGAGTCACTGCTCCACGCGCCCATCGAGTGCGGGTGCTTGCGCGCGTAGCTCTTGACCGACGCGGGAGCGCGGCGGTCGGAGTTGCCCTCACGCAGGACAGGGTTGACGGCACTGCCCTTGACCTTGTCGTAGCGGCCGCGCACCTCCTTGTCCTCGTCGCTCTGCGGGTCGTCGGGATAGTCCGGCAGCGCGTAGCCCTGCGCCTGGAGCTCGGCGATCGCGGCCTTGAGCTGAGGGACCGATGCGCTGATGTTGGGGAGCTTGATGATGTTGGCCTCGGGCGTCTTCGCCAGGGCGCCGAGCTCGGCGAGCGCGTCGGGGATCTGCTGCTCGGGCGTCAGGCGGTCACCGAACAGCGCGAT
Organism: Aeromicrobium sp.; assembly: GCF_025965075.1. Classification (GTDB taxonomy): domain Bacteria; phylum Actinomycetota; class Actinomycetes; order Propionibacteriales; family Nocardioidaceae; genus Aeromicrobium. The sequence continues at coordinate 22,694 of NZ_JAOPXQ010000192.1, forward strand.
GATGCGGCCCGCGAGGGAGATGTCGCGGGTCTCGACCTCGACGCCGGCCGTCGAGGCATACGCCTCGATGACGGGGAGGAACGAGTAGGTCGCCAGCGCGGGCGCCTCGTCGGTGTGGGTGTAGATGATCTTGGCCATGAGTGCGGCAACTCCTACGGGTGGATGCCAGGAAAGTGGTTCGACATCAAGATATCTCACCGGGACGACAGTCCCCAGACTCCCCCGTACCGCCGTCGACCGGTCCTAGACTGTGATGCAGGTCACCAGCAGCAGGAGGCGCGCATGAACGAACCCGCGATGTCCCACCGGCTCGGCGCGGAGCTCCTCGGCACGTTCTGGCTCGTGCTCGGCGGTGTCGGCACCGCCGTCCTCGCCGCCGAGGGGGTCGGCACGCTGGGCATCTCCTTCGCGTTCGGCCTCACGGTGCTGACCGGCGCGTACGCCTTCGGCTACGTCTCCGGCGGCCACTTCAACCCTGCCGTCACGGTGGGGCTCGCGACCGCCGGGCGATTCGCGTGGGAGGACGCGCCGGGCTACATCGTCGCCCAGGTCGTCGGCGCGACCCTGGCCGGCGCCGTGATCCTCGCAATCGCGGAGGGCAACGGCGACTTCGTCAAGGGCAGCTTCGGCTCCAACGGCTACGGCGACCGGTCCCCCGGCGGCTACAGCCTCCTGGCCGTCTTCATCACCGAGATCGTGCTGACGGCGTTCTTCCTGTACGTCATCTTCGGCGCGACCGCGAAACGGGCAGCGGCGGGATTCGCGGGCCTGTCGATCGGACTCGCGCTGACCCTGATCCACCTGATCTCGATCCCCGTCGACAACACGTCGGTCAACCCGGCCCGATCGCTCGGCGTCGCGTGGTTCGCGGGCGCGGACGCGCTCCAGCAGGTATGGGTGTTCATCCTCGCCCCCGTCATCGGGGCGGCGATCGCCGGCTTCACGCACGTCCTGATCGTCGGCGAGGACACCTGACCCACCTGACCTCGTCGAGATGGACGACTTCGTTGGCCGGTTCGACGAGTGGGCCCGGACGCCACCCCGGCAGACCGGCCAAGTCCCGTGGTCGCACACGGCCGCCCCCAGCGAGTTTCCCGGCGGCGGCTGCGCTAGTTTCGGAAGGTAGACCCCCAGATCTCCGCACCCTCCAAGGAGCACCTCACGTGAGCACAACACCCGTCAAGGTCGCCGTCACCGGCGC
>NZ_JAOPXQ010000193.1 GCF_025965075.1 Aeromicrobium sp.
TTCCTCGAGCTTGGCTGGTGACACGGCTGGGCTCCACAAGTAGCCCTGGCCGCGGGTGCAGCCGAGCTGCCGCATGTAGTCGGCCTGCGCCTGGGTCTCGATGCCCTCCGCGACAGTGGTGAGCGACAGCGCACGGGCCAGATCGATCATCGAGCGGGCGATGGCGCATGAGCCGGGATCTGCCGGGACGTGCTCGACGAAGGAGCGGTCGACCTTGAGCGTGGCGACCGGCAGTCGCTGGAGATAGGCCAGTGAGCTGTAGCCCGTGCCGAAGTCGTCGATCGCGATGGACACGTCGAGCTCGCGCAGGCGGGCCAGCACAGTGGCAGTTGCCTTGATGTCACTCATCAGGACGCCTTCGGTGAGCTCGAGGGTCAGCTGCCCCAAGGGCCAGCCTGTGAGGCGGCCTACGTCACCGACCACCCGGGAGAGTCCGCCGCCCTCGACACTCTGTGCGCTCAGGTTGACTGCCAGGGCGATGTCCGGCCCCACGCCCCGGCTGCGCAGACCTGCCATGTCGGCACATGCTCGCTGCAGGACGCACACGTCGAGTCGCTCCGCCAGGCCTATCGCGCGGGCGGTCGAGACGATCTCGGGTGGGGGTACGGGCCCGAGCTCAGGGTGCTCCCACCGCAGCAGCGCCTCCACTGCGACCACGTGGCCACCGACCAGGTCGACGATGGGCTGGTAGCCCAACGTGAGCTGGTCGGAGTCCAAGGCCTTCCGCAGGGCGTTGGCCACCTGCAGCTTGCGCGTGGTGTCGGTGGTGACGGATGCGTCGTAGACGTGCACGCGGCCGCGACCCTGGGTCTTGGCTTGCCTCAAGGCATCATCTGCGGACCTGAGCAGGGCCGCCGGTGACTGCTGCAGGCCCACGGCCACACCGACGCTGGCGTCCATGTACACCGGCGTGCTGGTCCCGGCGAGCGGTTCGAGGAGCGACGTACGCAGGCGAGCTGCCAGCTCCAGCACGGCGTCGATCTCGATGTCCTCGGCGACGACGACGAACTCGTCACCTCCGAGGCGGGCGACGGTGTCGCCCGGTCGGGACACGTCGCGCAGACGTTTCGCGACTTCAAGCAGTATCGCGTCGCCGACCTCATGGCCGTGGACGTCGTTGATGAGCTTGAAGCCGTCCAGGCCGACGCAGAGCACCGCGACCTCAGGGTGGTCAGCCTCCTGATTCTGCCGGGAGAGCGCCATCGAGAGCCGGTCGTGGAGCAGGGCGCGGTTGGGCAGTCCGGTGAGAGAGTCGTGAAGGGCTCGGTGCTGGAGGTCGTCCTGGATGCGCCGGGCGTCGGTGACGTCGGAGATCATCGCGAGGGTCCCGGTGGCGCCGTCGACGTTGAGGGAGATGGGGGAGGCAGCGACCTCGAAGACCCGGCTGCCCCCGTCGGGATGACGGTAGGTGACTTCGAAGCGATGGTTGCCCTTGTGTCGGCGCGACGCGATTTGTTGCCGCATGTCCTCAGTCGTGACGTGCCCGACGAAGTCGCTCAGCTGGCGGCGGTGCAGCTTCTTCTGCGAGTGCCCCAGGATCTGGGCCGCCTTGAGGTTGGCGACGAGGACGCGTGCGTCACGGTCGAGCACCAGCACGCCTTCCTGAGCGGTCTCGACGATGGTTCGGTAGCGCCGCTCGGAGGCGGTGAGCGCCGCTCGTGCCTCGACCTCGTTCGTCACGTCACGCAGATTCGCCACGAGGCCTTCGACACCGACGACGTCGGTGCAGTTGGTGAGCGTCTCCTCGATCCAGCGCCACTCGTCGTGCGCATTGGAGACCCTGAACGTCTTGCGCTCGACTGCGCCGGGGCTCGAGACGACCCGGTCCACGAATGCCTGGACACCAGCCAGGTCATCCTCGTGGACCAGGCCCAGGCCCTTCGAACCCACGAGCTCTTCGGGAGTGAACCCCAGCACGTCCCTGATCGATGGCGAGGCGAACATGATCTCCGTGTCGGCCTTGGCGATCATTGCGACATCCGAGGAGCGGCGGCTCAGAGCCACGCTGAGCGAGTCCTGTTGTGCCAGCTGGGTCTGCAGCCTGATCTGGTGGACGAGGCTACGCACTGATGCACACGCGCCCATGAATGCTCCGGTCGACGGATCCAGGACCGGTCCCATCGCCACGGAGACCTCGACGATCTCGCCGTCCCCGCGACGCCGTTGGGCCGAGTAGGTGACGGCCCTGCCCGTGCGCCGCATCTCCTCCAGGAACTGCTGCTGCTGCTCGACGTTCTCCTCCAGGGCCAACACGGTGATGGGTCGCCCGGTGAGCTCGTCCGGGTGCCAACCGAGCACGTCGGAGGTGGCCGAGGTCGCCCAGGTCACGACCCCTCGGGAGTCAAGGGCGATCAGCGCGTCGGGCAATGCGTCGATCGTCGTGATGAGCCGCATGGCTGCGCTCGCCACGGCTGCCTCGGGGGGCTCCGTATCGGCCTCTCCACAGGCTGCCAGCATGGCGGCAAACCTCTCCGCCGGTCCGCGGTCCCCTGACTTGCCAACGCCTACAGACATGATGACTCACATTCCCCTCCGACACCAACGGCTCCCGTGGCGCACCCTACCAAGCGAGAAGGTGCGCGAAGTCACAACCGGCCACGGGCCGGCGAGTGGGGTGAGAGACGCTCCCAGCGCAGCAGTAATCGATGTCGGGGTATCGCCACGGTTCCCCGGCCCAGGCGCTACGATTCGGGCAGAGACGGGGAGGCGGACGCTCGCTACCCACCTTTTGGCGCCAGGCCACACGCCTGACGCCAGCACGACAATGGCAAACCCGATGTGAGTCGGGGACGCAAAGCCACGGGGCCCATCCGGGTCAGCCGGGTTACCGAACAGGATCCTCGCTCTTCAGCACGTGCCGGTGATGTCGTCGGCACGGTCTTCAGGCTGTCGTGCGCGGGATCCGCCACCAGAAAGTTGACAGTCATGAAGGCACTTCGCACCTTGGGGACCGTCGCCGTCACCGGCACGGTCCTCGCCATCCTCCCGCTCGGCTCGGCGATGGCCGCCAGCTCCGGGGACACCACGGCCACCTTCACCCTCGCGGGTGGCAGCCTCGACGTCACCACGGCAGCGGGCGCAGCGCTGACCAATGCGGCTCCGGGAGCTGCATCGGTCAGTGGTTCGCTCGGCGCCGTCGGAGTCAGCGACACCCGCGGTAGCACGGCGGGCTGGGTCATGTCCGCAGCATCGACGACCTTCGTCGACGGAGCTGGGTCGGTCTCGACGGGCGTCTCGTACGACTCCGGCGAAGCCACGGCAAGCACCGGCACGGTGACCCCGACCACCACGGGGGCCACCAGCATCACGACGGGGGCCCCGGTGGCCGAAGGGACCTTGGCGAGCGGCAACAACACCGCCTCGTACACCCCCACCCTGACGGTGACCCTGCCGGCGAGCGCCCTCGCGGGTGACTACACCGGCACCGTCACCACGTCGATCCTCTGAGGTTCAGCACCCCTCATGCGTCGACTGCTCATCCTGATCGCGCTGGTGGCCGGGACTCTGTCCCCGGCCGCCGGCGCGTTCGGCAGCTCTGCCCTCACCGCCGAGACCGATCACACGGGTCTCGGCATCCGCCTGGTCGACGCGCCGGTCGCCGCCCGCGACGACCCCCGCGCCCGGGTCTACATCATCGACCACGTCAAGCCCGGCACCACCATCAAGCGGCGCATCGAGGTGTCCAACAACACGGGCAAGCCGACCGACATCGCCGTCTACCCGGCCGCAGCGGCCATCAAGGGCAACTCGTTCATCGGGCTGCCCGGCGACACGCCCAACGAGCTGTCGACGTGGACCAAGATCAGCGCCCCCCGCTCGCCGCTGGCGGACAACGCCAAGCAGATGCTGGACGTCACGATCAACGTCCCGTCCGATGCCGCCCCCGGTGAGCAGTACGCCGTGCTGTGGGCCCAGACCTCCTCCGCCGGCGCCGGCGCAGTCACCCAGGTCAGTCGTGTCGGCATCCGGGTCTACCTGTCGGTCGGACCCGGCGGCGCGCCCGCGCCCGCGTTCACGATCAAGTCGTTCAAGGCCGAGCGCGACGCGTCGGGCACCCCGGTCGTGGCCGCGACGATCCGCAACACCGGCGGTCGGGCACTCGACCTGCAGGGTGAGCTCACCCTGAGCGACGGTCCCGGCGGGTTGTCCGCCGGTCCGTTCCCCGTCACCCTGGGCACCACGCTGGGTCTCAAGAAGACCGCACCTGTCACCGCCCGGCTGGACAAGCAGCTGCCCGACGGGCCCTGGAAGGCACACCTGGAGGTGACCAGCGGCCTGCTCACGGAGACCGCGCAGGCCACGCTGACCTTTGCCGCGACCGGGAACGGTCAGACGGTGGCCGTCACGGACGGCACCAGCATCTGGTGGTGGATCGGGGGCGGACTCCTTGTCGTGCTGCTCGCGATGGCGACGTGGATCGTGGTCCGGCGCCGCCGCGGAAGTGGTGCGGTCACCGGACCACACCGATCGCCCGCCACCTCAGGAGACACGGCGCCTTGACTCTGTCCCTTCGCCATCGGTCGGTCTCGATCGTCTCGGCATGTGCTTGTCTCGTGTTCCTTGCGTCGGCACTGCCCGCGTCCGCGGAGCCGACGGCGGTCAGCGCCGCCACGGTGACGGTGGAGGGCGGGGGACTGTCCATCAGCGCGCCCGGCGATGCCGGCAACCTCGGGACCCAGTCCAACGGCGTGGGCCCCCTGACGATCAGTGGCCCACTCGGCCAGGTCCAGGTCACCGACTCGCGCGGAGCGCCGGCCGGGTCGGGGTGGACGGCGACCGCGATCTCCACCGCGTTCACCCAGACCGCGGGGCCGTCCATCGGAGCGGCCGCGGTGGGATATTCGGCCGGGCCGATCACGAAGGTCGGCACGGCGACATACACGGCGAACGACCCTGCGAACCTCACGGGCGTGTCACCGGTGGTCACGGCCACCGCCATCACCGGCGACAACACCGCGACGTGGAATCCGACCATCCACGTCGCCGTCGCCGCCGACATGCCGGCCGGGGTCTACATCGGCACCATCACCCACTCGGTCTCCTGATGAGTGACCCGACGTCCGAGGGACGAGCAGGCATGCCGGTGACGAGACCGCGCGCGGTTCAGACCCCCGACACGCGGACAGGGAGCGTTTACCATGGTGGATGAGATGGGAGACCAGCCGGAGAGCTCAGTGCCACCGTCCGAGCTCGCGGCGCGACTGGCGCGACGTCGGCGGGACAACGGTCGGGCGTACGCTCTCGGCCCCGCCTCCTCCGATCCGACAGCGTTGAGCGCTGAGCTCGCTGCCACCCAGGCGCTGTTGAGAGCGCGCTCGGCCGCGGAGGTGGAGGCCATCGTGTCGACCCTCGTCCGCGACCTCGGCGGGGCCCTCGTCGCGGCCCGCTACGCCGATCCGACCACATCGATTCCCGTCGACGTCTCGCTCGGGTTGTCCGAGCCGATGCTGCCTGCTGCCGACCCGGTCAGTGTGGCGGCAATGCGCCTGGGCACTGTCCTGCCGGAGTTCCTCGCATCAGCACGGCTCGTGCTTGCTGGGGTGCAGGCCGAGCTGCGACGAGACGAGGAGTCGAGACGCGACCACCTGACCGGTGTCCTGAACCGGCGTGCCTGGATGCGACAACTGTCGAGGGCGGCGCCGGGGGACAGCGTCTGCCTGATCGACCTCGATCACTTCAAGGCCACCAACGACACCAATGGACACGCTGCAGGTGATGCAGCGTTGCGCGCGTTCGGCGCTCTGATGCTCCGCACCTTCCGCGAGGACGACGCCTGCGGACGCCTCGGCGGCGACGAGTTCGTCTGCTTCACGCCCGGCCTGGATGGTCGGGGCCTGGCGGACAGGTGCCAGGAGGTCCGGACGAGATGGGAGTCCGAGAGACCGGCTGCAGCAGCCCGGATCGGACTCACGATCGGGGTGGCAGAGGTGGGCGAGGACGGCGGTCGTGCGGCGCTCCAGCGGGCGGACGCGGCGATGTACGAGGGCAAGGCCAAGGGTCGCAACCGGACCACGTTGCGCTCCTCTGCCGAGGATGACCGAGAGGCCTCACGTGAGTGAATCCGTGGACCCGAGCAAGGACTACTTCCGCGCGGTCGCGGCATGTGACGTCCACGCAGCCAGCGATCTCGTCCTCCAGCTCCTGGACGAAGGCATGCCGATGGGCAGGATCATCTCCGAGATCCTGGCGCCGGCGCAGGTCCGGGTGGGGCAGATGTGGGAGTCAGGTCGGTGGTCCGTGGCGGACGAGCACGTCGCCACCTCGATCACTGAAGGGGCGCTCTCGGCCTTGACCTACGCGGGTACGCCACGGCGGGGAGCTCACACGCGCCACGTGGCCATGGCGTGCGCGGAGGGGGAATGGCACAGCCTGCCAGCGCGCATGGCGGCCGCTGTCGCCGGTGCGACAGGGGAGGTAAGGGTCACGATGCTCGGACCGTCCCTGCCAGCAGAGCAGCTGCATCGTCGGCTGTCAGCAGGCGACGTCGATGTGCTGGCGCTCTCGTGCACGATGCCGACCAATCTCGTCGGCGCCGCACGCTGCATCGCAGCGGCGCACGACCTCGACATCCCTGTCATGGTCGGCGGCAGGGCCTTCGGCAACGGTCCGCGCCGGGCCGTGGCCATCGGTGCCGACGGTTGGGCGGCCGATGCCGACGCGCTTCTGGGCGTTCCACCCGAGCTCACGGGACGTAGCCCCGTCATCCCTCCCGAGGTGCTGTGGCTGCACACCGCGGACGAGGCGATCGTCACCTCGGCCTACGACCAGCTGATCGATGCGTTGCCCCGGTTGGCGAGCATGAGTCCGTACCAGCAGGCCCGTACCCGGGAGGACATCGGCTGGATGGTCCGCCACACCGCTGCGGCTCTTCTGACCCAGGATGTGTCGATCGTCGAGGACCTGCTCACGTGGCTGTGCGATCTGCTGCGCGGAAGGGTGTCGGCGTCGGCCATCGCCACCTCCGCTCTGCTGCTGGCGGACACCATCGAGCGTCAGGCGCCGGCAGGCGCGGACATCCTCCGCCTGGCCAGCGCACAGGTGCAGCTCGGCTCCATGGAGCTCGATGGACGGGCTGTGGACTGAGTTCTCAGCCGACGGGAACGGTCATGTGGTGCCGCAGCGACAGCATCGCCCGGGTGTGCAGCTGGCTGACGCGGGACTCGCTGATGCCGAGGACCTGACCGATCTGGGCCAACGTGAACCGCTCCCAGTAGTACAGCGCCACGATGACGCGGTCGCGCTCGGGCAGCTCGTGCAGGGCCCGGAGGAACTCGGGCGGATCGTCCGTGTCGTGGTCGGCCAGGAACGACATCCCCTGGTCCGAGGAGTTCTCGTACCCCGCGCCCATCTCGTCGATGCTGGCGACGTGGGTGTAGGAGATCTTCCCGTAGACGGACCTCAGCTCGGCCACCGAGATCGAGAGCTCCGCGGCCACGTCGCCGTCCTCGGGGGTTCGCCCCAGGCGGCGTTCGAGGGTGACCTGCACCGCCTCGATCTCGCGGAACTTGTCCCGCACCGACCGAGGCACCCAGTCCGAGCGTCGCAGACCGTCGATGATGGCCCCGCGGATGCGGCGCACGGCGTAGGTCTGGAACTGCAGACCGCGTTGCCGCTCGAACTTGTCGATCGCGTCCATCAGCCCGATGATGCCGTCGGAGATGAGATCGGCCTGGTCGACCTGGGGTGGCAGTCCTGCGCGTACGCGGCCGGCGACGTACTTGACCAGAGGAGCGTACTGGACGATCAGTCGCTCTCGAGCGTCGCGATCACCGCTCTCCTTGTAGCTGCGCCAGAGCCGTTCGACGCCTTCCTCTGGATGTGCAGGGTCCATCACAGTGCCGTTCTCCCTCATACGGTGCAGCTAGATCCTTCTCCCACGAGTGATTCTAGATGCTCCGCGTCACACAGGTCGCCGAACTGGATGTGTCAGGATGACTCGAAGTGCCAGGGCTCGGGTCGCGAACCGCCCGCTGCCGCCCAGGTGGGGGAGACCCAGCCGAAGGACGTGCCATGCGTGACCAGCCAGCGGTGCTCGGGGGTGTCGAGACGCTCCACGCCACCACACAGGTCGACGGCCCGTCCGGCTCCGTGGGCAGAGGTGCCGACGGCCGCGGGGAGCCTGCGCTTCGAGGGCGTGAGTGCGGTCCGACCGACGTGCGAGCGGTAGGAGTCGGTGATGCAGAGCTCAGTGCCCAGCTCGGCGGTGAACGCGGCGGACATCAGGCGGAACGACACCGCAGCGTCGCATGCGAGCAGGTGCGTCGATCCGACGGCCGCGCTGCACAATGCCTTGTCCGGGACCTCGCCATCGGGATGGGCTGTCCGTGGAAGCTCGGGGATCGGCAGCACCAGCGCGGCGTCGACTGCCCGTCCGTCGAGCCGCACCTCCAGGTGGAGGTGCGGTCCGCTGCTGTTGCCCTCGTTGCCGACGGCCCCGATCCTCTCGCCCTTCCCGATCTGCTGGCCGGGGACGACATTGACCGTCGAGAGGTGCCCGTACCAGGTCTCGACGCCACCACCGTGGTCGACGCGCACGAGATTCCCGGCCCACGATGGGTGCTCGACCGTGACCACGCCGTCGGCAATGGCCGACACGGGGGTGCCGATCGGTGCGGCGAAGTCCTGCCCGCTGTGGACCGTGGACCACCGCGAACCGCGCTGGCCGAATCCTGCCGAGATCCGGTACGACCCGGCCGCCAGCGGCAGCTGCAACGCAAAGGTGCCCGTGGCACCGTCCGGGGCCGCCTGGACGGTCTCAGCCGGCAGGCCGCACCGACCGGCAGGGGGCGCGTCGTACGAGTGGGAGACGGGAAGGCCGACGCGTCTGACGCCATAGAGCCGTGTGCGGCCGACCGATTGCACAGAGGCCGTGCCAGTGACGGGGTCGGCGACGATGACCTGACGGTCCCCGACATACACTCCGGACTCCTCGAGACCGTCGCGTCGGCCGCCGAGGAGCACGACGTCACCGACCTGCATCGCCGACTGCGGGACCTTCGCGAGTGTGCGCCACTGCGTCATCGAGTCGGCGGCCAGCTGGTCCGTGGCTCCCCACGCGTCAGCGACCAGGCCGCCACACGCGAACGTCGAGGGGGTTCCTGCGGCCGGGACCGTGGTCAGACCCAGCCGGCCAAACGCCGTGGAGACGGCGCGGACCGTCTCGGCCGGCAGGACGACGAGCGGGGTGCCGTCCTCGTTCTCGATCTGGGCGACGCCGGCGATCGCCTCGCCGGTGCGGCTTCGGACCGCCTCGAGGCTGCCTGGAAGCCGGGTGGGGTCGGTGAGCCGTGCGGCCTGTGGTGGCACGACATCGGCATCGATGAGCCTGTCGAGGTAGCGCTCCCAGCGCGCCAGTGCCGCTTCGTTGCGGGCGTTCTGCTCCCGATCGGTGACGAGGTAGCGCTCGTCGGGCTGGGCCAACGATCGGGCGAACTCGGCCACATCCCCGGCTGACCAGCCTGCCTGGCGGCGGGCCTGCTCGGCCAGCACCTCGTCGTAGGCCCGGCGGGTGCTCTCGGCTTTCACGATCGCCGTGTCGAGCGCGTGTCGCGAGGTTGCTGCCAGACGTGACAAGTGCCCTGCGTTGTCGGCGGACTCAACGGCTCGGTCGGCCGCCGAGGGCGCCCCCGAGAAGAACCGGCCGACGACCGAGCGGATGGCGCCGCCGTCCTCCCCCTGGACGTCCGCGCGGAGACGTTCAGCCGCCAGGGTCGCCCGCTGGGCGCTTGCCGCCAGCCTCTCGCGCTGGGCACCGATCAGCTCGACGGCCTTGACGGCGTCGCCATAGGCCGTGCGCGCGCCGGTCAGCTCCTCGGCCGCTGACCCGGCGGACGGCGCCGTCGTCGGGCTCGACCAGGCCGGCCCGACCCCGACCAGCGGCGTGAGGGAGCCGATCAGCACCACAGCTGCGGGTACGCATCGCCGCATGACCGCGGCTGCCACGGCGGGCAGTGCCATCGGGCTCATCACTCCTCGAGGAACGCGATCTCCTGGAGGAGCTCCAGGGAGGGTCCGGCCGGTCGACGAGGGATC
>NZ_JAOPXQ010000224.1 GCF_025965075.1 Aeromicrobium sp.
CCGCGAGGCGCGACGGCGACGAGTGGGTCATCAACGGGGCGAAGACCTTCATCTCCAACGGCATCCTCGCCGACTTCGTGATCGTGGTCTGCAAGACCGATCCCGAGGCGGGACCGCTGGGATTCACCCTGATCGCCGTCGAGCGCGGCACCGAGGGCTTCGAGCGAGGCCGCAACCTCGACAAGATCGGCCTCAAGGCGCAGGACACCGCCGAGCTGTTCTTCGACAACGCCCGCGTCCCGGTCAGCAACACGATCGGCGAGGAGGGCAAGGGCTTCCTGCACCTGCTCGAGAAGCTGCCGCAGGAGCGCCTGACGATCTCGGTCGTCGCCGCCGCCGCGTGCCGCACGATGCTCGACATGACGCTGGACTACGTCAAGGAGCGCAGGGCGTTCGGCAAGCCGATCGGCTCGTTCCAGAACTCGCGGTTCACCCTCGCCGAGCTCGAGACCGAGCAGCAGATCGCCCAGGTGTTCGTCGACCGCTCGATCACCGAGCTCAACGCCGGCACCCTGACGGTCGAGGACGCCGCGATGGGCAAGTGGTGGACGACCGAGCTGCAGAAGAAGACCGCCGACCAGTGCCTGCAGCTGCACGGCGGCTACGGCTACATGTCGGAGTACCCGATCTCGAAGGCATACCTCGACACTCGCATCCAGACGATCTACGGCGGCACGACCGAGATCATGAAGGAGATCGTGGGACGCTCGCTGGGCGTCTGACCTTCACTCCACAGCCCGCCCCTCGTCTCCTTCCAAGCGGCGAGGGCCGCGGCTATTCTGGCCGCATGAGCGACGCGCAGACCTGGACCACGATCGGCGGCATGTTCACGTTCATGCTCGCCTTCGTGGCGCTCCTCGTGCGCATGTTCGGTCAGAACCTCGATGTCCGGTTCGACGCCCTGACGGCCGTGATGACGGCAGGGTTCGAGCAGGTCGACGCCAGGTTCGAGCAGGTCGATCGCCGGTTCGAGCAGGTCGATCGCCGGTTCGATCAGGTGGAGCGCCGGCTCGACCGCATCGAGGGGCGCGTCGACGCGCTCGACCGCGACGTCACGGTCATCACGCGGCGCCTGATGGGCGGGCCCGACACGGCCTAGGTGCGCCGGCGCACCGTCTCGCGCTTGGCCTCGTCGACGGCCGTCTCGTACGCCGTCACGAGGGCCTGGATCGTCAACGGCTTGAAGCGCTCGACGAGGGCCGTGATGTCCTCGGGCGGACGTCCGGACGAGCGCAGCTGGGGCCACCACATGGTGCGGAAGACCTCGGTGATCTCTTTCGCGACGGCCTTGCCGGCCTCGTCGAAGATGCGCCGCGATGCGAGGGCGACCTCGATGGGCATGTCGGTCTCGATGAACTGGATGCCGACCGCGAGGTGCGCGGGGGCCACGTGGAAGACGTCCTCGGTGGGCGTGGGCTCGACGACGCCCAGCGCGATCAGCATCTCCAGGTCGTCATCGCTGAGGGCGCGCCCGGCCCGCACCTCCAGGGCCGCACGGTCCAGCTGCTCGGGCCGGTCGGCCATCCACGGCGCAAGCAGCGTGCGGTGCAGCGCGACCTGCTCCGGGGTCGCATTGCCGGGGATGTTCTCCAGGTAGCCCTCGATCGCCGACAGCGTGAACCCGTGCGCCTGGAGCTCGCGCACGAGCTCGAGGCGAGCCAGGTGGTCAGGTCCGTAGAACCCGTTGCGACCCTCGCGGCGCGGAGGCGGGATGAGCCCGCGGCCGGCGTAGAAGCGGACGGTGCGCACCGACATGCCGACGCGCGACGCGAGCTGCTCGACGCTCATCGTCTCGGCGGGGGTCGCGATCATGCTGTTGAGACTATTCCACGCCGTCCTTCGTGACGTGTGCCACACCGACCCGTCCCTTGGACTTTGACAGTGTTGGTGTCACAATCGAGGGTGTCACTGTTGGTGACGACACTCTTCTGATCCTGTGAGGAACCCCCATGACCGAGGCCTTCGTCTACGACGCCATCCGCACCCCGCGTGGTCGCGGCAAGAAGACCGGCTCACTGCACGAGGTCAAGCCGATCTCGCTCGTGACCGGCCTGATCGACGAGATCCGCACGCGCAACCCCTCCCTCGACACCGACGGCATCGAGGATCTCGTCCTCGGCTGCGTGTCGCCGATCGGCGACCAGGGCGGCGACATCGCCAAGACCGCCGCCTCCGCGGCCGGTCTGCCCGACACCGTCGCCGGCGTGCAGCTCAACCGCTTCTGCGCCTCGGGCCTGGAGGCCGTCAACCAGGCCTCGGCCCGCGTGCGCTCCGGCTGGGAGGACCTGATCCTCGCCGGCGGCGTCGAGTCGATGAGCCGCGTGCCGATGGGCTCGGACGGCGGCGCGTGGGCCATGGACCCGCACACGGCGTTCACCAACGACTTCGTGCCCCAGGGCATCGGCGCCGACCTCATCGCGACGATCGAGGGCTACAGCCGCCTCGACGTCGACACGTTCGCCGCCGAGTCGCAGGCGCGGGCCGCGAAGGCCATCGCGAACGGCTACTTCGCCAACTCCGTCATCCCGGTCAAGGACGGCTCGGGCCTCACGATCCTCGACCACGACGAGTTCGTCCGCGAGGGCACGACGGCCGAGAGCCTCGGCGGCCTCCCCGCGTCGTTCGCGCAGATCGGCGACCAGGGCGGGTTCGACTCCGTTGCGCTCGAGAAGTACCACTGGGTCGAGAAGATCGACCACGTCCACCACGCCGGCAACTCCTCGGGCATCGTCGACGGCGCGGCGCTCGTGCTGCTCGGCACCGAGGCCGCCGGCGAGCGTCACGGCCTCAAGCCGCGTGCGCGCATCCTGTCGGCCGCGGTCTCGGGCTCCGAGCCCACGATCATGCTGACGGGCCCCGGACCGGCCAGCCTCAAGGCGCTCGACCGGGCCGGCCTGAGCATCGGCGACATCGACCTGCTCGAGATCAACGAGGCCTTCGCGGCCGTCGCCCTGCGCCTCATGAAGGACCTGGGCGGCTACCCGCACGACCAGACCAACGTCAACGGCGGATCGATCGCGATGGGTCACCCCCTCGGCGCGACCGGCGCGATGATCCTCGGCACCCTGATCGACGAGCTGGAGCGTCGCGACCAGCGGTACGGCCTGGCCACGCTGTGCGTCGGCGGCGGCATGGGTATCGCCACCGTCGTCGAGCGCCTCAGCTGATCCTCCTCCCCCTTTCGAAAGAGACACACCTATGACTGAAGCAGTGCGTTACGAGGCCGAGGGCGGCATCGTCAACCTCGTCCTCGACGACCCCAACCAGAGCGCCAACACGATGAACCAGGACTACGCCGACTCGATGGCTGCCGCCGTCGACCGGCTGGCCAAGGACATCGCGAACGACCCCGAGTCGGTCAAGGGCGTCATCATCTCCTCGGCGAAGAAGACCTTCTTCGCCGGCGGTGACCTCAAGCTCATGACCCAGGCGACCCCGGCCGACGCCGAGCGCCTGTTCGACGAGGTCGAGGCCATCAAGGCCACGCTCCGCAAGCTCGAGACGATCGGCAGGCCCGTCGTCGCGGCGATCAACGGCGCGGCCCTCGGTGGCGGCCTCGAGATCGCGCTCGCGGCGCACCACCGCATCGCGGTCGACGGCGGCTACTCGGTCGGCCTGCCCGAGGCGACCCTCGGCCTGCTGCCCGGCGGTGGCGGCGTGACCCGCACGGTCCGCATGTTCGGCATCTCCGACGCGCTGATGAAGTTCCTGCTCCAGGGCCAGCAGCTGCGTCCGTCCAAGGCGCTCGCCGAGGGACTCGTCGACGAGCTCGTCGCGACACAGGACGAGCTCCTTCCCGCCGCGAAGGCGTGGATCGAGGCCAACGTCGACAACGAGGAAGCCGCGACCCAGCCCTGGGACCGCAAGGGCTACCGGATCCCCGGCGGCACGCCGTCGACGCCGAAGTTCGCGGCGTTCCTGCCGGCGTTCCCCGCCAACCTGCGCAAGCAGACCAAGGGCGCGCCCTACAAGGCTCCGCGCAACATCATGAGCGCCGCGATCGAGGGCTCGCAGGTCGACTTCGAGACCGCGACCCGCATCGAGTCGCGCTACCTGGTCGAGCTCATCGTCGGCCAGCAGTTCAAGAACATGACGCAGGCCTTCTTCTTCGACCTCGGTG
Organism: Aeromicrobium sp.; assembly: GCF_025965075.1. Lineage (GTDB taxonomy): Bacteria > Actinomycetota > Actinomycetes > Propionibacteriales > Nocardioidaceae > Aeromicrobium. The sequence continues at coordinate 4,121 of NZ_JAOPXQ010000224.1, forward strand.
CGATCAACGCCGGCAAGTCGCGGCCCGAGGGCATCGCGCCGACCAAGGCCGAGAAGATCGCCGTCATCGGTGCCGGCATGATGGGCGCCGGCATCGCGTACGTCTCGGCGAAGGCCGGCTTCCAGGTCGTCCTCAAGGACGTCGAGCTCGCCGCCGCCGAGAAGGGCAAGGCGTACAGCCAGACCATCGTCGACAAGGCCGTCTCGCGTGGCCGCCTGACGCAGGAGAAGGCCGACGAGCTGCTGGCCCGCATCACCCCGACGGCGGACTACTCCGACCTCGAGGGTGCCGACTTCGTCATCGAGGCCGTCTTCGAGTCGGTCAAGCTCAAGCACGACGTGTTCGGCGAGCTGCAGAAGGTCGTCAAGCCCGACGCCCTGCTGGGCTCCAACACGTCGACGCTGCCGATCACGATCCTGGCCGATGGCGTGGAGCGCCCCGAGGACTTCATCGGGATCCACTTCTTCAGCCCCGTCGACAAGATGCCGCTGGTCGAGATCATCGCGGGTGAGAAGACCTCGGACGAGGCCATCGCCCGGGTCATCGACTACACCAAGGCGATCAAGAAGACCCCCATCGTCGTCGGCGACAGCCGTGGCTTCTTCACGAGCCGCGTCATCGGCACGTTCGTCAACGAGGGCATCGGCATGCTCGCGGAGGGCGTCTCCCCGGTCAGCATCGAGCGGGCCACGACGCAGGCCGGCTTCCCGGCTCCCGTCCTGCAGCTGACCGACGAGCTCAACATGGAGCTCATGGTCAAGATCCGCAACGAGTCCAAGGCCGCCACCGAGGAGGCCGGCGGCACGTGGGACGCCCACGCCGCCGAGAAGATCATCGACACGATGATCGAGCTGGGTCGCCCCAGCCGCCTCAAGGGCGCGGGCTTCTACGAGTATGTCGACGGCAAGCGCCAGGGACTGTGGAGCGGCCTCGCCGAGCAGTTCCCCGTCGCGGAGACGCAGCCGGCGTTCGAGGACCTCAAGGAGCGCCTGACGTTCATCATGAGCCTCGAGACGATCAAGTGCCTCGACGAGGGCGTGCTCCGCACGACCCAGGACGCCAACATCGGCTCGATCTTCGGCATCGGCTTCCCCGCCCTGCAGGGCGGTGCGATCCAGTACGTCAACGGCTACGAGGCCGCCGACGGCTCGATCGGCATCGAGGCCTTCACGGCTCGCGCGCAGGAGCTGGCCGCGACGTACGGGGACCGGTTCACCCCGCCTGCCTCGCTGCTGGAGAAGGCCAAGAACGGCGAGACGTTCGTCTGAGTCGTTCGACCGTCTGACCACGACGCCCCCGGGACCGCGAGGTTCCGGGGGCGTCGTGCGTCCCGGCGCCGGTGCACCAGTCGCCTCGCCGGCCCGGGAGGTGCATGAGTCGCCCCATCGGGTGAGTGGCGGTGCACGAGTCGCCTCATCGGGCGAGGTAGGGCGACTGATGCACCGCCCAGGGACGGCTGGGGCGAGGTGGGGCGACTGACGCACCGCCCTGCGGGGCCCGGCCCGGAACTTCGCGAAGTTGGCTAGGCAACCCTAAGTTAGAGTGGGAGCATGACCGTCCTTGACCGCCCGGCGAGCGCCCGCGAGGCGTCGCCGCGTCAGCGGTCGACCGCGACCCTCGCGACGGGGCTGGTGATCCTGATCGGGATCCTGGCGGTGATCTGCTTCCTCAGCATCACGTGGGGATCGCGTGGCGTCGGACCGACGACGATCTGGAAGGCGTTCGCGGACTACGACCCCGACAACGCTGCGCAGACCGTGATCCGCGAGCTCCGCGTCCCCCGCACCCTGATCGGGCTGTTCGCGGGTGCGGCCCTGGGCCTCAGCGGCGTGATCCTGCAGGGCGTGACCCGCAACCCGCTCGCCGACCCCGGAATCATGGGCATCAACGCGGGCGCAGCGGCATTCATCGTGTTCGCGATCATGGTCCTCGGAGCGCAGGACGTCAGCACCTACGTGTGGTTCGCGTTTCTCGGCGCGGGGCTCGCGACCGTCACCGTCTACGGCATCGCCTCGCTCGGCCGGGAGGGCGCGACCCCCGTCAAGCTGGCCCTCGCCGGGGCCGCCGTCACGGCGATCCTGACCTCGCTGACCTCCGCGATCGTCATGACGAACGTCGAGGCGCTCGACCAGCTCCGGTTCTGGCAGGTCGGTTCGCTCGCCGGGCGCTACTTCCCGGTCTTCTGGCAGACCGTCCCGTTCCTCGCGGTCGGCCTCCTGGTCGCGCTGGGCTCGGGCCGGGCGCTCAACGGGCTGGCCCTCGGAGAGGACCTGGCCCATGCCCTGGGCCAGCGCGTGCGGCTGACCCGCCTGGTCCTGTTCGTGACGGTCGCGGTGCTGTGCGGAGCGGCCACGGCGGCCTGCGGGCCGATCGTCTTCATCGGCCTGATCGTGCCGCACGTGGCCCGAATGCTGTGCGGGCCCGACCACCGGTGGCTCCTGCCGTACGCCCTGGTGCTGACGCCCAGCGTCCTGCTCGCCGCCGACGTCATCGGCCGACTCGTGGTGTCGCCCGGCGAGCTGCAGGTCGGCGTCGTGCTGGGCCTGCTCGGCGCGCCGGCGTTCATCGCCCTCGTCCGCTACCGCAGCCTGACGGAGGTGTGAGTCGCATGACGATCCAGCTCGACGCACCCGCGGTCGTCCGCGCCGGCCGTCGCTCCCGCCGGCGTCGCTCGGCCGTCGTCACCGCGGTGCTGGCCGTCGCAACGTTGGGGCTGTTCGTCCTGACCCTGATGGTGGGCAGCTTCGCGGTCTCGGTCCCCGACGTCGTGCGGTCCCTGCTGTCCCCGGGCGCCGACCCGTCGGCCGACTTCGTCGTCCGGGACCTGCGCCTGCCGACCGCCGCCACGGCCCTCGGGGTCGGGATCGCGCTGGGGATCGCCGGCACGGTGTTCCAGAAGCTCCTCGGCAACCCGCTGGCGTCACCGGACTTCGTCGGGATCTCGTCGGGGGCCAGCATGTGCGCGGTCTCGACGATCGTCCTGTTCGGTGCCAGCAGCACCGTCGTCTCCGGCTCCGCGCTGGCCGGCGCCCTCGCGACCGCCGCGCTGATCTACGTCCTGGCGTGGCGCGACGGGATCTCGGGCTACCGGTTCGTCCTGATCGGCATCGGCGTCTCCCAGCTCATGCTGTCGATCATCGGCTACATCGTGGCCCGCGCCGACATCCACGAGGCGCGCGAGGCGATGACGTGGCTCGTCGGCACGGTCGGGCTCGCCGGGACCGGCGAGCTGCGGGTCCTGCTCGGCGCGCTGATCGTGCTGGTCCCCACGGCCCTCCTGCTGGAGCGCCCGCTGCGGTCGCTCGAGCTCGGCGACGGCGCCGCCACGGCACTCGGCACCCGGGTCGAGCTGAGCCGGTTCGCCCTCCTGGCCCTGTCGATCGTGCTGGTCGGCCTGTCGGTCGCGGTGGCCGGTCCGATCATGTTCGTCGCGCTCATCGCCGGTCCCATCGCCCAGCGGCTCGCGGGCCCCGCAAGCAGCGTGCTCGCGTCCGGGCTGGTCGGTGCCGTCATCGTCCTGGCCGCCGACCTGGTCGCTCAGCACGTCGCACCGACGGCCCTGCCGACGGGTGTCGTGACCGGCATCGTCGGCGCCCCCTACCTCATCTGGCTCCTCGCCACCGTCAACCGGGAAGGACGCGGCGGATGACCTCACACGACCTGCGTGCCACCAACCTCACGCTCGGCTACGCCGGCACCGACATCGTCAGTGACCTGGACGTCACGATCCCGGACGGCCGGATCACGGTCATCGTCGGCGCCAACGCCTGTGGCAAGTCCACCCTGCTGCGTGGCCTGGCGCGACTCCTGCGCCCCCGTGGCGGTGAGGTCCTGCTGGACGGGAAGTCCGTGCAGGACATGCGCAGCGTCGACGTCGCCAAGGTGCTGGGCCTGCTGCCCCAGGCGCCCGTCGCGCCCGACGGCATCACGGTCGGTGACCTCGTGGGGCGCGGCCGCTATCCGCACCAGGGCTGGTTCCGTCGCTGGAGCGACGAGGACGGCCAGGCCGTCGCGGCGGCGCTCGAGGCGACCGGGACGGCCGATCTCGTCGACCGCCACATCTCCGAGCTGTCCGGCGGCCAGCGTCAGCGGGTCTGGGTCGCGATGGCGCTGGCGCAGGACACCGACCTGCTCCTGCTCGACGAGCCCACGACGTACCTCGACATCAATCACCAGGTCGAGCTGCTCGACCTGCTGACGGACCTCAACCGGGCCTCGGCCAAGACCGTCGTCATCGTGCTGCACGACCTCAACCTGGCCTGCCGCTACGCCGATCACATCATCGCGATGAAGCAGGGCGCGATCGTCGCGGAGGGCCCGCCGCGCGAGGTCGTCACCGCGGAGGTCGTGACCGACGTCTTCGGGCTGGCGTGCGAGGTCGTGCCGGACCCGGTGAGCGGGACACCCATGGTGGTGCCCCGGGGTCGCCACCACGCGGCCCGTGAGGTCGTCGAGGCGCTGGCGTAGCGGTCGCCTCCGTCCAGTGGTTGGCTGGACGGATGGACGACACTGTCGAGCTCGCGATGTTCCCGCTCGGCTCGGTGCTGTTCCCGGCCATGCCGCTCGCGCTGCGGGTCTTCGAGCCGCGCTACCTGCAGATGCTGCAGGACGTCCTGCCCGACGAGACGTCCGAGTTCGGCGTCGTGCTGATCGAGCGCGGCCAGGAGGTCGGCGGCGGGGAGAAGCGCTTCGACCTCGGGACGATCGCCCAGATCGCCGACCTCAAGGTGGCCGACGGGCATCTCGCGCTGATGGGCGAGGGCACCCGACGCATCGAGGTGGTCGAGTGGCTCGCCGAGGACCCCTACCCCCGGGCCCGGGTCCGAGAGCTCCCGCCGCTGGTGTGGGACGACGCCGAGCGGGAGCGGCGCGACCAGACCGAGGCGCTCGTGCGGCGGACCCTGGCTCGGGCCAGCGAGTTCGACGACCAGGCCTGGTCGCCGAGCGTGCAGCTCAGCGCCGACCCCGTCGACGCCCTCTGGCAGCTGGCCGCGATCGCCCCACTGGGTCCGCTCGACCAGATCGGGCTGCTGCGGTGCGAGACCTCCCGCGACCTGCTCGACGCGATCTTCACCGCGACCCAGGACGCCGGCGAGATCCTCGACGCCCGCGGCCCTGTCTAGGCTCGGACCATGCTGATCCTGCGGGCCGCCGGGGGCACGGTCGAGATCTCCGAGCACGGGGCCGAGCCGCACTCCCTGCGCGGCCCCGACGGCCACGAGTACCTGTGGCAGGCCGGGGAGGCGTGGCGCCGGCACGCGCCGATCCTCTTCCCGATCGTCGGGCGGGTGCCGGACGACACGATCACGGTGGATGGGCGCACGTATCCGCTGACGCAGCACGGCTTCGCCCGCGACCTGGAGTGGGACGTCATGGCGACCGACGACTCGTCCGCCACGCTCCGGCTCCGCGACAGCGACGGGACGCGGGCGCGCTTCCCGTTCGGCTTCCAGCTGACGGCGCACTACGCCGTGGACGACGACGGCCTGCTCACGACGTACGAGGTGACCAATCCCGGTGACACCCCACTGCCGGTGTCGCTCGGCTCGCACCCCGCGTTCGCCTGGCCGCTGGAGCCGGAGGCCGCCAGGACCGAGCACGTGGTCGTGTTCGACGAGCCCGAGCCGGCACCCGTCCGGCGGCTCGACCACACGCTGGTCCTGCCCGGCTCGGAGCCGACGCCCGTCGACGGGGCGGTCCTGCGACTCGATCCGACGCTGTTCGTCGCCGACGCGATCGTCATGGACCGGGTCGTGAGCCGTGGGCTGCGCTACCTCGCGCCGTCCGGTCGGGGTGTGCGCCTGACGTGGGACGACGCGTTCGACGTCTTCGTCCTGTGGTCACCCCCGGACGGCGCGAACCTGCTGTGTCTCGAGCCCTGCGTGGGCGGCGCGGCCCCGGTCGACTTCGCCGGGGAGCTGCGCGACAAGCCCGGCGTCCGGCTGGTCGAGCCGGGTGCCACGTTCCGGGTGTCCTACCGGATCGACCCGCTCACGCCGTGACCCGGCGACGCCGGTGGCGTCACCTGACCGGCGCGACGTCCTCGTCCCCGTCGACGTCGGCCTGGCGCAGGCCACGGCCGAGCCGGGACGACCGGTAGCCGTACGCGAAGTAGACGACGAAGCCGATCGCCAGCCAGATCAGGAAGCGCACCCACGTCTCGACCGACAGGTTGACCATGAGCCACAGGCAGGTCACGATCGACAGGATCGGGATCAGGGGCACGGCCGGCACCCGGAACGGGCGGTGCAGGTCGCTGCGGGTGCGGCGCAGGATGATGACGCCCGCCGACACGAGCATGAACGCGAACAGGGTGCCGATGCTGACCAGCTTGGACAGCTCCGACAGGGGCACGAAGCCGGCGAGCGCGGCGACGAAGACGCCGGTGGCGATCGTGATCCGGTAGGGCGTGCCGAACCGCGGGTGCACCTTCGCGAACGCGACGGGGAGCAGCCCGTCACGCGACATCGCGAACAGCACCCGGGACTGACCCAGCATCAGCACGAGGATGACCGTCGTGAGTCCGGCGATGGCGCCGGTCGAGATGAGCTTGCTGGCCCACTCCAGGTCGTTGGCCTTGAACGCCTCGGCCAGCGGGGCCGCGGTGTTCATGCGCTCGTCGCTGTACTTCAGCATCCCGGTGACGACGAAGGACACCGCGGCGTACAGCACCGTCACGATGGCCAACGAGCCGAGGATGCCGCGGGGCATGTCCCGCTGGGGGTTCTTGGTCTCCTCCGCGGACGTCGCGACGATGTCGAAGCCGATGAACGCGAAGAACACGACCGAGGCGGCGGCGATGATGCCGTAGACCCCGAAGACCGAGGGCTCGACGCCGAACACGGACTGCAGCAGCGTCGAGTCGAGGCCCGACTCGGTCTCGGCGGGCTTCGAGTCGGGGATGAACGGGGTGTAGTTCGACAGCTTGATGAAGAACAGCCCGGCGACGATCACGAACGTCACGACGGCGACCTTCACGATGACCAGGACGCTCGTGAAGCGTCCCGAGAGCTTGGTGCCGAGCACGCCCAGCACCGTCAGCGCCAGGACGATCGCGATCGCGCCGAAGTCGGGGGTCGCCTCGTCACCGGCGAGCCACGTCGGCAGGTCGAACAACGACTGGAGGTACGCCGACCAGCCCCGCGAGACGACGGCGGCACCCAGGGCGAGCTCGAGCACGAGGTCCCAGCCGATGATCCAGGCGATCAGCTCACCGAGGGTCGCGTAGGAGAACGTGTAGGCGCTGCCGGCGACCGGCACGGTCGAGGCGAACTCGGCGTAGCAGAGCGCCGCGAGGCCGCAGGTGATGCCGGCCAGCGCGAACGAGATCACGATCGCCGGGCCGGCGTTGCTGAACGCCTGCTCGCCGGTCAGGACGAAGATCCCGGTCCCGATCATCACGCCGACCCCGAAGACCGTCAGGTCCCACGCGGACAGCTCCTTCTTGAGCCGGTGCTCGGGCTCGTCGGTCTCCTCGATCGAGCGCTCGACGGACTTGATGCGGAACAGATCCATGCGTCCCATCCTGTGTGGGCGGCCGGACGACCGCAACCGGCCCCAGGTGCTCGCCGCCTCAGCGGGTCTTGACGTAGCGCGCCCAGGCCAGGCAGAACGCGCCGAATGCCGCGAGCCCGATCGCGACGAGGGTCAGCAGCACGGGTCCGTACGGCTGGTCCCGCACGGTCTTGAGCGCGTCGTCCAGGCCACCGGCCTTGTCGGAGTCGTACGACAGCGCGGCCCAGCCGAACAGGATGCCGACGACGCCGATCGCGACGCCCTTGCCGACGTAGCCGATCACGCCGACCAGGACGATCCCGGAGCCGGTCGTGCCGGTCGTCGCGGAGTCCTCGAGGTCGTGGGTGAAGCCCTGCGTGACGCCGCGGTGGACGTGACGGGCCGCGACGGCGAGGATCGCGAGACCCACGACCACGACGAGGACCCGGCCCGCCGGCGCCGACAGCAGGCTCGCCGTGAACCCCTCCTCCTTGGAGTCGCTGCCGCTGGACCCGCCCGATCCCATCGCGACGCGCGCCGCCGAGAAGGCCAGCACGGCGTAGACCACGGCCCGGCCGAGCTCGCTGGCCCGCTTGAGGTTCCGCTTGGTGTCGTCGTCCTCCGACTGGTGCCCCCACGCGGCGGTCAGCAGCTGCCACACGACGAGCGCCGCCAGGCCGACCGCGGCGATCCACAGCAGGGTCTGGCCGAACGGCTGCTCGGCGATCGTCCGCAGGGCACCGCCGCTGCTGGCGTCGCCCCCGCCGCTCCATGCGATCTGCACCGCGATCCATGCGATCAGCAGGTGCACGACCCCGTACGCCACCAGCCCGATCCGGGCCGCGGCCTTGACCGTCGTGCTGTGCCGGGCCTGCTGGCCGGCGTCCCGTCCCTGTGCTGCCATGTCTGTCATGCGTGCTCCCTTCCGAACGTCCTGATCCTGCCACCGCCGGTCCGGGAGCGCCTGTTCTACGCGCGTCGCTGCAGTTCCTCGGCGGCCTTCGCGATGTTGCGCTGCATCGAGCCGAACACGATGCCGTGGAACGGGAAGATCGACCACCAGTAGAGGTGGCCCAGCAGCCCCTTGGGGTGGAACAGGGCGCGGTGGTGGAACGTCGTGGTCCCACCCTCGGTCGACCCGACCTGCATCTCGAGCCAGGCCAGGCCCGGCAGCTTCATCTCGGCACGGAGCCGCAGGAACGTACGACCGTCGGTCTCCTCGACCCGCCAGAAGTCGACGGCGTCGCCGACGGCCAGGTGGCGCGGGTTGCGCCGGCCCCGGCGGAGGCCCGGTCCGCCGACCAGCCGGTCGAGGACGCCGCGGACCCACCACGCCAGCGCCCAGGAGTACCAGCCGTTGCGGCCGCCGATGCCCTCGATGACGCTCCACAGGTGCTCGGGGCCGGCCTCGACCTCGCGGGTCCGCTCATCCTTGTAGAGCGAGCCGCCGGCCCAGTCCGGATCGGTCGGGAGCCCCTTCGCGGGGGCGCCGGCCGTCGATGCGGACGACCAGCTGGTCGGGACGTCGAGGTCCTGGATCCGGGTCAGCGCCAGCTCGACCGAGCGGTCGAACGTCGTGAGCCCCTCCGGCGGGTCCGGCACGTGCTGCTTGATGTCGGTCTCGCCCGCCACGACGGTGTTGCGCAGCGACTCGACCAGCGGGCGCGCCAGGCTCGCGGGCACCGGGGTGATCAGCCCGATCCAGTGGCTCGACAGCCCCGGTGTCAGGATCGGCACCTTGAGGATGCGCCGCTTGGGCAGCCCCGAGATCTCGGCGAAGCGCTGCATCAGGTCGAGGTACGTCAGGACCTCCGGGCCACCGACGTCGAACCGACGGCTGACCTCCGGCGGCATGTCGGCCGACCCGACGAGGTAGCGCAGCACGTCCCGGATCGCGATCGGCTGGATGCGGGTGTTGACCCACGTCGGCGTGACCATGACCGGCAGCCGCTCGGTCAGGTAGCGGAGCATCTCGAACGATGCCGAGCCCGAGCCGATCACGACCCCGGCCTGCAGGACCGTGGTCGGGACGCCGGAGCCGAGCAGGACGTCGCCGACCTCCCCGCGCGAGCTGAGGTGCTCCGACAGCTCCTCGTCGTCGGGGATCATCCCGCCGAGGTAGACGATGCGGCGGACCCCGGCGGCCTTGGCCTCGGTGGCGAACCGCTCGGCCATCTCCCGCTCGGTCGCGCCGAAGTCGCCGCCGGTCCCGATCGAGTGCAACAGGTAGTACAGCACGTCCACGCCGTCCATGGACGCGCGAACCTGGTGGGTGTCCGAGGCGTCACCGACGCAGATCTCGACCGACTCGGCCCAGTCGTGCGCGCGGGCCTTGCGCTCGTCGCGCACCAGCACGCGCACGTCGTGGCCGGCCTCGAGGAGCTGGGGGACGAGGCGACCGCCGACGTACCCGGTCGAACCTGTCACGAGACTGCGGGTGCGGGGCATGTGTCCAGTGTGGTCGGTCCGCCCCGACCCGCACGGTGACTCGGGCTCAGCCCTGCTTGCGGGCCCGCTCCTCGTACGCCGCCCGGGCTGCGGGGTCGGCGTCGGCGAGCACGCTGTCGGCGTGCATCGACCGGGTCAGCGCCTCGCGCAGGACGCGCGGCATGAGGTTGGCCGACTTCATGATGGTCTGGCTCCAGCGGGGGACCCACGTCTCGGCCCGCGGCTTGCGGATGACGCCCTCGATGACCGCGGCGACGTCGTCGGCGCTGACCGGCTTGACCCCGCGCGCGGCGGGGACGCCGGCGGACAGCTCGGTCGTGACGACGGTCGGCAGCACGAGGCTCACGTCGATGTGGTGTGGCGCCAGCTCGGAGCGCATCGCCTCGCTGAAGCCGACGACGGCGAACTTGGAGGCGGAGTACGTCGCACCGTCCGCCACCGCGAGCCGGCCGACGGCCGAGGACACGTTGACGACGTGGCCGCGGCCACGCTCGAGCATCCCGGGCACGACGGCCTTGGTGCCATGGATGACGCCGTGCAGGTTGACGTCGACGATCGCCTGCGTGACCTCGTCGGGCTCCTTGAGCAGCGAGCCGAGCGGCATGATGCCGGCGTTGTTGACCAGGACGTCGATCGGCCCGATCGACGCGACCTCGGCCAGGAACGAGCGCCACGAGGCGGCGTCGGTGACGTCGAGCGCCCCGGCCACGGTGCCCCCGCCGATCTCGGTCGCGACGGATCGGGCCAGCTCGGCGTCGCGGTCGCCGATCGCGACGCGGGCGCCGGCGGCGACGAGCCGCTCGGCCGTGGCGCGGCCGATGCCGCGCGCCCCGCCGGTCACGACGACGGTCAGGGTCGAGAGGTCGTTCTTCATGCGGTGGTCCTTCCGGGACTCAGGGGGCGCAGGTCGATGGGCTGGCCGTCCTTGGGGTACGGCAGCGAGGTGTAGCTCATGGGGGTCGTGTAGTCCGGGTCGACGGTCCACTCGAAGCGGCGCAGCAGGTGGTGGACGATCGTCTTGACCTCGGCGCCGGCGAAGAAGATGCCGAGGCACTTGTGGACGCCGCCCCCGAAGGGCTCCCACGCGTACCGGTGCACCTTGTCCTCGCGGCGGTCCTCCGCGAACCGGCTGGGGTCGAAGCGCTCGGGGTCGTCCCACAGCTCGTCCATGTGGTGCGACAGGTGCACCATGACCGCGACGAGCCGGTCGGCCGGGATCGTGCGACCCATGACGACGGTCTCCTTGACGGTCTTGCGGGCCAGGACCGGGACCGGCGGCACGAGGCGCAGGCTCTCCTTCATGACCAGGTCGAGCGACGTCAGACCCTCGAGCTGGCTCATCGTCGGATCGGCCGGCAGGCCCATCGACTCCTCGCGGCAGCGCTCCTGCCACTCGGGGTGCTGGCCGAGGAACCGCATGATCGTCGAGACCGTGATGGTCGACGTGTCGTGGGCGGCCATCAGCAGGAAGATCATGTGGTTGACGATGTCGTCGTCGCTGAACCGCTCGCCGTCCTCGGTCGTGATGTGGCACAGCACGGAGAACAGGTCGTCGCCCTCGGCCGCCCGCTTGGTCGCGAGGTGGCGGCGCAGGAACTCCTCCAGCACGGCCCGACCGCGCAGCGCCCTGCCCCAACGGGTGCCGGGGACGTCGGCCCGGATCAGCGACGTGGCGGACTGGACGCAATCGATGAACGCGTGGTTCAGCCGGTCCATCTCCTCGCGCGACGCGAGGTCCTCGCCGCCCATGAAGATCTTCATCGCCAGGTCGAGCGTCAGCTCTTTGAGGGCCGGGTACGCCTCGAAGCCGTTGCGCGGCTGCCACTCGTCGAGGCCGCGCTCGACGGCGGGCTGGAGCGCGGCGGTGTAGCCCTCGAGCCGGTCACGGGTGAAGGCCGCCTGCATGATCCGGCGGTGCCGGTGGTGCTCTTCGAAGTCCAGCAGCATCAGCCCGCGGTCGAAGAACGGGCCGACCAGGTAGCCCCAGCCGTCGCCGCTCGCGAACGCCTTGTCGGCGTTGCGGAGCGCCGCCTCGCACGCGTCGGGGCCCAGCAGGACGGTCCAGCGCTTGCCGATGAAGTCGATGTCGGAGACCGGGCCGTAGCCGTCGTAGTGGCGGCGCATCATGCGCAGCGGGTCGCGGATGTACGCCAGCGTGCTCCCGATGTAGGGGAGGCCTCGCTTGCGGGGTGGTGTCGTGCCGATCGTCGTGCTGGCGTCGAGTGCCATGTGGTTCCCCTATCTGACAGGATGCCCTGTCAGTTTGTGGTGTGGGCTCCCCGCCTGTCAAGATGTTGGGCATGGTCGAGGTCAAGCGCAGCTACGGCGGGGTGTCCGCCGCCGATCGCTCCGCCGGTCGTCGCGCCAAGCTGCTCGAGGCGACGATCGCGGTGCTGGCCGACGGGGGCGAGACGCGCACGACGATGACCGCGATCTGCGCCCGGGCGGGCCTGACCGAGCGCTACTTCTACGAGAGCTTCGCCTCGCGGGACGAGGCCGTGCTGGCGGCGCTGGACGCCGTCGCGGTCGAGATCGCGTCGGTCGCGGTCCAGGCCGTCGCCGACACCGGCGGGGACCCGGCCGACCGTGTCCGGGCCGCGCTGAGCGCGGTCGTCTCGCTCGTCGCCTCCCAGCCGGACAAGGGCCGGGTCGCGGTCGTCGAGTCGAGCGCGACCCCCGAGCTGCGGGCCCGCCGGCACGCCCTGCTCGGCTCGTTCGCCGAGCTCGTCGCGCACGAGGCGGCCGCGCTGTTCGGCGACGCGGCGTGGCCGGAGGACCGCGCCAGGGTGCACGGCCTGGTCTATGCCGCCGGGGTCGCCGAGCTCGTCGCGGCCTGGGTCGTCGGCGACGTCGAGCTGGAGCAGGACGAGCTCGTGGCCGCCGCGACAGACCTGTTCGTCGCGGTCGCCCGACGCCACTGACCCGGAGGCGCTAGCGTCGGGACAGGCCCCGTCCGCAGGAGGATCTGACATGTCCAGTGACACCGAGCGCTCCGTGGCGCTGACCCGCACGGGCTCGTCGCGCTACCGCGCGACCAACGTCCGCGGCACGACGCTCGACATCGGGGACGGGTCGAGCGACGACTTCACGCCCGTCGAGCTCCTGCTCGCCGCGCTGGCGGCCTGCACCGCGATCACGGTCGATCCGATCGTGGAGCGCCGGGCCGCGCCGGACGTGTTCGACATCGCCGTGCGGGCCGACAAGATCCGTGACGAGCTCGGCAACCGATTGGTCGACATACGGCTGCTGTTCGACGTCGCGTTCCCCGAGGGTGAGGCGGGCGACCGGGCCCGGGTGCTGCTGCCCGATGCGCTCCGTCAGGCCGAGGAGCGACTGTGCTCGGTCAGTCGCACCGTCGCGATCGGCACCCCGGTCGAGGTCGAGGTCCGCGACGCGCGCTAGGCGTGGTGGCGCAGCCGGACGTCCTCGTAGGCGAAGCAGTTCCAGAACTGGTGCGCCGGCTGCGGGGCCCCGGTGTGGCTGACCCGGCCCGGGCTCGCCGGAACGGGGGGACACGGCCGGTCGTACCAGTCGTTGCGCCGCACGAACCGGTCGTCCACGACGGTGCCGAGGTAGTGACCCTCGAGGTCCGCGGCGTCGTTGTCGTCCCAGGGGAACCAGCCGATCCAGTGGCCGTCGAGGTCGAACACATAGGGATCCGTCCAGGTGCGCCGAAACGCGACGGTGTGCCCTTCCATGTCGAACAGATAGACGCTCATCCGGATCCCCTTCCCTCCCCATCGACGTTACGTCGGGCCGGGGTCGGGACGCGGGAGTTTGGTGTGCGCGCCGCAAAATTGACTCGAAAGGACTAGTCCGTTCGGATCCGTGCCGGGATCAGGAGCTCCCGTCGAAGGCGTCCTGAAGTCCCTGGATGTCGATCTTGTGCATCTGCATCATGGCGGCCTGTGCGCGCCCGGCGGCCTCCCGGTCCGGGTCGGCGAGCAGCCGCTGCAACGCGGTGGGGACGATCTGCCATGACAGGCCGAACGCGTCGACGAGCCACCCACACTGCTGCTGCGTCCCACCGCCCTCGAGCAGCGCCGCGGTGAGGTCGTCGACCTCCTGCTGGGTCTCGACGCTGACGGCCAGGGAGAACGCCTCGGTGAGCCGGTAGTGCGGGCCGCCGTTCATCAGGGTCAGGCGCTGGCCCTGCAGGCTGATCTCGGCGATGAACAGCGAGCCGTCGGGGTGGCGCTGCTCCGAGAGCAGCTCGGTGGTGTCGAACACCTCGAGGTAGCGCTGGAGCGCCGCCTCCGCGTCGTCGTCGAACCACAGGAACGGGGTGACGGTGATGTGGCTGGTCATGACTGGCCTCCGTCGACCGGGGCGTGACGGAACGTGGCGGGGGTGGCCAGGAGGGCGTCGAGCTTGTGGAACGACTGGTTCCAGCCGACCTCGCTCATCTCGCGCAGCTGATCGGAGAACGGGCCCTGCCTCAGCTCGAGCCGGGTCCCGTCGCCCTCGGGGATGAACTCGATCGACAGCGACAGGCGAGTGCCGTCCGGCAGTCCCGGCACCCCCTGCGCCTCCTCGTAGCCCACGAGCAGCTGGTTCTCGACGACCTCGGTGAACGTCGCCGACACGGGAGCCCGCCAGTCGGGGTCGTCCTTGCCGACCATCGTCAGACGCCAGTGCCCGCCGGCGCGGGCATCGACCGACACCGTGTCACGGGGCACCCCAAAGGCCAGGGGGCCGAACCACGTCGCCAGCTGGTCCGGGTCCGTGAACGCCTCGTACACGAGCTCGGGTGGGGCGTCGAAGTAGCGCGAGATCGAGACCTCGTACGTCGCGTCAGTCATGGTGGATGCCTTCCGTGTCGATGGCGGCGGCCTGGTCCCGCCTCGCCTGCGTGATCTGCGCCAGATGGGCGTCGAGCCGGTCGAAGCGGTCGTCCCAGACGCCTGTCAGGTGCTCCATCCAGGACGTCGCCTCCTTCAACGGCTCGGGACGGAGGCTGTTGCTCCGCCACTGGGCCCGCCTGTCCCGGGCGATCAGGCCCGCGGCCTCCAGCACCTTGAGGTGGCGGGAGATCGCGGGCAGGCTGATCGGGAACGGCTCGGCCAGCTGCGACACGGTCGCGTCGCCCTGCCCGAGGCGGGAGAGGATCTCCCGACGGGTCGGGTCGGCGAGGGCCGAGAAGATGGTGCTCAGGTGGTCGGTGGCCATGTATTTAACGTATCGGTTAAATACAGGAAATGTCAACGACGGGCTCCGCGGAACGCGGTGGGCGGGTCAGTGCAGGGACAGGCTGGGGTCGTGGGGGCCCTTGGGCTCGACCCAGAAGTCCAGCGCGAGCTCCTCCTCGGTGCCCCCGTTGAGGTAGATCGAGAAGTCCGTGACGCCGGCGGCCTCGAGCACGTCGTCGTCGATCAGGAACCGGCCGGTGTAGTCGCGGCTCGGCTGGACGAGGATCTCGTACGCCGCGTCCGCCATGATCGCGGGTGTCCGCGAGTGTGAAACCAGGTCGGCGCCGACGACATTGCGGACCGCGGCGGTGTCGATCGCGGTCCGGGGCCACAGCGAGTTGGCGGCGATGCCGTGCTCCCGCAGCTCCTCGCTGAGCCCCAGCGTCACGAGGCTCATGCCGAACTTGGCGATCGTGTACGCCGTGTTGGTCGCGAACCACTTGGGGTCGAGCGTGATGGGCGGCGAGAGGGTCAGGATGTGGGCGTTGTCGGACCGCTTAAGATGCTCGATCGCGGACTTGGCCAGCAGGAACGAGCCGCGGGAGTTGATGTCGTTCATGAGGTCGTACTTCTTCATCGAGATGTCCTCGGTGCTGGACAGGTCGATCGCCGAGGCGTTGTTGACGACGATGTCGATCCCGCCGAATGCCTCCGCGGTCCGCGCGACCGCGTCGAGCACGAACGCGTCGTCCCGGATGTCACCCACCAGGGGGAGGGCATGGCCGCCGGCCGCCTCGATCGCCGCGGCCGCGGTGTGGATCGTCCCGGGGAGCAGCGGGTGGGGCTCGGTGGTCTTGGCGAGCAGGGCGACGTTGGCCCCGTCCTTCGCGGCACGGACCGCGATCGCCTCGCCGATCCCTCGGCTGCCTCCGGACATGATGATGGTCTTGCCTGCGAGTGACATGCCTCGATAGTGCCACCACTACTGTCAAGGTGGCCAGGGGTCCTCTAGCCTGAGGTCACCTAGGAGGAAACACATGTCTGAATCCGTGCTGGTCGAGGACGCCGACGGCGTCCTCACGATCACCTGGAACGATCCGGAACGACTCAACGGGATGACCGGCGACATGCTCGACGCCGCCTCGGACGCCGTCGAGGGTGCCCCCGCCGGCACACGGGTCATCGTCTTCACCGGCGCCGGCCGGGCGTTCTCGACCGGGGCCCGTCTCGGCGGAGAGCTCAAGGGCACCGAGCCGATGGACGTGGCCAACCGGCTGATCCGCGCCGTGACCTCGAGCCCCGTCCCGGTCGTCGCGGCCGTCAACGGTCCCGCCGCCGGCTTCGGCTGCTCGGTCGCGCTGGCCGCCGACATCACGATCGCGAAGCAGTCGGCGTACTTCCTCCTGCCGTTCACCAACATCGGCCTGATGCCCGACGGCGGCTCGACCGCGGTCGTCGCGGCGTCGATCGGGCGGGCTCGCGCGTCCGCCATGGCGCTGCTCGGCGAGCGGCTGCCGGCGGACGAGGCGGCCCGCACGGGTCTGATCCACACCGCCGTCCCGGACGAGGAGTTCGACGCCGCGGTCGAGGGCATCGTCGCCCGCCTGGCCGCCGGCGCCTCGGTGTCCTACCGCGCGACCAAGGAGGCCATCACCGCCGCGACCCTGGGCCACCTCGACGAGGTGCTCGACCGCGAGCGGGACCTGCAGGTCGAGCTGTTTGGCACGACCGACTTCGCCGAGGGCGCGACGGCGTTCATGCAGAAGCGCGCACCGAAGTTCGTGGGGGCCTGATGAGCACCGACTACGACGTCATCAACCAGGTTCTGACCAACCGGCGCAGCTGCCGGGGCTACCTCGAGGACGAGGTGCCCCGCGAGACGCTCGAGCAGGTCCTCGCCGCGGCGCAGCACTCCGCGTCGTGGTGCAACACCCAGCCGTGGCAGGTCCACCTCGTCTCGGGCGAAGCCCGCGATGCCCTGTCGAAGGCCGCGGTCGAGAACGTCATCGCGACGTTCGGCCAGCCGGCCCCGTCGGACTTCCCGTTCCCCGCGGCGTACAACGGCGTGTACGACCAGCGGCGCAAGGAGGTCGGCTGGCAGCTGTACGAGGCCGTCGGCGTGCAGCGCGGCGACCGCGACGCCTCGGCGATGCAGATGCTGCGCAACTTCGAGTTCTTCGGCGCCCCGCACATCGCGATCATCACGACGGACGCCGACCTGGGCGTCTACGGTGCGATCGACTGCGGGCTGTACGTCGGCTCGTTCATGCTCGCGGCGGAGTCTCTGGGGCTCGGGACGTGCGCGCAGGCCGCGATGGGGCAGGTCGCGCCCGCGATCCGCGAGTTCCTGGCCTTGCCCGACGACCGCCGGGTCGTGTGTGGCATCGCGCTGGGCTTCCCCGACCCGGAGCACCCCACGGCGCAGTTCACGTCGACCCGAGCCGCGATCAGCGATGCGGTGACGTTCGTCGACTAGGGGCGTCGCCGGTGGTCGTGCGTCACCCTTCCAGTGGTGGGGCGGTGCGACAGTCGCCCCATGTCGCCGGGATGGGCGATTCGCGCACCGCTCACCGGGGCTGGTGGCCGGGCCAACCCGCTCAGCAGGATGCGACCGAAGGTCGTCGAGTCAGTCGGTCCAGGAGTCCAGCACGTCGAGGTTGCGGAAGATCGCCGGCCCGTCGCACAGCTCGGTCATGCGGGCGGCGAAGGCCGTGGTCTCGGGGCGGTTGGAGTTCTCCATCGCCGTCTCGAACGACTCGAACTCGACGATGTTGAGGTAGGTGTTGGGACGGTCCCGGTCGGCCGTGATCGTCCCACGCAGGGCCAGGCCGCCGTCGGCCTTCTCCCGCCACTCGTCCCCGAGCGCTCTCACCTCGTCGATGCGCGTCGTGGTGAACTCAATGATCTGCACGAACCCAGCCATGTGGCCCTCCTCGGTAGAACTCGGTCCTAGCCAGCGTCGCGCGGGAGGAGGGCGAGCGGCCAGAGGCCAACGTCCTCGGGACACGATCACACCGGCGCGCCGGGGGAGTGCGCTCAGCCCCGCAGGGCGCCGATGCCCAGGACGGCGGCGAGGCCCAGCGCGCTGCGGGGCTCGTAGGCCGCGGTCCACAGCCCGCCGTGGGCGGCGTTGACCGCTTCGTCCTGCCACGGCTCGGCCTGCGGCGCGGCGCCGGCGCGCAGGTCGTACGCCAGCAGCGCGGCCATCAGGGTGTTGCTCGTGGCCGGGTCGAACACCTCGACGCCGAACCGGTGCGCCCCGGCGTACGCCGCGGCGAGCGCCTTGTTCTTGACGACCGAGCGCGTGCGCGTCGCCGGCGCGACGTTGAGCGAGACCATCGAGCCGTCGTGGCGGGCCGTCGTCGCGCGCCAGCGCTGGAGCCGCTTCGCGAGCGCGTAGTTGGGGCCCTGCTGGGGGACCAGGGCGTCGCAGAGGCCCGGATCGGCGTGCGGCGGATAGTTGCGGGTCAGCAGCCGCCCCCGGCTGACGACCCGCAACGGCGTCCGCAGGACCTTGGACACGCTGCGTCGGTCGTACGCCTCGTTGGCCATGGCGACCTCCTCGGCCGGCACCGCGAACGTGTCGGTCGGCGTAGCGAGGAACGCCAGCGCCGTGTCGGGCCGGTGGTGGGTGAGGTGCTCGGCGAGCGCGTCGGCCGCCATCGAGACCCGGACGTGGGTCGCGCCGTCGGCGTAGCAGTAGTTGCCCAGCACGAGTCGACCGCCGAAGCCGTCGAGCCAGTGGGCGACCGCGGGCAGCTCGGTCAGCAGGTCGGCGCCCGAGTCGTCGTCGCCGTTGGTCACGATCCGCGCGGGCAGGTGGGTACGCCCGGCGGACTCCTCGGCGAGCGTGCGGATCCGGCCCTGGACGTCGGCGCGGGGCAGGTCGAGCGCGACGACCTCGGCACCCCACCGCAGGAGCGCGCGGTAGGGCCCCATCTCGGCGCCGGCGCCCAGCACCACGACGGTGTCCCCCTCGAGCCGCAGCCAGTCCGGGTTGTCCTGCACGGTCTGGATCGCCTCGGAGAACGAGCGGGTGACGACACCGTTGCCGACCCACACGTCGAGCTGGTCCAGCAGCGCCCTACCGCTCAGCCGCTCCCCGCGGTAGGGGACCGACAGCTCGGTCTCGGCCGGACCGGTGCCCTGGACGGTCCGGGTGTGGAACGCCTGCGTCAGGGCCGTGCGGTCGATCGCGTCGTCGAGCGGCACGTCGTTGAACCGCATGAGCTCGTGAGCGCTGCGCAGCCCGTCCGCCGCGATGCTGTGAGCGGCCGGCGCCTCACCGATCCCGGCCTCGACCGTGCGGCGGAAGTGCGTCAGGTAGTTGCGGCGCCAGTTGGTCTCGTTCTCGACCGCCCGGGCGCCGACCGGATCGGCCTTCCTCAGGGCGGCGGAGACGACGGTGCGGGCGGCGGACGACGTGCTCTCCGATGGGAACGACACTCCCTCAAGCGGGCTCATGGCCCCCAGCCTAGGAGTGTCCTCGGGTTACTCACGAGTTCGACGACGGGCCGCGGATGCGCAGCGTGTGCGCACCCGCGGCCCGTCGAGCGGATGCCGGCTGTCGTCACGGCACGACCTTGACCGACTTCTTGGTGCTCGTCTTCTGGTTGAGCTCCGTCGTGCTGACGAAACGCACGCTGAGCGCGACCGTCCCCCTCTTGGTGAACACCGGCAGGGCGATCTTGACCTTGCCCTTGTTGGCCGCCTGGAGCGACGTGGTCGCGATGACCTTGCCCGCGGCGTACACCCGCAGCTCACCGACGGGCACGACCTTGGTGCCGGCGACGCTGACCCAGGTCGTGAGCTTCACCACGGTCTTGTTGACCTTGGGCCTGGTCGTGCTGCGGATGAACGACACCGTGGGGGTGGCCTTCTTGACCGTGAGCTTGACGGCCTTGGCGGTGCCCGGCCGGTAGACCGTGTTCCCCGAGTACGTCACGGAGACCGTGTGGCTCGCCACCGACAGCAGCGTGCCCGGCAGCGTCACCGCGGCCTTGCCCTTGACGAGCTTCGCCGGCGCCAGCGCCGTGCCGTCGACCGAGACCGTGACGGTCCCCGTCGGGGTGGCCGCCTTCTTGGTGGGGGCCGGCACGGCCACGGTCGCCTTGACCGTCTTGCCGTACGTCGTGCTCGTCGTGCTCAGGGACAGCCCGACCTTGGCCGCGGTCCGCCCGGGGACCGTGACCGTCTTGAAGGCGGACTCGTTGCCGGCCTTGTCGAACGCCCTGACCTCGACCTTCGAGGCGTCATCACCCACCGCGAGCGGCCCGGACAGCGTCGCCCAGGCGCCACCGTTGATCCGTCGTTCGACCCGGTCGACCGTAGACGTCGCGTCGGTGGCCGTCACGGTCATCTTGCGGGTCGTCTTGTCGAACGTTGCCGACGAGATGACGGGCTTGACGGTGTCGACCTTGGCGGCGAGGGTCTTGGTCGCCCCCTTCTCGTCACCGTCGACGGTCCGGTAGCGCAGGGTCTGCGCGCCGTCCGGGACGTCGACCGGAGCCGTGTAGGCCTTCCAGGCCGTGCCGTCGAACGAGTACTCCAGGGTCGCCGAGGCGGCGCCGCTGGCCTTCGTCAGCGTGACCTTCGGTCGGGTGACGTACCACCCGGCCAGGCCGTCGGGCGAGTCCTTGGCGATCGACGCGGAGGCGATCAGCGCCGCCGGCACCGCCACGGTCCCGATCTCCGAGACGTTGCCGGCCTTGTCGACGGCGCGGAACTCGATCGAGCTCGCCTCGTCACCCATCGGGAGCGGATCGGTGTACGTCACCCACTCGCCGCCGGCGGTCCGACGCTCGATCCGGTCGATGCCGGAGGTCCCGTCGGTCGCCGTCGCCTTGACCGTGCGGGTCGACGTGTCGTACGTCGGCGTGACGACCGGGTTGACCGTGTCGACCGTGAGGTCCAGCGCGTGGGCGGGCTCCTTGTCGTCGCCGTCCACGGTCCGGTAGCGCAGGGTCTGCGTGCCGTCCGGGACGTCGATGGGTCCGGTGTACGCGGTCCAGGTGTCCCCGTCGAACGAGTACTCCTGCGTCGCCGAGGCGGCGCCGCTGACCTTCGTCAGGGTGACCGTCGGCCGGGACTTGTACCAACCCGCGGCACCGTCGGGCGCGGCCGCGGAGACCGAGGCCGAGGTGATCAGGGTCGCCGGGACCGCGACGGTCGCGGTCTCCGAGACGTTCCCGGCCTTGTCGGTCGCCCGGAAGTCGACCGTCGCGGCGTCGTCACCCAGCGTGATGGGCCCGGTGTGGGCCTCCCAGCTGCCGCCGTTGACGCGCTGCTCGATCGTGTCGACCGCGGCGCCGCTGTCCGTCGCGGACGCCTCGACCTTGCGGGTCGCCTTGTCGAACGTCGAGGTGACGACGGGCTTGACCGTGTCGACCTTGAGGTCGAGCGTGTTGGTCGCCTCCTTCTCGTCACCGTCGACGACCCGGTAGCTGACCTTCTCGGTGCCGTCCGGCACCGGGATCGGTGCGGCGTACGGCGTCCAGGTCGTGCCGTCGAGCGAGTACTCGATCGTCGAGGTCGGGGTGCCGCTGACCTTCGTCAGCGTCACCTGCGGCCGGGTGAAGTACCAGCCCGCGGAGCCGTCAGGCGCTCCCGGGGTGATCGACGCGATCGAGACCAGCGCCACCGGGACCGACAGCGGGACCGTCGCCGAGACGTTCCCCGCGGCGTCGGTGGCCCGGAACTCGAGCTCAGCGGCCTCGTTGCCCGCGACCACCGGAGCCGTCACGGGCTCCCACGCCTCGGTGCCGACGACCCGCTTCTCGATCGAGGCGACGCCGGACCCGTTGGTGTCGGTCGCCGTCGCGTCGATCTTGCGGGTGGCCTTGTCGAACGTCGGGGTGACGACCGGCAGGGAGGTGTCGACCTTGACGTCGAGGGTGCGGGTCTCCTCGACCAGGCTGCCGCTCGTGGAGCGGTAGCGCAGCGGTCCGGCGCCGTCCGGGACGCTGATCGGTGCGGTGTACGGCGTCCACGTGGTGCCGTCGAGGGAGTACTCCGTCTGGGACGTCGCGCTGCCCGCGTCGACCGACAGCGTCACGCTCGGGTGCGTCTTGTACCAACCACCGGCGCCGTCGGGGGCCGCCGGCAGGATCGTCGCAGAGGTCTTCGGGGTCGCGTCGGTGGTGGAGAGCGAGAAGTCGTCCACCACGAGCGTGCCGTTGGAGAACATGTTGAGCCCGAAGCTGATGCCGGTGTAGCCGGCCGGGATCGCCTCGGTCGTCCACGTCGCCTGGGTGTAGTTCGCCGCAGCGGCGAAGTACGGGCTCGAGGTCCAGTACGTCCACCCGCCGGCCGCGGTCCGCAGGTACACGTCGTACTGCGTCGGGGCCGTCGAGGTGTACCAGCCCCGCAGCACGTACGACTTGCCCGGCGTGGCCGCCGGGGCGCACGTGCCGAGGTCCAGCGAGGGCAGCAGCTTGGCGTCGCCGTCCTGGTAGTCGGTGACGGTGACGCGCCCGGCGCGCTGGCCGGTGCGTCCCGGCGTCACGGTGTCGAGCACCGCGGTGTTGACGCCGAAGCCGCCCTTCTGCCAGCACGAGGGCAGCCCGGTCGAGCTGAGGGTCTCCATCCCGGGGTTGTTGAGTCCGCTGCCGTCCTGGGTCGGGACCGGGTCCGGGACCGTGACGACGGGCTTGACGTCCCCGCCGATCACGTCGCCGACGGTCTTGACGGTCGTGTTGTTGGAGGCGGCGCGGAGCTGCAGCCAGTCGAGGAACTCGGTGAAGACCTGTTCGGTGACCGACAGCTCGCCGCAGACGGCGCCGCAGAAGTTGTGGAACGTCAGCTGCACCCAGCCGCCGCCGGAGGATTCGGCGTTGGTCACCGAGTCCTGGAGGTCCTGCAGGGTCCACGTGCTGTCGACCTGGTCGACGGCCTTGGTCTCGTACGGCGCGGAGGGCGTGAACGACTCGGCGTACCCGCAGTCGTCGCAGCCGAAGCGGGACTTGATGTCGCCGAGGTTGCGGCCGCTGTTGTAGCCGCAGTCCCGGACCATCTCGTCGATCGCGGTCGTGGTCTCGGCGAACGGGTACGCGAAGCTGCGCACGGCGTAGCCCCACTCCGTCAGGTTGGCGCGGTCGAGGCAGATCTGCCGCTTGGCCTCGTCGGCCGGCAGGGAGGGCAGGCTCGTGTGGTTGAGCGTGTGGCCGCCGATCTCGTGACCATCGGCGGCGAGCGAGGCGACGTTCGCCTTGGTCAGGTAGCCGGCCATGCCGACCGTGCCGGAGTTGATGTAGAACGTCCCCGCCATGTTGTGCGCCTTCATGATGTCGGCGGCCGGCATCTGGTCGGCGTTGCCGTCGTCCCACGTCAGGCTCACGACGGTGGGTGGGTCGTCCGCCGCGGCGCCGGCCGGTGAGACCACGACCAGTGGCGCGAGGGCGAGAACGATGGCGGTCCACCACGCGATCCGGATCCGGCTGCGGCGACTGGGCCGGTGGCTGACACTTGACGATGCTGTTGACGTGCTCACGTTCCACTCCCCTAGGCGGACCCACGCCCGCGGTGGATCGACAAGGCCAGCATTCGGAGTCCGCAGCACGACCCGTGGTCGATTGCGTCAGCCATGTGGTCACTTGCACCGCGGCCCTGCGGGATCCCGCAGGGTCCGCAACGGGGGTGGCGGGGCGGCCCGGCAGGAGGCCGCGCGAGCCCCGCACATTCTTTTTTCGGGGTCCGACCCATCCACCGGGGGCGGGGTGACGAAGCAGGAGTGTGACCACGACCGCATCAGCACCCCGCACCGAGGCGCCCTGGTGGACCGGCGCCATCGCCGGCTTCCTGGCCGCCGCGTCGGGCGTCGCCGTGGGCACGGGCGTCGCGGCCCTCCTGCAGGGCGTCCCGTCACCGATCGAGTCGGTCGGCAACCGGGCGATCGACTACGCGCCGCCGTTCCTCAAGGAATTCGCGGTCAAGCAGTTCGGGACGGCGGACAAGCCGATCCTCATCGGGAGCGTCGTCGCAGCCCTGGCGCTGCTGGCGATCGTCGCCGGCGTCCTGGGTCGTCGTCGACCGCGGGTCGCGGTCGGCCTCGTCGCGCTGATCGGCGCCGTCGCGGTGCTGTGCGCCGCAATCGACCGCACCACGACCGCGAGCCGCGGGTTGACCCTCGTCCCGTCGATCCTCACGGTCGTCGTCAGCCTGGGCGCGCTGCTGCTCCTGCTCGCCAACCTCCGGGAGCGTGAGGCCGCAGCCGCCGCACACCCCCTCGGCCTGGGCCGCCGCGGCTTCCTCAAGGCGGCGGTCGGCGTCTCGGCGCTCGTCGTGGTCGGCGGCGTCGTCGGCCGGGCGTTCGGCACCGCCGCGGCGGCCGCCTCCCGTGCCGGCATCCGCCTGCCGGGTGCCGCGAGTCCCGCCCCCGCCGTCCCGTCCGGGGCGCAGGTCGACGTCAAGGGCGTCAGCGAGTTGGTGACCCCCAACCGCGACTTCTACCGGGTCGACACCGCTCTGCGCATCCCCGACGTGCCGGCCGAGGGCTGGAACCTGCGGATCCACGGCATGGTCGACCGCGAGCTCAACCTGTCCTACCGCGATCTCATGCAGATGTCGCTCGAGGAGCACCGGGTCACCCTGACCTGCGTCTCCAACGAGGTCGGCGGACCGTACGTCGGCAACGCCCTGTGGCTCGGCGTGCGTACCGCGACGCTGCTGGAGATGGCCGGCGTGCAGCCCGGCGCCGACGCGATCAAGTCCACCAGCGCCGACCGCTGGACCGCCGGCAGCCCGCTCGAGACCGTGACGGACGACCGCAACGCGATGGTCGCGATCGGGATGAACGGCGAGCCCCTCCCGCTGGCCCACGGCTTCCCGGCGCGGCTCGTGATCCCCGGCCTGTACGGCTTCGTGTCCGCCACCAAGTGGCTGACCGACATCGAGGTCACGCGGTTCGCGGACTTCAAGGGCTACTGGACGACGCGGGACTACACGGCGCTCGCGCCCATCAAGTTCTCGTCCCGGATCGACGTCCCGACGTCTTTCCAGGCGTTCCCCCAGGACCGGGTCCGCTTCGGCGGCGTCGCCTGGGCGCAGACCGTCGGCATCGCCAAGGTCGAGGTCAGCCTCGACAAGGGCGACTGGGTCGAGGCGGACCTCGCCCCCGAGGACACCGTCGAGACCTGGCGGCAGTGGAGCTACGAGTGGCGCGACGCCACCCCCGGCAACCACCAGCTCACGATCCGCGCCACCGACAAGGACGGCACGACACAGACTTCCGAGCGGGCACGCATTCGCCCGAACGGGACGACCGGCTGGCACAGCGTCCAGTTTCGCGTCGAGTAGCACGACACCCACCCACAAGGAGAAATTCAATGCGTACTTCCACCAAGAGCTTCGCCGTCGCGGCGGTCGCGTCGCTGTCCCTGTTCACGGCTGCGTGTGGCTCGAGCGACAGCGAGGGCGCCTCGGCCCCCGCCGAGGAGACCTCCTCGGCCGCACCCATGGACGACCCGGCCGCCGACCTCGTCGGCCCGGGCTGCGCCGACTACGCCAAGGCCGTCCCCGACGGCAAGGGCTCGGTCAGCGGCATGTCGAAGGACCCGGTCGCCACGGCTGCCAGCAACAACCCGCTGCTCAAGACCCTCGTCGCGGCCGTCAGTGGCAAGCTCAACCCCGACGTCGACCTGGTCGACACGCTCAACGGTGACGAGTTCACGGTCTTCGCGCCGGTCGACGAGGCCTTCGCCAAGCTGCCTGCCAAGACCGTCAAGGCCGTCTCGGAGGAGAAGGGCGGCGCCACGCTGTCCAGCATCCTGACCTACCACGTCATCCCCGGCCAGATCGCGCCCGCCGACATCGACGGCTCGTTCAAGACCGTCAACGGCGAGGAGCTCACGGTCTCCGGCTCGGGCGACTCGATCGACGTCGGCGACGGCCAGGCCACGGTCATCTGTGGTGGCGTCAAGACCGCCAACGCCACGGTCTACCTGATCGACTCGGTCCTCATGCCGCCCGCGGCCAAGTAGTTCAACACCCACGACCGGCGGGTCGGCCACCTCTGCGGATGGTCGGCCCGCCTCGTGCTGTCCCGGCCCGGCTAGGCTCCGGGGATGGGATCGATCCACCTCATCCGGCACGGCCAGGCCTCGTGGGGGGCGGCGGACTACGACCAGCTGTCCGAGCTCGGCGTCCGTCAGTCCACGGCGCTCGGCACGTCGTGGGAGGCGTCCGGCTGGTCCCCGACCGAGGCGGTCGCCGGGGGGATGAAGCGACACGCCCAGACCGCGATCGCCACGATCGACGCGTGCGGGGAGGGTGACGGCTACGACGTCGATGCCGGCTGGGACGAGTACGACCACGTCGCGCTCGCCCGGGCGCACGACCCCGACGCGGTGCACGTCGACGCCAAGGCGTTCCAGGTCGTGCTCAACGGCGCGATCGACGGATGGATGGCCGGTGACCACGCCGACGGCGAGACGTACGTGGACTTCCGGGACCGGGTCCGCGCGGCGTTCGACGCGGTGGCCAAGCGGGCGACCTCCGGGCGTACCGTCGCGGTCTTCACGTCCGGCGGGCCCGTCGCGCAGGTCGTGTCGCACCTGCTGGCCGGTGACGACTCGCTGTTCCAGCGGCTCAACGACGTCGTGGTCAACGCCGGCGTCACGACCGTCATCGTCGGGCAGTCGGGGCCTCGCCTGCTGGCGTTCAACGAGCACGTCCACCTGCCGCGGGACATGGTGACGTTCCGCTAGGTCAACGGGTCTCGCGGTTCGGATACCGGTAGTATCCGAACGGTGAAGATCGCCCCGCAGTCCCGCGTCCTGGTCACCGGAGCAGCCTCCGGCCTCGGGCTGGCCCTCGTCCACCGACTCGTCGAGCGTGGGTGCCGGGTGCTCGCGACCGACGTGCACGCCGACCGACCGTCCTCGCTCGCCGCGCTCGACGTCACCTACCGGACGCTCGACGTCACGCGGGACGTCGACTGGGCGACGGCGCACGACTGGGTCGTCGGGGAGTGGGACGGGCTCGACCACCTGTTCAACAACGCCGGCGTCGCCGCGGGCGGTCGCATCGAGCTGTCCGAGCTGGACCAGTGGCAGTGGATCGTCGACATCAACCTGCTCGGCGTCGTGCGCGGCTGCCGGACGTTCACCCCGATGCTGAAGGCGCAGGGCAGCGGCCACATCGTCAACACGGCATCCGCCGCGGGACTGGTCCACCCGGCCCGGATGAGCGAGTACAACGCGGTCAAGGCCGCGGTGGTAGCGCTCAGCGAGACGCTGTTCCACGAGCTCAAGCCGTACGGCGTGGACGTCTCGGTCGTGTGTCCGACGTTCTTCCGGACCAACCTGACCGAGTCGCTGCGCGGCAAGGACGAGGCGTCGCAGCGGATGGCCGCCAAGCTCATCGACCGTTCGCCGGTCTCGGCCGACGACATCGCGGCGGTCGTGCTGGCCGGTGTCGAGAAGGGCCGGCACCTGATCCTGACCGACCGGAACGGCAAGGTGGCCTACGCCGCGAAGCGTTTCGCCCGCCCGCTCTACTACCGGATGATGGCCAAGGCCTCGACCAGAATGTCCAAGGGAGACTGACATGCGCAAGAACGTCCTCATCACCGGCGCGAGCTCGGGGCTCGGCGCCGGCATGGCCCGCATCCTCGCCGCGAAGGGTCACCACCTCGCACTGACCGCCCGCCGGGTCGACCGGCTCGAGGCGCTGCGCTACGAGCTGCTCGCGGCCCACCCCGACATCGAGGTCGCGGTCCACGCCCTGGACGTCAACGACCACGACGCGGTGTTCCGGGTCTTCAAGCAGGCGATCGCCGACCTCGGTGGTCTCGACCGGGTCATCGTCAATGCGGGACTCGGCAAGGGGGGCCGGATCGGCACCGGCAAGTTCCAGGCCAACAAGGAGACCGCCGAGACCAACTTCATCGCAGCGCTGGCGCAGTGCGAGGCCGCGATGGAGCACTTCTACGAGCGCAAGGCCGGTCACCTCGTCGTGATCTCCTCGATGTCGGCGATGCGCGGGATGCCGTCGTCCATGACGACGTACGCCGCAACGAAGGCCGGCATCGCGATGATCGCGGAGGGCATCCGCTCGGACCTGATCGGGCGCAAGGGTGTCGACATCAAGGTCACGACGCTCTACCCCGGTTACATCGCCTCGGAAATGAACGAGGGAGTCCAGCAGGAGACCCGGATGATGGTGGACACCGAGACCGGCTGCCGGGCGCTGGTGAAGAAGATCGAGGCCGAGGTCGTCGACGCCGCCGTGCCGTCCTGGCCGTGGGCGCCGATCGGCCAGGTCATGAAGCACGCGCCGCTCGGCATCGTCCGCCGCATGGTCTGACCCCCACCCCTGGTGACGCGTGGGTTGCGCCCAGTGACGCGTGGGTTAGGGACAGTGACGCGCGGGTTGCGCCGGGCGCAACCCACTCCCCACCGGGCGTAACCCACTCCTCAGCGGGTGCAACCCACTCCTCAGCGGGTGCAACCCACGCGTCAGCGGGGGAGGTCGATGCGCAGGAAGCGGGGGCGGTAGAGGAACGGGTTGTCGTCGATCTTGCCGACGTCGGTGTTGTTCTGGCTGAACGAGACGACGACGGTGCCCTGCTTGGGCAGCAGGTCGGGGTGCGCCAGCGGCATGTAGCGCAGCGTCCCGGTCTCCTGGTCGGACGGGATCTTCGCGACGACGGGGCCGGCGACGAACGGTCCCGTGGGTCCCGGTGACGACCACACCACGAGGTCCGAGCCGAGGAACTCGTCGCGCTTGCTGACGGCATACCACCGGCCGCGCTGCTCGAAGACGCTGAGCGTCTGGGAGACGCCGCCCTGGGCCGGGATCAGCGTCGCCGCCCGGGCCGCCTGGGACTGCCAGGTGCTCCCGTCCCAGAAGCGCCAGCGCCTCGGGTCGAGGATGTCGTCGGGGCGGACCCGGGCCACCTCCAGGGAGAAGCCGAAGACGAGGTCCTCGCCGGGGGTCGCAGTGCCGTAGACGTACACCCAGCCGTCCTCGACCGTCGTCGCCGCACCCCACGTCGTCCGACCGGGATCCTCCGAGTCCGGGCCGATGTCCTTGACCTGCAGCAGCTGCGGGGTCTCGCCGCGGCGGACGATGAACAGGGCGATCGCCGGGCCGAGGTTCTCGAAGGCGGCGGCACCGTCGGGCTGGGCGGCCCCGCGCACCCGCTGTGACGCGACCCCGACGAGGTCGTAGCCCTTCTTCTCGACCTTTGCGATCGACATCGGCCAGTATCCGACCCCGTCGTCACGGTCGGGGATGAGGGCGCCGTGATCGGCCGGCAGCACGATGTCGGCACAGCGGTCGGTGAACACCAGCATCGAGTTGCGGACGAACCGCTGCCCCGCGAACGAGGCCGCTCGAAGCGTGTCGCCGAAGACCCACAGGCGCCGGCCGTCCTGCAGCGTGACATCGGCACCGACGTCCGCGCCCTGGAAGCCGGCGTCCCCGCGCAGCTTGGAAGTCAGCGTGTTGAGATCGCCCACCGAGGTCAGCGGGGTGATCGGCAGGCACTGCGTCTCGGAGGCCCGCGGGACGTCGGCGACCGACGGATCCCGGGGCGGGGACGCGAGCGAGATCGCGGTGAACATCACCGCCGCGGCGGGCAAGGTCACGAGCGCGACGCGCCACCGCCACGGCACGCGCTGGATGCTCATGCGGCCCACGCTTCCACACCCGCGTAGGTTCGGTGCCCATGAGGGGACGCCAGCTCACCGCAGCCGTGCTGCTGGGCCTGCTGCAGCTGGTCGTCGTCGTGACGCTCGCGCTGGACGGCCCTGACGACGACACGCACGCCGCACCGGTCAGCGTCGTCGCCCCACCCGTCGTCGGCACGACGGTCGTCGACCGGGTCAACGCCCTGCCGGGGCGACCCGTCGACGCGGTCGCGCTCTCGTCGCGGACCGTCGCGCTCGAGCGCGTCCGCACGGGACGCAGCGTCGCGGCGATCGTCGTCGACCTGCGCCGCGACACCGACACGGTGTACGTCGCGGGGGCCAACGGCACGCGGCTCAACCGGGTCGTGCGGCGCCAGATCGCCGCGGTGGAGGCCTCGTACGGACGGACCGTGCGGGTCCGGGACCTGGTGCCGGCGCGCAGCGGCGACGGGGACCGCCGGTACGTCTACGCGCTCACCGGGCTCGGCCTGCTGGTCGGCCTGCTGTCGGCGGTCGTCATCACGTGGCACCAGGGCCCGCGGGCGCCGACGCTGGCCCGCGGCGTCCGGCGGCTCCTGGTCAACACCGCGGTGGCCGTCGTGGCCGGTGGGGTGATGGCAGCGGCGGCGGCCGGCTACTACGACGCGCCCTTCGCGCTCTGGTGGCTGGTCACCGGGCTGACGGTGCTGGCCGGCGCGACGACGATGCTGGCGCTCGAGAGCCTGTTCGGGGTCTACGGCATCGGCGTCGCGACGACCGTGCTGGTCCTGGCGGCAGCCCCGCTGGTGACCCTGGTGCACCCGCTTCTCCTCCCCGAGCCGTGGGCCTCGATCACGCCGTGGATGCCGCACGGGGCGGCGTTGATCGCCGGGACGAACGTGGCGTACTTCGGTGGCGAGCAGCTGCTCCGCCCCGTGCTGGTGCTGGTCGTGTGGTCGGCCATCTCGGTCATGACGAACGTCGTCGCCCGCCGTGAGCTCCAGCGGGACGCCGCCACCACCCCGACCACGCCCACCGCTGACGGGTCACTTCCTACCCACTGACGGGTCACCGGTCGCCGGCGTGACGGCATTGCGCCAGCGGCTGACGACCGGGGCGCTGGACCCCATGAGGACCGCGGCGCGGTCGACCGGCTCGACGAGCGTCGCCCGCACGTCGGGGGCGATGCGATAGGGGCGGTGGCCGATGACGGACCCCATGACCTTGCGGAGGCGGGACACCTCGGCACGTACGGTCACGGTCCGGGCCGGGTCCCCGAACAGGTCCTCCGCCAGCTCGGACGCCGACCGGCCCCGGGGGTGGAGCAGAAGGGCCAGCAGGATCTCGCCGTGCCGGGGCGAGAGGTCGTGGGTCCACCGGACCCCCGCGGCGTACAGCGTGACGGTCGGGGCGCCGGCCGACAGGTCCAACGTGACCTCGGTCGGGAATTCCGCCGCGTTGTCGTCGACGAGCCGCAGCAGCCAGCCGCCCGGAAGCGGCTCGGACGAGACGAGGCCGAAGCCGGCGACCCAGGCGTCCCCGCCGATGAAGCCCGCCGGCAGGGCGACCCGGTCCGGTGGCACGAATCCCGTGGCGGCGGCCGTCGTGCCCTCCGCCGACACGACCAGCGCGCGGCCGCCGAGGCGGGCCAGGACCGGGGCCGCGATCGACCGCAGGGCCTGCAGGCGCTCCTGCGCCGCCGACCGGATCTCGAGCTCGGCCAGGCGGGCGGCGAGGGTCACCATCGACAACGTGCCGGCGTGCACCGTGTGCGCCGGCCCGCTCAGGTCGACGACGCCCAGGACGCGCCCGGTCGCCGGGTCGCGCAGCGGTGCGGCGGCGCACGTCCATGGTGTGTGCGACTCGGCGAAGTGCTCGGCGGCATGGATGTGCACCGGCGCCTCGGTCACCAGGGTCGTGCCGATCGCGTTGGTCCCGACGTTGCCCTCGGTCCACGCCGACCCGCCGACGAAGCCCAGCCGGTCGGCGTGCCGCAGCACCCCGGGCTGGCCCTCGCGCCACAGGACCCGGCCCTCGGTGTCGGCCACGACCATGAGCTGTCCCGTCGCCTCGCACGCTGGGAGCAGGTGCTGCCGCAGCAGCGGCATCAGCGGACGGAGCCCGCTGACCTCGCGCCGGCGGAGCAGCTCGTCACTGGCCAGCGGGGCGATCTCGGGTGCCCCGGCCGGGCTCATGCCCTGCGCGCGCATGCGCCGCCACGAGGCCCGGATCACCGAGCGGATCGGGCCCGAGGGGCGCTGGTCCTCCAGCACGGCCTCCCGGGTCGCGTGGGTCGCCCGGGTCCGGTCGTTCCCGTCGTACGGGGCCTGTCGGTCGGCGGACATGTCTCATCGTGCGGGCGCCGCGGTTGCGGTCCCGTTGCAACCTCCTGCAACTCTGTCGCCGCCCGGACAGGTGCGATGTGCTGTGGATCACACCCGAGGAACGGAGAGAGTCGACCATGACTCAGACCATCGAGCGCGGAACCGCCGCGCGTACCCCGCAGGAGCGGGTCGACCACTGGCTCGCGACCTTCGAGCACGCGCTGGCGGCCCGAGACGTCGAGGCCGCGGCGGCGTTGTTCGCGATCGACAGCTATTGGCGCGACCTCGTCGCGTTCACGTGGAACATCGCCACGGTCGAGGGTCGGGACGGCGTGGCCGACCTGCTCGGCGAGCGGCTCGCCGACACCGATCCGACGCGGTTCGTGACGACCGAGACGCCGACCGAGGCCGACGGCGTCACCGAGGCGTGGATCGAGTTCGAGACCGCGACCGGCCGGGCCAAGGGGCACCTGCGCCTCAAGGGTGACGAGGCGTGGACCCTCTTGACGAGCCTGCGCGAGCTCAAGGGCCACGAGGAGAACCTCGGCGAGCGGCGTCCGCAGGGCGTCAGCCACGAGCTGTCCAAGGGGCGCTCGTCATGGAAGGAGGAGCGCGCCGCCGAGCAGGCCGACCTGGGCTACGGCACCCAGCCGTACGTCGTCGTGATCGGCGGTGGGCAGGGCGGCATCGCCCTCGGCGCGCGACTGCGTCAGCTGGGCGTGCCGGCGCTGGTCATCGACCGTCACGACCGGCCGGGTGACCAGTGGCGCTCGCGCTACAAGAGCCTGTGTCTGCACGACCCGGTCTGGTACGACCACCTGCCCTACCTGCCGTTCCCCAAGAACTGGCCGGTGTTCGCGCCGAAGGACAAGATCGGGGACTGGCTCGAGATGTACACCCGGGTCATGGAGGTGCCGTACTGGTCGCGCTCGACGGTCCGCGGGGCGACGTACGACGAGGCCGCCGGGGCCTGGAGCGTCACGGTCGACCGGGACGGCGAGTCGGTCGAGCTCCGGCCGACGCAGCTCGTGTTCGCGACCGGGATGTCGGGCAAGCCCAACCTGCCCGAGCTGCCCGGCATGGACGTGTTCAAGGGTGAGCAGCAGCACTCGAGCCAGCACCCGGGCCCCGAGGCGTACGCCGGCAAGAAGGTCGTCGTCATCGGGTCCAACAACTCGGCCTTCGACATCTGCGGCGCGCTGTGGGAGAACGACGCCGACGTGACGATGGTGCAGCGCTCGTCGACGCACATCGTGAAGTCCGCGTCGCTGATGGACATCGGCCTGGGTGACCTCTACTCCGAGCGGGCCGTCGAGTCGGGGGTCACGACCGACAAGGCCGACATGATCTTCGCGTCGCTGCCCTACCGGATCATGCACGAGTTCCAGATCCCGCTCTACCAGCAGATGGCCGAGCGGGACCGCGACTTCTACGAGCGACTCGAGGCGGCGGGCTTCGACCACGACTGGGGGGACGACGGGTCGGGCCTGTTCATGAAGTACCTGCGCCGCGGCTCGGGCTACTACATCGACGTCGGCGCCGCCGAGCTCGTCGCCGACGGGGAGGTCAAGCTCGCGCACGGCCAGGTCGACCACCTCACCGAGACCTCGGTCGTGCTCGCGGACGGCACGGAGCTCGAGGCGGACCTCGTGGTCTACGCGACGGGCTACGGCTCGATGAACGGCTGGATCGCCGACGTCATCGACCAGGAGACCGCCGACCGGGTCGGCAAGTGCTGGGGGCTCGGCTCGGACACGACCAAGGACCCCGGTCCGTGGGAGGGCGAGCAGCGCAACATGTGGAAGCCGACGCAGGTCGACAACCTGTGGATGCACGGTGGCAACCTGCACCAGTCACGGCACTACTCGCTCTACCTCGCGCTGCAGCTCAAGGCGCGCTACGAGGGCATCCCGACCCCGGTCTACGCCCAGCAGGAGGTCCACCACCTCTCCTGACCTCCGCCAGGCCCACCCCAAGGTGACGCGTGGGTTGCACCCGGTGAGGAGTGGGTTGCGCCCGGTGACGCGCGCACTACGTCGCTCCTCACCGGGCGCAACCCACGCGTCACCGGGGTGGGGGGTCAGGTGAGGAGGGTGCGGGCGAGGGTGCCGACCTGGTCGGACTCGACGAGGAAGCCGTCGTGGCCGTGGGGCGACGCGACGACCGCGAGCGGTCCGGAGCCGGCGATCCCGTCCGCGAGCTCCTGCTGCTGGTGCAGGGGATAGAGCCGGTCCGAGTCGATCCCCGCGACGACGGTACGCGCGGTGATCCGCGCGAGCGCCGCCTCGGTGCCGCCGCGGCCGCGGCCCACGTCGTGACTGCTCATCGCCGCGCTCAGCACGACGTACGAGTTGGCGTCGAAGCGGCTCACGAGCTTGGCCCCGTGGTGCTGGAGGTAGGACTCGACGGCGTAGCGGCCGTCGGGCTGGACCTCGCGGCCGAAGCGCTCGGCCAGCTCGGCCTCGCTGCGATAGCTGATGTGCGCGATGCGCCGGGCCAGGTCGAGTCCGGCCGACGGCCCCTGCGGCCCGTCGTAGTAGTCCCCGTCGAAGTACGCCGCGTCGGCGCGGATCGCGTCGATCTGCGTCGAGGTCAGCGCGATCTGGTCGGCGGACGCCGCCGCACAGGTCGCGAGCAGGAACAGCCGCTCGACCCGCTCGGGGTGCTCGATCGCCCACTCCAGGGCCCGCATCCCGCCCGCCGACCCGCCGATGACGCCCCGCCAGCGGGGGATGCCGAGCCGGTCGGCCAGGGCGACCTCGGCACGCACCTGGTCGCGCACCGTCAGGGCCGGGAACGACCCGCCCCACTGGAAGCCGTCGGGGTCCCGCGATGCGGGTCCGGTCGACCCCTGGCACCCGCCGAGGATGTTGGCGGCCACGACGAAGAACCGGTCGGTGTCGATCGCCTCGCCCGGCCCGACGACCGCGTCCCACCAGCCCGGCGTCGGGTGACCCGGCCCGGCCGGTCCGTGCACGTGGCTGTCACCCGTCAGGGCGTGCAGGACCAGGACCGCGTTGGAGCCGTCGTACGTCCCCCAGGTCTCGTAGGCCAGCTGGACGTCCGGCAGCGTCACGCCCGACTCGAGGACCAGGTCGCCGAGGTCCTCGAACGCCCGGGAACCGGCAGGATCCCCCTCCCGCCACGCACCCGTGACGAGAGAGGGATCGATGGCCGCGCTGAGTGTCACTTGGCCGCGCGGAGTCCGGCGTCGAGATCGGCGAGGATGTCGTCGATGTGCTCCAGGCCCACAGCGAGGCGCACGAGCCCGGGCGTCACGCCGGTCGCGGCGTGCTCCTCGGGCGTGCCCTGCGAGTGCGTCGTGCTGGCCGGGTGGATCGCGAGGCTGCGGACGTCACCGATGTTGGCGACGTGGCTGAACAGCTCGAGCGCGTCGATGAACGCCTTGCCGGCCTCGACCCCACCGGACAGCTCGAACGTCAGCACGGCTCCGGAGCCCTGGGGGACGTACTTGTCGGCGAGCGCCTTGTAGGGGCTGCTGTCGAGCGAGGCCCAGGTGACCTTCGCGACGTCCTCACGCGCCTCGAGCCACGCGGCCACCTTGCGGGTGTTCTCGACGTGGCGCTCGATGCGCAGGCTCAGTGTCTCGAGGCCCTGGGCCAGCAGGAACGCGCTGAACGGGCTGATCGCGGCCCCGATGTTGCGCAGGTACTGGACCCGCAGCTTGGCGATGAACGCGGCCGGTCCGAGCGCGTCGGCGAAGACCAGGCCGTGATAGCTGGCGTCGGGGGTCGTGAAGCCGGGGAACTTGTCGCCGTGCGCGGCGTAGTCGAACGTGCCGCCGTCGATGACGACGCCGGCGACCGTGGTGCCGTGTCCGCCGATGTACTTCGTCGCGGAGTGCACGACGGTGTCGACGCCGTGCTTCAGCGGGTTGAGCAGGAACGGCGTCGCGACGGTGTTGTCGACGATGAACGGCACGCCGACCTCCTTGGCGACCGTCGAGATGGCCTCGAGGTCCAGGATGTCGCCCTTGGGGTTGCCGATCGTCTCGCCGAAGAATGCCTTGGTGTTGTCCTGCGCGGCCGCGCGCCAGGCGTCGGGGTTGTTGCTGTCCTCGACGAAGGTCACGGTGATGCCGAGCTTGGGGAACGTGTGGCGCAGCAGGCTGTCGGTGCCGCCGTAGAGGCTCGCGGAGGCGACGATGTGGTCGCCGGCCTCGGCGACGTTCGTCAGGGCGCCGGTCGTGGCGGCCTGGCCGGAGGCGAACAGCAGCGCCCCGATGCCACCCTCGAGCGCGGCGAGGCGCTGCTCGACGGTGTCCTGCGTCGGGTTCATGATGCGGGTGTAGATGTTGCCGGGCTCGGCCAGGCTGAACAGGTCGGCAGCGTGCTGCGTGTCGCGGAACTGGTAGGACGTCGTCTGGTAGATCGGCAGCGCCCGGGCTCCGGTCGTCGGGTCGGGCACCTGACCCGCGTGGATCTGCTTGGTCTCGAATGACCAGTTGTCGCTCATGGTGTCTCCTGGGGTACGAAGGTCTGTGTCCCGAGCCTGCCAGCCTCCCGCAGATTGGGCACCCTGTCTCACCATGTGAGCGGGTCCGGAACCTCAGCCCATGAAGAACGGCTGGGCGGTGCTCTCCAGCACCGACAGCCACAGGTCGCCGTCGGGGGAGACGCTGTGCGACCCGGCCGTGACGAACGGGATCGGGACGTTGACGAAGCGGTGTCGCCGGCGCCCGACGACCATGTCGGTACGCCCGGCCATCGCGGCGTGGACCGCGGTCTGCGCCAGGCGGGCGCAGTAGACCGAGTCGGAGGCGTCGGCGGGGACCGACCGGATCGCGTAGCCGGGGTTGAAGTAGCGCATCGTGAGCGGCTGGGCGCGGTTGGCGAAGTCCTTGCCGATCTGCTCGCGCAGGAAGCCCGCGATGTCGCCGAGGACCGCGTTGCCGCTGGCGTCGGTACGATCGCTCGCCGGGATCAGGTCCTGGCCGGCGCCCTCCGCCAGGACGATGACGGCGCTGCCCTTCTCCGCGACGCGCGCGGCCAGCAGCGCCAGCAGGCCGTTGTCCCCGTCGAGTGAGAAGTCGACCTCCGGGATCAGGACGAAGTCGGCGTCGTGGTTGGCCAGCGCGGCGTAGCAGGCGATGAAGCCGGCGTGTCGGCCCATGACCTTGACGATCCCGACGCCGCCGACGGCCGCCTCGACCTCGACCCGCGCGGCCTTGATCGACTCGGCGGCCTTGGCGAACGCCGTCGAGAAGCCGAAGCTCTGCCCGATGTGCGGGATGTCGTTGTCGATCGTCTTGGGGACGCCGACGATCCCGATCGACAGCCCGCGGCGCTCGATCTCGGTGCCGATGTCGTGGGCGCCGCGCATCGAGCCGTCGCCGCCGATGACCATGAGGATGTCGATGCCGACCTCGACGAGCCGGTCCACGATCGCGACGGGGTCCTGCGCCCCGCGCGAGGAGCCCAGGATCGTGCCGCCGCGCTCGTTGATCCGAGAGACGTACTCCGGCGTCAGCGTCACGACGTCGTGGCCGTTGGCCTCGATCAGGCCGGCGTAGCCGTGCTGGAAGCCGACGACGTCGCGGACGCCGTAGTGCGTGTGCAGCTCCAGCACGATGGCCCGGATGACGTCGTTGAGGCCCGGGCAGAGCCCGCCGCACGTCACGACGCCGACCCGGGTCGTGGCGGGGTCGAAGAAGATCCGTCGCCGCGGTCCGCCCGCCTCGAACGTCGGCAGCTCGGCCAGCGGGACGCCGCGCGCCGCGATCAGCTCGAGCGTGTCGTCGTACAGGATCCGGTCGGTCTCGCCGACGTAGTACTCGTTGGTCTCGCGACCACCGACGTACAGGGCGAGGGGGCTGTCGAGCGTGCTCGCGCCGAGGGAGCGGACCTGGAGATCGTCGAGGGTGACCACCCGCCCCATGCTATCCGAGGGAATCCTCAGGTTTTGCCGGGCTTCCGGCCGGTTCTCAGGGCGTGATGACCAGGCACGTCGACGTCGCGGTCGCCAGCAGGCGCCCCTGTGCGTCCTTGATGTCGGCCTCGACGAACGCCGCCCGCGACCCGGGCTTGGTGACCCGGCCGGTCGCGACGACGCGGCCCGTGTCGCTCGAGATGCCGCGCAGGAAGCTCACGTTGAGGTCGAGCGAGGTGTACGCCGTGCCGACCGGCAGCGTCGTCTGCACCGCGCAGCCGCACACCGAGTCGAGCAGCGTCGCGAAGAAGCCGCCGTGGACCGAGCCGATGGGGTTGTAGTGCGACTCGTCCGGCACCGCGGCCATGACCGCGGTGCCGGTGGAGACCTCGACGATCTCGAGGTTGATGTGGCTCGCGATCGGCGGGGGCGGGATCGTGCCGTCGACCATGGCCTGGAGGTAGTCGAGCCCGCTCATGGTCAACGCCTGCAGCGCCTGCGGCCGGGGGTCGACCCACGTGATGGTCTTGCTCTGCTGCGTCAGCTCGGTCATGGCGGCCTCTTTCGGTGCGGATCCGGATACCGTAGCATCTAAGTCTGCCATCCAAACTCAGAGGTGACGCACGTGACCTGGTCCGACTATGACTCGACGAGCTGCTCCATCGCGCGCACGGCGCAGGTCCTGGGCGACCGCTGGGCGGTCCTCGTGGTCCGTGACCTGTTCAACGGCGTGCGTCGGTTCGACGCGCTGCAGGCCCACCTCGGCATCGCCCGGGACGTGCTGACCAAGCGGCTCGCGCTGCTGGTCGACGAGGGCCTGGCCGTGCGGCGGCCGGTCGCGGTGCCGGGCGAGCGCACCCGGCACGAGTACGTCCTGACGCCCGCCGGCCGCGACCTGCGGGTCGTCATGATCGCGCTGATGGACTGGGGCGACCGCCACCGCGCGGGCCAGGACGGCCCCCCGATGCAGATCCGGCACCGCGACTGCGGCGCCCCGGTCCACGCGCACCTGGTCTGCGACGAGGGCCACGAGATCGTGCCGGCGACCCGCACCGAGCTCGTGCCGCTGGACGGCGCCCGGCTCCGCAGCGCCTAGCGTCCCCGGGCGGTCGCTAGGCGTACACGTAGTCCTCGAGTGGGAACGACCGTGCCTCGCGGAACGCGTTGAGCGTCGAGGTCGGGCGCAGCAACGTGGCCTCGCCGTGCTGGTTGAAGTAGTAGCTCCGCGACGTCGCGCAGCTGCCCTGCACGAACACCGAGTCGGTCAGGTTGGCGGTCATCCGGTCCAAGAACGCGGTGTTGGCCCGCTCGGTGACCTCGAACGTCGTCGCGCCTCGCCGCGCGACCTCCGACAGCAGCCGGTCCATGTGCAGCATCTGCGACTCGATCGTCGTGAAGTAGGACAACCCGGAGTAGGAGTACGGGCTGTTGAGCGAGATGAAGTTGGGGAATCCCGGCACGGCGACGCCCTCGTACGCCTGGAAGCGGCGCTCGCGCCAGAACTTCCCGAGGTCGACCCCGCCGCGCCCGATGACCTCGAACGCCGGGAAGTTGGTGTCCCACAGGTTGAACCCCGTCGCCAGCACCAGGGTGTCGATCTCGGTCCGACCGCCGTCGGTCGTGACGATCGCGTCGGGCTCGATCCTGGCGATGGGGGTCGTCTCGAGACGCACGTGGGGCCGGTTGAAGGTCGGGAAGTACGTGTTGGAGAACGTCGGCCGCTTGCAGCCGAACGAGTAGTCCGGCGTCAGCTGCTCCCGGGTCGCGGGATCGTCGACCTGGCGGCGCAGGTGGCGCAGCGCGAGCTTCTCGACGCCGCGGTTGAGCGCCTTGGCCCGGCGATAGCGCAGCACGCCGCTGACCATGATCGCCTCGAGGATCCCCGACCCGACGGTTCGGACGAGGCGCTGCGTCAGGGGCGCACGGGCGTACAGCCGCTGCAGCCACCGCGGGACCGCACCGTCCTGCTTGGGCGTGACCCAGATGGCGGTGCGCTGGAACACCGTGAGCGCGGCCAGCCGTGGCGCGATCTCGGGGATCAGCTGCACCGCGGTCGCGCCCGTGCCGATCACCGCGGCCCGGCGCCCGTCGAGGTCGAGGTCGTCGTCCCACTGCGTCGTGTGCACGACCGCGCCGGCGAACGACTCGATCCCCTCGATGTCCGGCAGCCGGGGCTGAGACAGGAAGCCCGTCGCGGTCAGCAGGAGCCGGGCGTGGACCCGCTCGCCGCCGGCGATGCCGACGGACCAGTGGCTGCGGTCCTCGTCCCACACGGCGCCCTCGACGACGGTGTCGAAGCGCATGTGGCGGCGGACGTCGTACTTGTGCGCGACGTGGGCCGCGTACTGCTTGAGCTCGGCGCCCGGCGCGTAGAGGCGGGACCAGTACGGATTGGGCTCGAACGAGTACGAGTACGTCGACGACGGGATGTCGACCGCCAGGCCGGGGTAGCGGTTGACGTGCCACGTGCCGCCGAGGTCCGACTCGCGCTCGAGGATCAGCAGGTCGTGCAGGCCGAGGCGGTGCAGCTGGATCGCGGCGCCGATGCCGCCGAAGCCTGCACCGACGATCACGGCGTCGTGGACGGTCCCGGGCATGGGCGCTCCTTGTTCAGATAATGTGACTATCTGAACAATAGCCGACCTTCGGGCAGGATGACGGCATGACGCTCGAGATCACGGTCCGCGGCACGGCCGAGCAGCACCACCCG
The DNA here is from genome assembly GCF_025965075.1 of Aeromicrobium sp. Lineage (GTDB taxonomy): Bacteria > Actinomycetota > Actinomycetes > Propionibacteriales > Nocardioidaceae > Aeromicrobium. The sequence goes on from NZ_JAOPXQ010000224.1 coordinate 44,724, forward strand.
GCGGAGCGCGCGACCGTGACGCTGGCGGCCGCGATCGAGGGCTCCGACAAGCGCCAGGTGTTCACCGACGCCGTGGCGATCCAGGAGCCCCTGGCCGGCCAGCTCAAGGACCTCGTGGGGCTGCAGGCGGTGCAGACCTGGTCGAGCGACCAGGTGCGTGTCTTCAGTCACCGGCCGTGGGTCGGCGACGGCGAGCGCGGCGACATGGTCCACGTCGCTCGCGTGCAGGTCCGTGCCGAGTTCACCGACTTCGAGCGGCTCAGCGGCTTCCTCGACTACTGGTCGGGGATCGAGGGCGTCGAGATCGGCGGCATCGGCTGGGACGTCACGACCAAGAACCGGCGCAGCTACGAGGCCGAGGTGCGCAAGGCCGCCGTCGACGACGCCGTCGCCAAGGCGCAGTCGTACGCCAACGCGGTCCGCCGCGGCAAGGTCACGGCGGTCCAGCTCGCCGACCC
>NZ_JAOPXQ010000248.1 GCF_025965075.1 Aeromicrobium sp.
ATGGCGACGTTCGACAACACCCGGCCCCTCGTGGCGGGCATGGCCGTCGGGTGCGCCCGCGCGGCGCTCGAGGACACCCGGGAGCTGCTCGAGCAGGCCGGCGTCGTGATCGACTACGACCGGCCGATCCAGGCGCAGTCGTACGCCGCCGCGACCTTCATCTCGATGGAGGCCGACTGGGAGGCCGCGCTGCTCATGACGCTCGAGGCCGCGTGGCTCGCCGACAACCGCAAGCCCAACTCGATGGAGGCCTCGATGGCCAAGGCCAAGGCCGGTCGGGTGGGCAACGCGATCACGCTGCGGTGTGTCGAGCTGGCCGGCACCCTCGGCTACAGCGAGAACGAGCTCATCGAGAAGTGGTCGAGGGACTCCAAGATCCTCGACATCTTCGAGGGGACGCAGCAGATCCAGCAGCTCATCGTGGCGCGGCGACTGCTCAACCTCACCTCCTCGCAGCTGCGCTAGTCGGACACCCTGTCGTGGCACTCCCTCGATCACGGGGGAGTGTCACGTCATTCAGTAAGGTTCACCTCATGACGAGTGAACTTCCGGCCGGGCTTGACGTCGACTTCGAGCTGACCCGGTTCATCCGCCGGGTCCGGGCACGGAGCATGCGGCACCTGGGGGAGATCCATCCCAAGCTCGACTACGGGATGTTCACGTTCCTGCTCGCGATCTGCGACGCGCCCGACGGCATCCGTGGGTCGGAGCTCGCCGAGGAGCTCGGGGTGCACAAGTCGACCGCGAGCCGCGCCGTCGCGTCATTGGAGAAGCTCGGGCTCCTGAGCCGACTGGCCGACCCCGACGACGGCCGCGCGCACCTGCTGGTGCTGACCCCGTCGGCCCGGGCGGACCTCGAGGCATACCGCCGCAAGAGCCACGAGCGGCTGCTGGCGATCCTGGAGGACTGGACGCCCGGCGAGGTCGAGACCTTCGCTCGTAGCCTGACCCGGCTCAACGAGGGCGCCGAGAAGCTGTTGTGAAGATCTTCCACCTGGCGCTCGACGGTGCGTGGCAGGCCTTCCAGGCCTCCGGGACGTACACCGTGTCGACGATCGGGATGGACCTCGCGGAGGTCGGGTTCATCCACTGTTCCCAGGCCGAGCAGGTCGCTGGTGTCCACGCCCGCTACTACCGTGACGTCACCGAGCCGATCTGGCTGCTCACGATCGACACCGACCTGCTGACGTCGTCGTGGCGGCTCGACGACGTACCGGGCCAGGAGCTCCCGTTCCCGCACGTCTACGGGTCGCTGAACCTCGATGCGGTCGTCACGGCCGAGCTGTTCAGATTGTCAGCATCGTCTTGATCGCGGTGCGCTCGTCCATCGCCCGGTAGCCGTCGGCCACCCGGTCGAGCGGCAGGGTGAGGTCGAAGACGCTGCCCGGGGTGACGGTCCCGGCCAGGACCTCGGGCAGCAGCTCCTCGATGTAGGAGCGGACCGGGGCGACGCCGCCGGCCAGCCCGATGTTGCGGGCGAACATCGCCGGCACGTTGAGCTCGACGTCGTGGGGCACGCCGACGTACCCGATCCGGCCGCCGGGGCGCGCCGAGAGCATCGCCTGCTTCATGCTGTCCGCCGTCCCGACGCACTCGAGCACGAAGTCCGCGCCGATCCCGTCCAGGATCTCCCGCACGACCGCCGCGCCGTCCTTGCCGCGCTCCTCGACGACCTGGTCGGCGCCGAACTCCAGGGCGATCCGCTGCCGGTCCTCGTGCCGGGACATCGCGACGATGTGTCCCGCGCCGAGGCGCTTGGCCGCCAGGACAGCGCTGAGCCCGACGGCGCCGTCGCCGACGACCACGACGGTGCTGCCGGCCGTCACGCCGGCGGACACCGCGGCGTGGTGCCCGGTCGGGAAGACGTCCGAGAGGGTCAGGAGCTGCCTGACGAGCGCCTCGGACGGCTGCGACGGGGTGACGACCAGGGTGCCGTCGGCCCACGGCACCCGCACGAGCTCACCCTGGCCGCCGTCGACGGCATGCCCCTGCTTGTCCTTGGCGCCCCAGAACCCGCCGTTGACGCACGACGTGTGCACGCCACGCTGGCACAGCAGGCAGACGTTGTCGGAGAACGTGAACGGCGCGATGACGAAGTCACCGGGGCTGAGCGTCGAGACGGTCGCACCGACCTGCTCGACGATGCCGACGAACTCGTGCCCGATCCGCACGGGGCTCGTGACCTCCTTGATGCCGCGGTAGGGCCACAGGTCGGAGCCGCAGATGCAAGAAGCCACGACGCGGACGATCGCGTCGGTGTCCTCCTGGAGCTCGGGGGCGGGGACGTCGTCGAGGCGGATGTCGCGGGGGGCATGGAGGACTGTGGCGCGCATCTGACCATTGTGGCAGCGGCACGGTGTGGAAGGATCGGACGCATGACTGACAAGCCTGAAATCGACTTCATCGAGGGCCCCGCGCCCACCGAGCTCCAGATCAAAGACCTCATCATCGGCGACGGCCCCGAGGCCGTCCCGGGCGGACTCGTCAACGTCCACTACGTCGGTGTCGAGTTCGACACCGGCGAGCAGTTCGACGCGTCGTGGGATCGCGGGCAGTCGGCGAAGTTCCCGCTCCCGCAGCTCATCGCCGGCTGGCAGCAGGGCATCCCGGGCATGAAGGTCGGCGGACGCCGTCAGCTCGTGTGCCCGCCGGAGCTGGCCTACGGTGCGGCCGGCGGCGGACACCGTCTGTCCGGCAAGACGCTCGTGTTCGTGATCGACCTGCTCGGCGTCTGACCACAACCCACCACCGGCGCGGCTGACCTCGTCCGGGCACAGGAACTCCTGTGCCCGGACGTCGGCTCTTCAGGCCAGCGCGACGAACGTCACCGACTCCGGCAGGTCAGAGGGCGTCGACCAGGGCGGTGACGCGCTTGACCGACACCGGGAACGCCGTGCGGAGGTGCTGAGCGAGAAGGCCGAGCCGCAGCTCCTCCAGTGCCCACCGCACGTGCCTGATCTCGGGGGACAGGCGCGCCCAGCTCGAGAGCCCGGCTGTCCGCTCGTGGAACCGCGCCTCCAGGTCTTGGGCGGCCAGGAGGTCGGCGGTCAGCGGCGCGTCGAGGCGGCGACGGGCGGCCTGCAGGTAGAGCGGGAGGCGGCGCAGCTGGTCGACGCCGGCGTCGCGGATGAATCCGGGGTAGATCAGCCACGACAGCTGGACGCGGACGTCCTCGCCGGCCTCGGTGCTCGGCAGCGGGACGACGTCGCCCAGCGCGCGGAGGGTGGCCAGCACCGACTGGACCGCGCGCTCGGTCTCGTCGTAGGCCTCGGCGCGCACGGTCTCGTGCAGCAGGGTGAAGTCAACCGGTTCCCACACCGGACCACCGTGGCGCACCACCAGCGCGTCGAGAGCCGCGAGCCAGCACTCCTCGATGACGGCCGCGGCGTCGGCGTGCGGACCGGTCGACAGCAGCAGCTTGGCGTGCAGGTCGAGCGCGCGTCCGAGCTGCGGCACCGGCGTGGCGAGCGAGAACGACAGCAGCCGCGCCTGCCCCTTGACCATTGCGACGGCCTGCTCGGCGGCGCTGTCGAGCACCCGCAGTGCCACCGACGTCCCCTCGTCGACGAGAGCCGGGTAGCCCGTGATCTGCCCCGCGGTGATGGTCGGCTGGATGGTGCCGACGTCCCAGGCCCGCAGTCCGCTGCGCTCCTCCTGGCGGGCCACCTCGTGCAGGTCGGCGCGCAGCTGGTCGGCGAGTGTTGCCCGCAGCACGGCGAGGTCCTTGCCGCGAGCCAGCTCGGCGTCGCCGTCGACGACGCGGAACGTCACCCGCAGGTGCGACGGGAGGGCCGCGAAGTCGAAGTCGTCCGGCGAGACGACCGTGCCGTTGAGCTGTCGCATCTGGCGGGCGAGCTCGTCGCTCAGGTCGGGCGCGGACGGGTCCATGGCCTCGACGAGGCGGGGTGCGAACTGTCCGGCCGGCACGAACTCGCGCCGCAACCGTTTCGGCAGTGATCGGATCAGCTCGGTCACCAGCTCGATGCGGTGGCCGGGCACGTGCCAGTCAAACGCCCGGTCGTCGACGGACAGCAGCCGCTCGACCGGCAGGTCGACCGTGACACCGTCGTCCTCGAGGCCCGGCTCAAAGGCGTACGTCAGCGGATACGTCTCGCCCTCGGAGCGCCACTCGTGAGGGAACTCCTCGTCGGCGCCCTCGACGTCATGACGCAGCATCGCTGGGTCGAACGTCAGGAGGTCGGGGTCGCGCAGCTTGGTCTTCTTCCACCAGCTGTCGAAATGACGGGTCGACACCAC
>NZ_JAOPXQ010000255.1 GCF_025965075.1 Aeromicrobium sp.
TACGACTACCTGATCATCGGCGGCGGCATGGCGGCCGACGCCGCAGCGAAGGGCATCCGGGAGATCGACGCCTCGGGCACGATCGGCATCGTGGGGGAGGAGCCGACGGCCCCGTTCCCGCGGCCGGACCTGTCCAAGAAGCTCTGGACCGACCCGAACCACAACGAGGCGGACTCCGCCCTGCACACCCAGGACGAGACGCACGCGACGCTGCACTTGGGGGTGCGGGCGCAGGGCCTCGACGTCGACGGCACGACCGTGACGACGGACTCCGGTGAAACGTTCGGCTACGGCAGGCTGCTGATCGCGACCGGCGGCCACCCGCGGCAGCTGCCCCGGCTGGAGCCGTCGGCGCGCGTCATCTACTTCCGGACCCTCGACCACTACCGACGGCTGCGTGCTGCGACCGCGGGCGGACCGCACGTCGCGGTCGTCGGCGCGGGCTTCATCGGGTCGGAGCTGACGTCCGCGCTGAGCCAGAACGGCTGCACCGTCACGCTGGTGCACCCCGGCGAGGTCGTGGGCGCGAACTTCCTGCCGTCCGAGCTCGCGGAGCAGTACGAGCGGGCGTTCGTCGACGCGGGAGTCACGATCCGGGCCGGCGTCCTGGTCGACTCCGGGTCGTCGAGGCCGACCGGGGTCGAGCTGCAGCTCAGTGACGGGTCGGTCGTGGCCGCCGACCTCGCCGTCGTGGGGCTCGGCATCGAGCCGGCCGGTGCGATCGCCGGGGACGGGGGGATCGACCGGTCCAAGGACGGCGGGATCGTCGTGGACGAGCGCCTCTCGACGAGCGCTCCCGACGTGTACGCCGCCGGCGACGTCGCGGAGTACCCCGACGCGATCCTGGGCCGGCGCCGTGTCGAGCACGTCGACAACGCGACCCAGATGGGCCGCACCGCCGGGCGCATCATGGCCGGCGCCGACGAGGTCTACGACCACACTCCGTTCTTCTACTCCGACGTGTTCGACATCGGCTACGAGGCGGTGGGCACGCTGGACGCCGAGCTGGAGACCGTCGTCGACACGCAGGACGACGGCTATGTCGTCTACTACCTCGACGGCGACCAGGTCGTCGGTGTCCTGCTCTGGAACGTCTGGGACGCGACGGACCAGGCCCGCGCGGTCATCCGCTCCGGAAGCCGCCCCGACAGCTTCACCGGCCTGATCACCTGACGACGATCAGAAGACGGCCTTGCCTCCAGTGACTCCCAGCACGGTGCCCGAGACGTAGCTGGCATCGGCCTGTGAGGCCAGGAACACGAACGCGGGGGCGACCTCGGCGGGCTGGCCGGCGCGACCCAGCGGGGTGTCCTGCCCGAACTTCTCGATCTTCTCCGGTGTCTGCGTGGCCGGCTGCAGGGGCGTCCAGATGGGGCCCGGCGCGACGGCATTGACCCGGATGCCGCGGGGCCCGAGCTGGGCCGCGAGGTTGACCGTGGCGTTGTTGATCGCCGCCTTGGTCGCGGCGTAGTCCAAGAGAGTCGTGGACGGGTCGAAGGCTTGGATCGAGGAGTTGTTGATGATGCTCGACCCCGGACCCAGGTGCTTGACCGCTGCCCGGGTGAGCCAGAACAGCGCGGACAGGTTGGTCGTGAACGTCCGCTCGATGCGCTCGTCGGTCAGATCCTCGATGTCCTCGGTGCGGGCCATCTGGAAGCCGGCGTTGTTGACCAGGATGTCGAGGCCACCCAGCTCCGACACGGCCTGGGCGACGACCCGGTCGCACGTGGCGCTGTCCCGCAGGTCGGCCTCGAGCACGACGGCCTCCTGCCCCGCGGAGCGGACCAGCTCTGCCGTCGTGACGGCGTCCTCGGCCTCCTCCGGCAGGTGGGTGAACGCGACCCGGGCACCCTCGCGGGCGTACGCCAGGGCGACGGCGCGGCCGATGCCGGAGTCGCCGCCGGTGATGAGCGCGCGCCGGCCGACCAGCCGGTCGTGGCCGACGTACGACTCCTCGCCGTGGTCGGGGAGGGGGTCCATGGGGGCCGTCAGTCCGGGGGGCTCCTGCTGCTGGGCGGGGAACGAGTTGTCGGTCATGCCCGACCCGTGCCCGCATCTGCGATCCGTCAAACGCCCTGCGCTTCAGGCCGGTCCGGCGGGGTACGTCGGCCGGCATGACCTCCCTGTGGCTCGATCGTCCCGAACCCATCGCCGACGACGTCCTGCCCGCCGGTGACGTCCTCGACGTCGTCGTCGTGGGAGCGGGCGTCACCGGTCTGACGACGGCCCTGCTGCTGGCCCGTGCCGGGCGCCGGGTCGCGGTCGTCGAGGCCCGCACGGTCGGTGCCGTGACGACGGGCAACACGACCGGCAAGGTGTCCCTGCTGCAGGGCACCAAGCTCTCGCGGATGCGCCGGTTCCAGTCGCGACGGGTCCTGCAGTCGTACGTCGACGGGAGCCACGAGGGGCAGCAGTGGCTGCTCCGGTTCTGCGAGGACCACCACGTGCCCTTCCAGGTGCGCGACGCCGTGACCTATGCGTCGTCGCCCCAGCAGCGGTCAGCCCTGCAGCGGGAGCTGGGGGTCGCCAACGGGGTGGGCCTGGACGCGCGACTCGTCGACACGCTCGACGTGCCGTTCCCGCAGTTCGGGGCGGTCGTGCTGCCCGATCAGGCGCAGCTCGACGCGATGGACGTCCTGTCGGCGCTCGTGGACCAGGTGCGGGCCCACGGTGGCTCGGTCCACCAGGGCCACCGGGTCGTCGGGGTGTCCCGGTCGGGGCGGCCGCGGCTGACGCTGGACGACGGCGCCGAGCTGCTGGCCGATCACGTCGTGCTGGCGACGGGATCGCCGATCCTTGACCGGGGGCTGTACTTCGCCAAGCTCGAGCCCCTGCGGTCGTACGCCCTCGCGTTCGACGTGCCGGCCGGCGCGCTGCGGGCCGGGATGTATCTCTCCGCGGGGGAGCCGAGCCGTTCGATCCGCTCCGCGCCGGGACGCGACGGTGAGGAGCACCTCGTGGTGGGCGGCAACGGGCACGACGTGGGACGGACGCGCTCGGAGCTGTCCCACCTCGACGAGCTGCGGACCTGGACCGCGAAGTACTTCCCCGGGGCGACCGAGACGCACGCGTGGTCGGCCCAGGACTACCGGTCCCACGACTCGTTCCCGTACGTCGGACCGATGCCGCGTGGCGGCGGACGCATCTTCGTCGCGACGGGCCTCGACAAGTGGGGGCTCACCGGAGGGGTGGCGGCTGCGCGCAGCATCTCCGAGGAGATCCTGGGCGGGCTCCCGTCGTGGCAGCGCCCGCAGCGGCACCGGATGTCCCGGCCCAACGGGCTGGTCCGCGCCGCCGTCATCAACGCCGAGGTCGGGGTCGCCGCCGTCGGAGCGGGGCTGGCTGCCGTGGTCCACACCGCACCGACCACGCCCCCCGCGGAGGGCAAGGGGTCGGTCGGGCGTCGCGGCGTCGTGCCCACCGGGACATCGACGGTCGACGGGACGACGTGCAGCGTCGTGGCCCTCTGCACGCACCTCGGTGGCCCCCTCACCTGGAACGACGCCGAGCGCAGCTGGGACTGCCCGCTGCACGGCTCACGGTTCGACCCCGACGGGACGGTCCTCGAGGGACCCGCCACCAGGCCGCTCGCCCGCCGGGACGAGCCCGGCGAAGCCTGATGTCGCAGGAGCCCCTGGTCCACCGCGCACCGATGCGCTCGCGCAGCGACGACGTCGACGCGGGCGCGACCGTCGAGCGCGCCCTGGCGCTCGGGGTGGTCGGCGTCGGGGCCCTGGGCCGGGAGGACGAGCAGGACCGGCTGGCCCGGCGGCTCGAGCGCTTCGCGACCGTGCCGGAGGGCTCGTTCGTGTGGACCGTCGACGTCGACGGACTGGCTCACGTCGGCCGCATCACGGGCCCGCTGCGGACCGACCCGGACGGCACGGCAGTCGACCTGGTCCATGTCCGACCGTGCGAGTGGCATCCCTCGGCCAGGGTCCCGGCCGGCGTCGAGGCGACGTTCGCGCGCGGCGGGCGCAACTTCCAGCAGGTCCACGCGCCGGGCGTCGGGCGGCAGACCCAGGAGATCTGGGCCGAGCTCACCGAGGGCGCATCTACCAGTTGATCGCGGGTCGCCCTTCCATCCTTGCAGGCGGCTCGGACATGCTTCCTGACCAATAATTTATTGCCATTCCAATATATTCCTCTTGCGCTCGAACATGTGTTCGAGTAGTGTTGGTGGTATGAATCCGGAGCCCACGATCGACGCGATGCGCATCGCCGCGCAGGCGCTGACGTCGGGTGATGTGCGGTCGAAGCTGCACGCGGTCCAGGCCGCTCAGGATGCGTTGGACGCGGCGAAGGCGATCTTGTTGGCCGAGCTGCAGGCCTCGAAGGACTTTGAGATCGACGGGGCGTCGACGCTCAACACGTGGGTGCGCACCCAGCTGCGGCTCAACGCCGGGCAGGCCACCGCGCTGGTGCGCAACGTGGCCGCGTTACGGGACCTGCCGCTGGTGGCCGAGGCGGCACTGTCGGGGCGGATCAGTGCGGCGCACGTGCGGGTGTTCGTCTACGGGCTGGCGCATGTGGGGTTGGAGCCGATGCGGGAGCTGGAGGAGGCGTTCGTCGCCGTCGCGACCGAGCATGACCCGGCCGAGCTGTTCGAGGCGGTCAAGCACCTCAAGGACGTGCTGCATCCCGAGGACCTGGACGAGAAGTGGCGCGACGGGATGGACAAGGAGGACTTCGCCGTCGACGCCCTGCCGGA
>NZ_JAOPXQ010000285.1 GCF_025965075.1 Aeromicrobium sp.
GACCCCGGCCGCCAAGCAGTCCTGACGTAGCCCACGCAGAGGCGGGTCCCCGGTGACGGGGGCTCGCCGCTGCCGCGTGGACCGGTAGCCTTCGGGCATGTTCGAGATCCAGGGCGGGGCGCTGCTCGTCATCACGGTGGTCCTGTTCATCATCAAGGCGTTCGCGCTGGTGGACTGCGTCGCCCGCCCCGCGGGCCAGTTCGCGTATGCTGACACCTTGCCGAAGAAGAGCTGGCTGATCATCCTGATCATCGCGCTCGCGGCGCACCTGGTGTGGCTCGACCCCCTCAGTATCCTCAATCTCGTCGGCACCGTCGCCGCCCTGGTCTATCTCGCCCAGCTGCGGGGCTCGTCACACTGACGCGCGGTGTCATCCGCATCACGGTGTGGCCCGGAACAGGCGAGGTACGCCTGACCGGTTGCTCGACAACTGAACAGAACGGATCGAGGATTTTTCATGATCGAACCGAAACTCTCCTGGCGCCGACGCATCGACCCGGTGGTCTTCTTCGTCACCGGCGCGATCGCGATCGGCTTCGTCGCGTGGGGACTGATGAGCACGCCCAGCCTGGGCTCCGCCTCGTCGTCCGCGCAGGACTGGGTCATCACCAACACGGGATGGTTCTTCGTCCTGTCATCGACATTCTTCGTGATCTTCGTGATCTGGCTGGCGGCGAGCAAGTACGGCCGCATCCCGCTGGGCGAGGAGGGCGAGAAGCCCGAGTTCGGCACGGTGTCCTGGATCGCGATGATGTTCAGCGCCGGCATGGGCATCGGACTGATGTTCTGGGGCGTCGCCGAGCCGCTGTCGCACTACGCCTCACCCCCGCCGGGGACCTCGGAGGCGCAGACCGACGAGGCGATGCAGACCGCGATGGCCACCACGATGTTCCACTGGGCCCTGCACCCGTGGGCTATCTACGCCGTCGTCGGGATCGCGATCGCGTACGGCACGTTCCGCAAGGGGCGCAAGCAGCTCATCTCCTCGGTGTTCCGTCCCCTGATCGGCGCCCGCGCTGACGGTCCGGTGGGCCGGGTCATCGACATCCTCGCGATCTTCGCGACCCTGTTCGGCTCGGCCGCCTCGCTGGGCCTCGGCGCGCTGCAGATCGGCAGCGGGCTGCAGTTCAACGGCTGGGTCGACAGTCCCGGCAAGGTCGTGCTCGTCGTGGTCATCGTGCTGCTGACGATCGCATTCATCGCCTCGGCGGTGTCGGGCATCGCCAACGGCATCCAGCTGTTGTCGAACGTCAACATGGTCCTGGCGCTGGTGCTGGCCGCGTTCGTCTTCGTCGCCGGCCCGACGCTGCTGATCCTCAACCTGCTTCCGACCGCACTGGGCGACTATGCCTCGCAGATGACCGAGATGGCGTCGCGCACCGCTGCCAGCGGTGACGACACGATGAAGGACTGGCTCGCCGGCTGGACGATCTTCTACTGGGCCTGGTGGGTCTCTTGGACGCCGTTCGTCGGCATGTTCATCGCCCGCATCAGCCGGGGACGCACGATCCGGCAGTTCGTGACCGGCGTGCTGATCGTGCCGTCGCTGGTGAGCCTCGTCTGGTTCGCCGTCTTCGGCGGCACGGCGATCGACGTGCAGCGCAACACCGGCGAGCTCGTCGACAAGGGCGGCGCGGTCAACACCGACTCGGCACTCTTCGCGATGCTCGACCAGCTCCCCATCGCCCCCGTGACGACGGTGCTGGTCATGGTGCTCGTCGGCATCTTCTTCGTCTCCGGCGCGGATGCGGCCTCGATCGTCATGGGCACGCTCAGCGAGAAGGGCTCGATCGACCCGTCGAAGCGGACCGTCATCTTCTGGGGCACCGTCATGGGCGGGGTCGCGGCGATCATGCTCGTGATCGGTGGCGACGACGCGCTCAACGGCCTCCAGGCGATCACGATCGTCGCGGCGGTGCCCTTCGTCCTCGTCATGGCGGTGATGTGCGTGGCCCTGGTCAAGGACCTAGGCACCGACCCCATGGTGATCCGGGGGCAGATGGGCGAGGAGATGATCGAAGGGGCCGTCCTGACCGGCCTCGAGGAGCACGACGGCGAGTTCGTGCTGATGGTCGAGGCCTCAGAGGCCGACGCCACCCCCTAGAACATGTGTTCGATCCGGCGTACGCTCGTGGTGTGACCGACTACTACCAGGGCTCGCTGCTCGATGCGGGTCGATCTCCCGAGATCGGCCCGCTCGCCGTCAGGCGTACCCCGCTGACCGCGGGGGCGTGGGTCGACGTGCTGCCCGGGTGGGTCAGCGGCTCCGACGAGCTGTTCCTGCGGCTGCAGTCCGACGTCCCCTGGCGGGCCGACCGGCGCGAGATGTACGACCGGGTCGTCGACGTCCCGCGGCTGCTGTGCCACTACGGCGTCGGCGAGGAGCTGCCCGACCCGCTCCTGCTCGACGCCCGGGAGCGGCTCAGCGACCACTACGAGGCGGAGCTGGGGGAGCGGTTCGTGACGGCGGGGCTGTGCCACTACCGCGACGGGCGGGACAGCGTCGCCTGGCACGGTGACCGCATCGGCCGGAGCCGGACGCAGGACACGATGGTCGCGATCATCTCCCTCGGCGCCGCCCGGCGGCTGTCCCTGCGGCCCCGGGGTGGCGGCGAGCAGATCGGCTTCGCCCTCGGCCACGGGGATCTCGTCGTGATGGGTGGCTCGTGCCAGCGCACCTGGGACCACGCGATCCTCAAGACCGCCCGCCCCGTCGGCCCCCGCATCAGCATCCAGTTCCGCCCCCGAGGAGTCCTCTAACCCCGGTAGGGGCGGTGCGCTGGCGTCCAGGCTCACGCCGGGGGCGGTGCGCTGGTCGCCCTTCCCAGCCGGGAGCGGTGCACGCGTCGCCCTTCATGACTGCGGGCGGTGCGTAGGTCTTCCTCACGGCTCGGTAAGGGCGAACGATGCACCGATGCACAGGAGCGGATACTCCGTCGACCTGTGCACAGTCGGGCAGAACGTCCTCGCTGTTGGCGAGGACGAAGGCTGTGCTGGGAACATGCCTCGTCAACCCTTCGTGCCGGATGGTTTCCGGGATCGTCCGTTCAGCCAGTCCGAAGCACTCAAGAACGGGCTCACCGTCCACATGCTCAACGGCCCGACCTGGAAGAGGGTGCTGCCGCGTGTGTGGGTCCACCGCGATCACCAGATGTCGGACGCTGACCGAATCCTTGCGGCGTCGCTCGCCATGCCGGCGCGGGCCCAGCTCA
>NZ_JAOPXQ010000024.1 GCF_025965075.1 Aeromicrobium sp.
GCCACCTCAAGACGGTCGAGCGGATCATCGGCTTCAAGCGAGGGACGGGAGGCTCCTCCGGGGTCCACTTCCTCCAGAAGGCCCTCGAGCTGACCTTCTTCCCCGAGCTCCTGGACGTCCGCACCCATCTCTGAGCGAGCGCGCGCCACTCGGGGGTCCCGCAGCCGGGTCTAGCGGCGCATGACCTTGCGGGCCAGCGCGTTGCCGATCAGCTGACCGATCTGGACGATGACGATGACCAGCAGGATCGCGACCGCCGTGACGGTCCAGTTGAACTGCTTGAGCCCGTACGTCAGCGCGACCTTGCCGAGGCTGTCCGCCCCGGTGATGCCGACGATCGCGGTCATGTCGACGATCGCCACGAGCGCGAACGTGAAGCCCAGGATCAGCGGGCCCAGCGCCTCGGGGAGCAGCACCGTCGTGATGACCTTCCACCGGCTGGCGCCCATCGCCCGGGCCGCCTCCAGCACGCCGGGCTGGACGCTCACCAGGTTCTGCTCCACGATCCGCGAGATCCCGAACGCCGAGGCGAAGACGATCGCCACCAGCGCCTGGCCGTTGCCGATCCCCGAGATCCCGAACCAGCGGGACACCGGCTGCAGCGCGATCACGAGCAGCACGAACGGGATCGGCCGCATGAAGTTGACCAGGAAGTTGAGCACCCCGTTGGTCCACCGGTTCGACACGATCCCGCCGCGCCGGCTGACGTACAGGCCCGTCCCGACCAGCAGCCCGATGGCGCCACCGATGACGATCCCCCCGCCCGCGAGCCAGATCGTGGTCCACAGGCTCTCCAGGAAGATGCTCCGCAGCTCCCACACGCGATCCATCACGCCACCTCCGTCGTCTCGACGAGGGCACTGACGGCCCGCACCGCCTCGGCGACCGCGGCGTCGTCGCCGCGCAGCTCGAGCGTCAGGTGGCCGAACGTGCGACCGCGGACGTCCTCGACCCCGCCGAAGACGAGCTCGAACTCGACGCCGCGACCGATGATCTCCGCGAAGACGGCCGACTGGCTCACCGACTCGTCCCGGAACGACAGCGTCAGGAGCCGGCCGGGGTGACGGCGCCGCAGCGAGGCCACCGACGACTCGTCGGGGACGTCGTCGACCAGGGTCGAGACGAACCGGCGGGTCGCCGGCTGCTGCGGACGGGCGAAGATCTCGAACACCGGCCCCTGCTCGACGATGCGACCCTCCTCCATCACCACGACCCGGTCGGCGATCGTCTTGACGACGTCCATCTCGTGGGTGATGACGACGATCGTGATGCCCAGCTCGGCGTTGACCCGCTTCAGCAGCCGCAGCACCTCGACCGTCGTCTCCGGGTCGAGCGCGCTGGTGGCCTCGTCGGCGAGCAGGATCTTGGGCGACGTGGCCAGCGCCCGGGCGATGCCGACGCGCTGCTTCTGCCCGCCGGAGAGCTGCTCGGGCCAGGCGTGGGCCTTGTCGGCCAGGCCGACGAAGTGGAGCAGCTCGGAGATGCGCTGCTGGTGCTCGGCCTTCGGCACCTTCGCGATCTCGAGCGGGTAGGCGATGTTGCCCCACACCGTCCGGGAGCCGAACAGGTTGAACTGCTGGAAGATCATCCCGATGTCGAGCCGGACCTTCTGCAGCTGCCGCTCGCGCAGCGTCGTGACGTCGGTGCCGTCGACCTCGAGCGTTCCCGATGTCGTCGGCTCGAGGGCGTTGATCAGCCGGACGAGCGTGGACTTGCCCGCGCCGGAGTAGCCGACGACGCCGACGATCTCGCCGGCCTCGATCGACAGGTTGACGTCGTCGACGGCGCGGACGGGGTCGCCGCCCTTGCGCGTCGGTGGGTACGTCTTGCTGACGCCCCGGAGCTCGATCAGAGCCATGAGTTCCTCCAGACGCACCACGAGCCCGGCGACGCGAGGTCGCCGGGCCGGGGAGCGGTCACTTGGTGGCGGCCGTGTCCTTCTCAACCTTGGTGAGCGACGACTCGAGGTCGGCGACCGGGGTCTTGAGCAGCTCGGCGGTGTCGCCGGAGACCTTCTGCAGGCCGTCGGTCACGGTCTTGGTGTCCTGGAAGATCTCGACCAGCCTGGCGTACGTCTTGTTGTCCTTGTCCTCGGCGCGGGCGGCGAAGACGTTGACGTAGGGCAGCGCGTTGGGATCGGCGGGGTCGTCCTTGGCGATCGCGTCCGCGAACGTCAGACCGGCCTTCTCGACGAAGTCGTTGTTGATGATCGCGCCGTCGAGGTCCTCGAGGCTCGTCGCCGTGATGTCGGCCGACAGGTCCTTGACCTTGACCCGCGAGGCGCTGGTGTCGACGTCCGACAGGTCGGAGAAGATCGTGCCGCCCGACTTGAGCTTGATGAGTCCGGCCGACTGCAGGATCAGCAGGCCGCGGGCCTGGTTGCTGGCGTCGTCGGGCACCGCGACGGTCGCCCCGTCCGGGATGTCGGCGGCCGAGTCGTACTTCTTGCTGTAGAGCCCGAGCGGGTAGATCGCGGTCGAGCCGATCGGTACGAGGTTCTTGTCGTTCGAGACGTTGTAGTCCGCGAGGTAGACGATGTGCTGGAACTGGTTGAGGTCCAGCTCGCCGGCGTCGAGGGCCGGGTTGGGCTGCGTGTACTCGGTGAAGTCGATGATCTTGACGTTGATGCCCTCGGCCTTGGCGGCCTTGGTGTAGTCGGCCCAGTAGGGGTCGCTGGCTCCGACGACGCCGATCTTGACGGTCTTGCCGCCCTTGGCGTCGCTGTCGTCGCCGCCGAAGATCAGGAAGCCGGCGA
>NZ_JAOPXQ010000028.1 GCF_025965075.1 Aeromicrobium sp.
ACCCGGGCGCCGAAGTCCTTGACGAGCGAGCGGGCGGCGGACGAGGCCGCGGCGCCGTGCCGGTCGGTGCCCCGGGCCTGCTCCGCGAGCCCGGTGTCGAGCAGGCTGCACACCTCCGAGAGCGGCATCGCCGCCATGTCGGCGATGTCGATGCCGGCGAACGTGACGGCCAGGGCGGCGGGCCTCAGCCGCTTGCCGTGACAGGTCGGGCAGGGCCCTTCGGCGATGAACGCCTCGAGCTTCTCGCGCTGGGTCGGCGACTGGGTCTTCGCGAGGTTGCGCAGGAGGTACTTCTCCGCCGACGACCAGTGGCCGTGGTAGGCGCTGGCCTCGCCCTGCTTGTTGCCCTGCAGGAGCATCCGCGGCTCCTCGTCGGTGAACAGGAGCCAGTCGCGGTCGGCCTGCGGGAGGGTCTTCCACGGGGCGTGGATGTCCATGCCGAGCTTCGTGACCATCCGGCGCACGTTGAGGCCGACCCACGCCCGGTTGGCCCAGACGCCGATCGCGCCCTCGTCGATCGACAAGGTGGGGTCCGGGACCATCAGCGCCTCGGTCGTGCTGCGGGCCACTCCGCTGCCGTGGCATGTGGGGCAGGCACCGATCGCGGTGTTGGGCGAGAATGCCGAGGCGGGCAGGTGCTCGGCACCGGGTGGATACGTGCCGGCCCGGCTGTAGAGCAGGCGCAGGACGTCGGACAGCGAGCTCAGCGTGCCGAGCGAGGAGCGGGAGCTCGCCGCGCCCCGGGCCTGCTGCAGGGCCACGGCGGGCGGCAGTCCCTCGATCGTGTCGATGTCGGGCGCCCCGACCTGCGACATCAGCCGGCGGGCGTACGGCGCGACCGACTCGAAGTATCGACGCTGGGACTCGGCGTAGACCGTGCCGAACGCCAGGGACGACTTGCCCGACCCGGAGACCCCGGTGAACACCACGAAGCAGTCGCGGGGCAGGTCGACGTCGACCTCGCGCAGATTGTGCTCGCGGGCGCCGCGCACCCGGACCCAGCCGCTGGATCCGTCCGGGAGCGGAGTGCCGTGCAGGTCGGGTCCACGACTTTCAGGCATGGGTCAACGGTAGGCGCTGCGGGCGGGTCCCGCCGAAGTCGTCCCGACGGTCCCCGGTCGGATGGGCGACGATGGGGGCATGGAATCCTCCCGCGACCTCCTCACCGAGCTGCTCGACCAGGAGCGGCGGCTGGTCTTCGACACGTTCGACGACGCCGTTGCCTGGGACGTCGGCGTCGCACTCCGCGAGGCCGGCGTCGCCGCGGGGCTGCCGATCGCGATCTCGGTGCGGCGCAACGGCCAGCGCCTGTTCCACGCCGCGCTGCCGGGGGCGTCCGCCGACAACGACGCCTGGCTCGACCGCAAGTGCGCCGTCGTCGACCGCTACGGCCACTCGTCGCTGTACGTGGGCGAGCAGTTCAGGTCCCGTGGCGGCGACTTCGACACCGACGCGCGCCTCGACACGTCGTCGTTCGCGGCGCACGGTGGGGCGTTCCCGGTCGTGCTCCGGGGGACCGGCTGCATCGGGACCGTCGCGGTGTCAGGACTGCCGCAGCGCGAAGACCACCGGCTCGTCGTCGAGACGCTCACCGCCTACCTCGACGCGACACCGGCCTCACGTTCGGCGCCGGGCTCATCGCCTTCATCGGCATCCTGACGATCGTCCCGGAGTCCCCGGCGCCGGCCGAGATCGCCGCGGCCGCCCTCGTGCTGCTGATCCCGCACCGTCTCACCGCCGCCTGACGGCCCCTACCCGCTGAGCGTCCGGCCCAGCGGGGTCGGGTGGCTGGGGGTCCGCGACACTGGAGGAATGACGAAGCAGCCCGCGTGGGCCGACGCGTACGCGCCCGGGGTGCCCCTGCACCTCGACTACGGGCAGACCACGGTCCTCGACCTGTGGGAACGCTCGGCCGCGGCCCACCCCGACCGACCGGCGCTGGACTTCCTGGGCCGCACCTCGACCTACGCCGAGGTCGCCGAGGCGGTCCGCCGGGTTGCCGGCGGCCTCCACGGCCTCGGCGTGTGCGCGGGGGACAACGTCGCGCTGGTCATGCCGAACTGCCCGCAGAACGTCATCGCGTTCCTGGCGGTGCTGCGGCTCGGCGCCACGGTGGTCGAGCACAACCCGCTCTACACCGCCGCCGAGCTGCGCCACCCCTTCGCCGACCACGGCGCCCGGGTGGCGATCGTGTGGGACAAGGTCGTGCCGGTCATCGAGGAGCTGCGGGCCGGGTCCGCGCTCGAGCACGTCGTCGCGGTCGACATGACCGCCGAGCTGCCGTGGGCCAAGCGCCTCGCGCTGAGGCTGCCGATAGCCAAGGCGCGCGACGCCCGGGGCCAGCTGACCGCACCGGCGCCGGACGCGACGCCGTGGACGGCCCTGACGTCGGCGGCCCCGCTGGACGACGCGCACCCGCGGCCTGATTGCGAGGACGTCGCCCTGCTGCTCTACACCTCGGGGACGACGGGGGTGCCCAAGGGCGTGCCGCTGCGCCACCGCAACCTGGTCGCCGACGTCCTGCAGGGGCGGGCCTGGGTCCCCGGCCTGGAGGAGGGCAAGGAGTCCTTCCTCGTCGCGCTGCCGCTGTTCCACGCCTACGGCGTGACCGTCAGCGTGCTGCTGGGCGTGACGATCGCCGCCCGGCTGGTGCTGCTCCCCAAGCCCGAGATCAGCCTGATCATGGAGGCCATCGGGCGCGAGGTGCCGACCTTCGTGCCGGCCGTCCCGCCGATCTACCAGCGCATCGTCGACGAGGCCGAGCGTCGCGGGGTCTCGATCCGGGGCGTCCGCTTCGCCCTGTCCGGGGCGATGCCGCTCCCGGCCGAGCTCGTGGAGCGGTGGGAGACCGCGACAGGCGGCCTGCTGGTCGAGGGCTACGGCCTGACCGAGACCTCGCCGGTCATCGTCGGCAACCCCATGACCGCGGCGCGCCGGCCGGGCTCGATCGGGGTCCCGTTCCCCGACGTCGAGATCCGCATCGCCGATCCCGAGGACCTCGACCGGGACGTGCCCCAGGGCGAGGCCGGCGAGCTGCTGGTCCGGGGCCCGCAGGTGTTCTCGGGCTACCGGGACGCACCGGAGGAGACGGCCGCGGCGTTCCACGACGGCTGGTTCCGCACCGGCGACGTCGTGACGATGGCACCGGACGGGTTCCTGACGATCGTGGACCGGATCAAGGAGATCATCATCACCGGCGGGTTCAACGTCTATCCGTCCGAGGTCGAGGCGGTCGTGCGTACGTACGAGGGTGTCCTCGACGTCGCGGTGGTGGGCCTGTCGCACGCGCAGGGCGGCGAGGAGGTCGTGGCCGCCGTCGTCCTGGAGGACGGTGCGATCGTGCGGCCCGACGACCTGCAGGCGTACGCCCGCCACCAGCTGACCCCCTACAAGGTGCCCCGCCGCTTCGTCGTCGTGGCCGAGCTGCCGACCAACCCCATGGGCAAGGTCCTGCGTCGCGAGGTGGCGGCCCAGCTCCGGACCGCCACCCCGTGACGCTGGTCAGCGGGCGGGGACCGGCTCGCTGTCGAGCTCCTTGGTCAGCTTGTCGCCCTCGACGTCCAGGTCGGGGATCAGCCGGCTGAGCCAGCCCGGGATCCACCAGGCGGGCTTGCCGATGATCGACATGAACGCCGGGACCAGCGTCATGCGGACCAGGAACGCGTCGGCCAGCACACCGAACGCCAGGCCGAAGCCGATCGACTTCGTGATCGGCTCGGGCGACAGGATGAAGCTGCTGAAGACGCTGACCATGATCAGCGCCGCAGCCGTGACGACGCGGGCGCCGTGCTCGAAGCCGACGTTGACCGCCTCGCGCGCCTCGGTCCCGTGGACGTACTCCTCGCGCATGCGGGTCACGAGGAACAACTCGTAGTCCATCGCGAGACCGAACAGGATGCCGGTCAGCAGCACCGGCAGGAAGCTCAGCACCGGTCCGGGGGTGTCGACCCCCATCAGGCCCGCGAGCCAGCCCCACTGGAAGACCGCGACGGTCGCGCCGAGCGCCATGAGCACCGACACGAGGAAGCCGAGGACCGCCTTGACCGGCACCAGGATCGAGCGGAAGACGCCGATCAGCAGGAAGAGCGCGAGCCCCACGACGACCAGCAGGTAGCGGGGGAACGCCGACGACAGCGAGTCGGAGATGTCGATCGCCACGGCGGTCTGACCCGTGACGAGCGCGTCGCCACCGGTGGACTCGGCGGCCGGACGCACCGCGTCCCGGATCTCGCTGACCAGGTCCTGCGTCGACGCCTCCGACGGTCCGCTCGTGGGGATCACCGTGATGGTCGCGATCTGGGTCTTGTCGACCTGGGCCTTGAACGCCGCGACGGACTTCGCGTCATCGCCCGTCGGGCCGGCCGGCACGACGCTGGCGATGTCGGTCTTGACGCTCGCGACGGCCTTGTTGACCGAGTCGATCGTGGCCTGCGGGTCGCTGGAGCCCTTGGTGTCCACGACGACCACGAGGGGGCCGTTGACGCCGGGGCCGAAGTTGTCGGCGATCAGGTCGTACGCGACCCGGGGACCCGAGCCCTCCGTCGCCGTTCCCTCGTCGGGGAACGCGAGCCGCAGCGAGCCCGCCGGGATCGCGACCAGGACCGCGATGACGAGGCCGCCGAAGAACACCACGACGCGGTGGCGCGTGACGAGGTCGACCCAGCGCCGGCCGGCGGGCGTGCCGGCCGAGCTCTTCTCGGCACGACGGGCGAAGTAGCCCAGTCGGCGGGTGATCCGCGAGCCGGCGAAGCCCAGCATGGCGGGCAGCAGCGTCAGGGCGATCAGCACCGCGACCGCGACGGTCGCGGCGGCCGCGACACCCATCTGGGTCAGGAAGTTGATGTTGACGACCGCCAGGCCGGCGAGCGCGATGATGACCGTGATCCCGGCGAACACGACGGCCGAGCCGGCTGTGCCGACGGCGCGTCCGATCGCCTCGAGCGGTGCCCGCCCGAGCGCCAGCTCGCTGCGGTAGCGGGTGACGATGAACAGGGCGTAGTCGATCCCGACCGCCAGGCCCAGCATCAGGGCCAGGACCGGGGTCGTCGAGCTCAGGTCGACGAAGGCGCTGGCCGCGGTGATGCCGGCGATCCCGATCCCGACGCCGACGATCGCCGTCAGCAGGGGCATCCCGGCCGCCAGCATCGAGCCGAACGTGATGACGAGGACGACCAGCGCGATGAGGACACCGATCAGCTCGGTCGCGCCCGTGGCGCTCTGCTCCTGCACCGCGTCACCGCCGACGGCGACGGTCAGCCCGGCCGCACGCGCCTCCTCGGGAGCCTCGGTGATCGCCTCCTTCTGGGCGTCGCTGAGGTCGATCGACTGCTTGGTGAACGTCACCGAGGCGACGCCCGTGCGGCCGTCCTGCGAGATCGTCCCGGCGGCGGCGGACGGGGGAGTGGCTGCCGCGACATCCGTGGAGCCGACGGCCTCGAGCGTCGAGGAGATGAGCGCCTGGTTCTTCGCCGAGGCGAGGTCCTGGCCCTTCGGCGCCTGGAAGACGATGCGAGCGGTCGCGCCGTCGGCGGACTGCCCGGTGCGGTCCTTGATCAGGTCGAACGCCTGCGTCGACTCGATGCCGGGCAGGGAGAACGTGTTGGAGGAAGGCTTCGAGATCGTCGCGGCGGCGGCGCCGACAACGATGAGCGCGAGCACCCACAGGGACACGACCGTGCGGCGGTGGCTGAACGACCAGCGTCCGAGTCGATAGAGATGGCGGGCCATGGGGTTCCTTCGGGTCAGTCGGCGCGGAGGCCGAGCAGGGGGATCAGGGTGGCGTCGAGGTAGTCGTTCATGACGGTGGCGGTGAGCTTCTCGTCCGCGAGGAGCGGCTGCAGGACCATGGGGGCGAGGAACACGAGCGGGAGGTACGGCAGCGCGGCGGCGTCGGGCTGGATCTCGCCGCGGGCGACGGCCCGGTCCACGAGCTGCTCGACCTCGCCGCGGTGCTCGTCGCTGCCCATGCGGGCGTGCAGGGCCTGGCGCAGCTCGGGATCCTGTGAGGCGGCGTGCAGGATCGCGATGATGAGCTGGCCGCTGTCGAGGACGTGCTCGATGCCGCCGCTGACGAGGGCGTGCAGGTCGCCGCGGAACGTCCCGGTGTCGGGCAGCGGGACGTCGGGCTTGAGCTGCTCCATCGCCTCCACCACGAGGCCGACCTTGGTCTCCCACTGGCGATACAGCGTGGCCTTGCTGCAGTGCGCGTGCTCGGCGATCGCGTCCATCGTGGTCGAGGAGAAGCCGCGGGTCGCGACGAGCTCGAGCGTCGCGCGGAAGATCTCGTCCAGGCGCTCGGGACTGAGCCGGGTCATGGATCCTCCTTCATCGATACGAAACGGTTTCGTTTCGATACGATACGGGAACTGTCCGCCCTCGACCAGCCGCATCGGCCCTCCACGGGGTGTGAGTCCCGCCACGGACGAGCGGCGAGAATGCGCTGCGCTTCTCAGGGAAATTTCAGCGAGGCGGACTTGATCCGGCGCGAGGCCGTTGCCTATCCTCTCATCGAAGTTGAGTCGAACCGACTCAAGTCACGGAGAGGAGATCCTGATGAAGAACGCGACCTTTGATCCCTTCGGCGACCTCGATCGCCTGACGTCCCAGCTGTCCCAGTTCCGGCCCGGTCCCCGCTTCATGCCCGTCGACCTCTATCGAGACGGTGACCGCTACGTCATGAACGCCGACCTGCCGGGCATCGATCCGGGCTCGATCGACGTCGACCTGGACGGCAACGTCCTGAGCATCCGTGCCCGCCGGACGGTCGGCTCGCCCGACAGCGCGGGCTGGATCTCCCAGGAGCGACCGGCAGGGACGTTCCACCGTCAGTTCACGCTCGGCGAGGGTCTGGACACGGAGGGCATCTCGGCCAACTACGACAACGGGGTGCTGAGTGTCGTGATCCCCGTGAGCGAGCGGGCCAAGCCCCGCAGGATCGAGATCTCTGGCGGCGGCGACCGCGCGCAGATCAGCGGCTGACGGCCGCCGGACGCGAGCGCCCCACCCCCGTTGCGCACGGCGAGGTGGGGCGGACTCGCGAGTAATCGGGCCGGGACGATAGACCTGAGGCATGAACGAATCCCCCGGAGTCTCCAACTCGATCACGGTCCGCCTCTCGGTCTCCTCCGGTGGGTCCGCCATCAGCGCGTTGACCGCGACCGTCGAGCGGGCCGGCGGCCTCGTGACGGCGCTCGACGTGACGGGCTCCGGGCTCGACGCCGTGCAGATCGACCTGACCTGCGCCGCGACGGACGGTGACGGCGCCGACCGCGTCGTGGCGGCGCTCGAGGACCTCAAGGACGTCTCGGTCATCAAGGTCTCGGACCGGACGTTCCTGATGCACCTCGGCGGCGTCATCGAGACCGCGTCCAAGCACCCGATCCGCAACCGTGACGACCTCTCGATGGTCTACACGCCCGGTGTCGCACGGATCTGTCGCGCGATCGCGGCCAACCGTGACGACGCGCGCCGGCTCACGGTCAAGCGCAACAGCGTCGCGGTCGTCAGCGACGGCTCCGCGGTCCTGGGGCTCGGCAACATCGGTCCGTACGCCGCGCTGCCGGTCATGGAGGGCAAGGCCGCGCTGTTCAAGTCCTTCGCGCACATCGACGCGTGGCCCATCGTCCTGGACACGCAGGACGTCGACGAGATCGTCGCGACCGTCGCGGCGATCGCCCCGGGCTTCGCGGGCATCAACCTGGAGGACATCTCGGCGCCGCGCTGCTTCGAGGTCGAGCGCCAGCTCCGTGACCGGCTCGACATCCCGGTCTTCCACGACGACCAGCACGGCACGGCGATCGTCGTGCTCGCGGCGCTCACGAACGCCCTACGGGTCGTCGGCAAGGACCTCGCCACCGTCCGGATCGTCATGGTCGGCGCGGGCGCGGCCGGCACCGCGGTGCTCAAGCTGCTGCTGGACGCCGGGGCGTACGACGTCGTCGTGTGCGACCTCGACGGCGTCGTGCACCGCGGGCGCACCGAGGACCACGAGTCGCTGCGCTGGATCGCTGAGCACACCAACCCGCAGGACCGCCGGGGCTCGCTGACCGAGGTCCTGCCCGGCGCCGACGTCTTCGTCGGGGTCAGCGCGCCCAACGTCGTGACGGGCGACGACATCGCCGGGATGACGTCCGACGCGATCGTGTTCGCCCTGGCCAACCCGGACCCCGAGATCGACCCCGCGGTCGCGCGCCGCACAGCCCGTGTCGTCGCGACGGGACGCTCGGACTACCCCAACCAGATCAACAACGTGCTGGCGTTCCCCGGCGTCTTCCGCGGGCTGCTCGACGCGCATAGCCACGAGATCCCGTCCGCCGCGCTCGTCGCGGCGGCGGCCGCGATCGCCGACACCGTCGAGCCGGGCGAGCTCAACGCCAACTACATCATCCCGAGCGTGTTCCACCCCGACGTGCACCTGTCGGTCGCCAAGGCCGTCCGCCGGGCGGTCGAGGCGCTGCCGGCCGGCTCAGGTGTCGCGGAAGGCCGGTGAGCGGGTCGGTCCCTCGCCGGCGCCCTTGCGGAGCATCGGCAGGACCCGGGGGCTGACGAGCTCGGACAGCACGATGACGCTGGTCGAGCGGGCGACCGACCCGGACTGGCTGATGTGCAGCAGGGTGTCCTTGAGGTCCTCGTGGGACGTCGCCGCGATCTTGCACACCACGTCGGCGTTGCCGCTCGTGATGTAGGCCTCCAGCACGTTGGGCAGGGACTCGAGCTCGAGCGTGACGTCGTCGAGCGAGCCCTGCACGATCTCGAGCGTCACGAACGCCAGGACGGGGTGGCCCGCGGCGACGAGGTCGATGTCGGGGCCGTAACCCGTGATGACACCGGCCGCCTCGAGCTTCGTGAGCCGGGACTGGACCGTGGCCCGGGCGACCTTCGTCAGCCGGGACAGCTCCAGGTCGCCGACTCGCGGGTGTGCGTGCATCGCCTCGACGAGGGCGACATCCAGCTGATCCATCATGGTCTGACCTCAGCAATCTGACTGGTTGATGCCCACTGTAGTACGCGGAAGTGGTCCACCTGCCCACTCGCGGATGCACCGGTTGTCGAGAACGTACGTCGTGGGGTGTGCTGGGTCACATGACCATCGACCTGACAGATGCCGAACGCCTCGCCGACCTCGACCTCGAGCAGCTCCAGCAGCTGGTCGGCCTCGTCGAGCACGACCCCTCGACCGATCCCTTCCCCGTCACGGGCTGGGACGCCGTGGTCTGGGCGGTCGGCAACGCGACGCAGTCGGCGCACTTCTACATGTCGGCGTTCGGGATGGACCTGGTCGCCTACTCGGGGCCCGAGACGGGCAACCGCGACCACCACGCGTACGTCCTGGAGAGCGGTGCGGTGCGCTTCGTCCTCAAGGGCGGCGTCGACCCGCAGAGCCCCGTGCTGGACCACCACCGCGTCCACGGCGACGGCATCACCGACATCGCGCTCGAGGTGCCGGACGTCGACGTCTGCATCGACCACGCCCGCGCGCAGGGCGCCACGATCCTCGAGGAGCCGCACGACCTGACCGACGAGCACGGCACGGTCCGGGTCGCCGCGATCGCCGCCTACGGAGACACCCGGCACACCCTGGTCGACCGCAGCGGCTACCACGGGCCCTACCTGCCGGGCTACGTCGCGCGCACCTCGCCGCTGGTTCGGCCCGCCGATGCCCCGAAGCGGATCTTCCAGGCCCTCGACCACGTCGTCGGCAACGTCGAGATCGGCCACATGGATGAGTGGGTCGACTTCTACAACCGGATCATGGGCTTCACCAACATGGCCGAGTTCGTCGGCGACGACATCGCGACCGAGTACAGCGCGCTGATGAGCAAGGTCGTGGCGAGCGGCAACCACCGGGTCAAGTTCCCCCTCAACGAGCCCGCGGTCGGCAAGAAGAAGTCGCAGATCGACGAGTACCTCGAGTTCTACCGCGGCCCCGGCGCCCAGCACCTGGCCCTCGCGACCAACGACATCCTCGACACCGTCGACCGGCTCCGCGCGGCGGGCATCCAGTTCCTCGCGACCCCCGACACGTACTACACCGATCCGGCCCTCCGGGAGCGCATCGGTGAGGTCCGGGTCCCGATCGAGCAGCTGCAGAGGCGCGGCATCCTGGTCGACCGCGACGAGGACGGCTACCTGCTGCAGATCTTCACCAAGCCGATCGGGGACCGCCCGACGGTGTTCTTCGAGCTGATCGAGCGGCACGGCTCGCTGGGCTTCGGCAAGGGCAACTTCCAGGCCCTGTTCGAGGCGATCGAGCGCGAGCAGGCCAAACGAGGAAATTTCTAGGGACACCATGGCTCACTACCGCAGCGCCGGCAGCATCCCGCCGAAGCGCCACACGCAGCACCGCTCGCCCGACGGCGCGCTCTACCGCGAGGAGCTCATGGGGGAAGAGGGCTTCTCCTCCGACTCATCGCTGCTGTACCACGTCGGCGTGCCCTCGGCGATCACCGCGGCGCGGCGCTGGGAGCTGCCCGACCAGGCCACGACGCCCAACGAGCCGCTGCTGGCGCGGCACCTCAAGCTGCACGACCTGTTCGCCGACGGCGCCGGGCGGGACGTCGTCACGGGACGCCGGCTCGTCCTCGGCAACGCCGACGTCCGCATCTCGTACGTCGTGGCGGCCGAGACGTCCCCGCTCTACCGCAACGCGACAGGCGACGAGTGCGTCTTCATCGAGTCCGGCAGCGGGACGCTCGAGACGGTCTTCGGCCACCTCGACTTCGGTCCCGGTGACTACCTGATCGTCCCGCGCGCGACGACGCACCGCTGGGTCCTCGGGGAGGACGTGCGGGCGTACTGCATCGAGGCCAACAGCCACATCAGCCCACCCAGGCGCTACCTGTCGCGGTTCGGGCAGCTGCTCGAGCACGCGCCCTACTGCGAGCGCGACCTGCGCGGTCCCGGCGAGCCCGAGGTCCGTGACGAGTCCGACGTCGAGGTGCTGATCAAGCACCGCGGCTCCGGTCCCGGCGGCCTGAGCGGCACGGTCCACGTCCTGCCGCGGCACCCGTTCGACGTCGTCGGCTGGGACGGCTGCCTCTATCCCTATGCGTTCAACGTGGCGGACTTCGAGCCCATCACGGGCCGGGTCCACCAGCCGCCGCCGGTGCACCAGGTGTTCGAGGGCAACAACTTCGTGATCTGCAACTTCGTGCCGCGCAAGGTCGACTACCACCCGCTGGCGATCCCCGTGCCGTACTACCACTCCAACGTCGACTCCGACGAGGTCATGTTCTACGTCGCCGGCGACTACGAGGCCCGCAAGGGCTCGGGCATCGCGGCCGGCTCGATCAGCCTGCACCCCGGCGGTCACTCGCACGGGCCGCAGCCGTCCGCGATCGAGGCGAGCCTCGGTGCCGAGTCGTTCGACGAGCTCGCGGTCATGGTCGACACGTTCCGTCCGCTCGAGCTCGGCGAGGGTGGCACGGCGTGCGACGACGGCCAGTACGCGCTGTCGTGGATCCGCTGATGTTCGCCGCGCTGCTCGACGACGCCGCCCTCTTCCCGCCCGGCAACGCGCCGATGGCCGACGCCGTCACGGCGCACCTGACCCGCCGCGACGGTCCGGACGGCACGTACGTCGGACCGTTCGTCTGCCCCGCAGAACGGCTCGCCGAGCTCGCGGAGGCCCTCGGCGGCGGGCACGTCGACGTCGCCCTGGTCTGCGACGTCGCCGAGATCGGGCCGATGCCGGCGGGCGTCACGCTGGTCGCGCTGGAGCTGCGGGCCGCGGACTGCCTGCCCGAGCTCGCGGAGGGCGTCCGGGTGTTCGTCGAGCGTCCGTGGGACAGCGCGCTCGACGTGCCGGACGGCGCGATGCTCAAGCTGCGGTGCGGCGGGGCGTACGTCCCCTCGGCCTGCCAGCTCGGGGTCGCGATCCGGCGCTGCGTCGACGACGCGCTCCCGTTCAAGCTCACGGCGGGCCTGCACCACGCGATCCGCACCGACGACGAGCACGGGCTGCTCAACGTCCTGGCCGCGGTCGGCGCCGCGCAGGCCGGCCGCGATCCCGTGCCCCTGCTGCTGGCCGACGACCCGGCCCTGCTGGTGGTCGACAACCCGACCTCGGTCCGCCGCCTGCTGCGCTCGGTCGGCACCTGCAGCATCGACGAGCCGCTGGCCGACCTGCGCGCCCTGGGGCTGGTCGCATGACCGACTTCGGCCGCACGGTCCTGCCCTACGGCTCGTTCGTCCGGCCGGGGGAGACCCGGGCGCGGGTCGGTGTGGGCGTCGGCGCCGCCGTGCTCGACCTGACCGCCGCCGCGGGCGACATCGTCCCGGAGCACGCCGCGCTGTTCGCCGGCGGCACCCTCGACGCACTGCTGGGCGCCGGCCCCGACGTGTGGCACGACGTCCGCGCGGCGCTCCTGGCGTGGGCGGAGGAGGCCGACGCATCGACCCTCGAGCCCGCCGCTGACGTGGACCTGGTGCTGCCGTTCACGGTCGCGGACTACGTCGACTTCTACGCCTCGGAGCACCACGCGACCAACGTCGGGCGGATCTTCCGGCCCGACGGCGACGCGCTGACCCCCAACTGGAAGCACCTCCCGATCGGCTATCACGGACGGGCCGGCACCGTCGTGCCCTCGGGGACGCCCGTGCGCCGGCCGCAGGGGCAGGCCCGCCGACCCGACGGGACGATCGGCTTCGGACCCAGCGAGCGCCTCGACATCGAGGCGGAGATCGGCTTCATCGTCGGCACCCCGTCGCGGCTGGGGGACCCCGTGCCGGTCGAGGACTTCGACCGGCACGTGTT
Source organism: Aeromicrobium sp. (assembly GCF_025965075.1). GTDB lineage: Bacteria > Actinomycetota > Actinomycetes > Propionibacteriales > Nocardioidaceae > Aeromicrobium. Next base: position 12,755 of record NZ_JAOPXQ010000028.1, read on the forward strand.
CGGCATCTGCGTCGTCAACGACTGGTCCGCCCGGGACATCCAGGCGTGGGAGTACGTCCCGCTGGGACCCTTCCTCGGCAAGTCGTTCGCGACCTCGGTCTCGCCGTGGGTCGTGCCGCTCGCGGCGCTGGACGGCGCCCGGGTCGATCCGCCGGCCCGCGACCCCGAGCCGCTGCCCTACCTCCGTGACGCCGAGCCGTGGGCGCTCGACCTCGAGCTCATCGTGTCGATCAACGGCACGGCGGTGTCCCGGGCGCCGTTCGCGGGGATGTACTGGACCGGCGCCCAGATGCTGGCGCACCTGACGGTCAACGGGGCGTCGCTGCGCACCGGCGACCTGTTCGCCTCCGGCACCGTCAGCGGGCCCGAGCCGGACCAGCGCGGCTCGTTGCTCGAGATGTCGTGGAACGGGACCCAGCCGCTCGAGCTCGCGGACGGGACGTCCCGTGCGTTCCTGCTCGACGGCGACCACGTGACGATCGCTGCCACCGCCCGGTTGGCGGACGGCAGCCGCCTCGCCCTCGGCGAGGTCCATGGAGAGGTGACCGCATGACGCGGTCACGGTGAGGAGGAGCCATGTTCGAGGAAGGTCAGTACTTCGCACCTGTCGTCGCGAAGAAGGACGGGAGTCTCACGGTCCGGCTCGGTGAGGGGCACCCCGGCCTGAACGACCCGGACTACCGGGCGCGGCGGGACCTCCTGGCCACGCAGGCCGACCGGTGGCAGCCCGGCGAGCCGGCACCCCGGGTGGACTACACCGACGAGGAGCACGAGGTCTGGCGCGTCGTGTGCGAGGACCTGCGCGACAAGCACCGGACGTACGCGTGCCGCGAGTTCCTCGACGGCAAGGAGGCGCTCGGCCTGCCGGTCGACCACGTGCCCCAGCTCGAGGACGTGTCGGACCGGATCGAGCCCATGACCGGGTTCCGCTACCGGCCGGCCGCCGGCCTCGTGCCGCTCCGAGACTTCTACGGTGCGCTCGCCGACCACTCGTTCTGGGCGACGCAGTACGTCCGTCACCACTCCGTGCCGCTCTACACTCCCGAGCCCGACGTCCTCCACGAGGTCGTGGGGCACGGCAACACTCTCGCCGACCGGCGCTTCACCGAGCTCTACGAGGCCGCCGGTGCCGCCGCCCGCCGGGTCGAGTCCACCGAGGCGCTCGAGTTCGTCAGCAAGGTCTTCTGGTTCACCCTCGAGTTCGGCGTCGTGCACGAGGACGACGGCCTCAAGGCGTACGGCGCGGGGATCCTGTCGAGCCCCGGTGAGATCGAGGAATTTCGGCACATGACGATCCGTCCGCTCGACATCGTCGAGATGGGCACGACCGACTACGACATCACCCACTACCAGGAGGTCCTGTTCGCGGCGAGCTCGTTCGGTCAGCTGCGGGACGAGGTCGGGACGTTCTGGGACGGGTGCACCGACGACTCGATCGCTGCGATGCGAGCCTCCGCCGGAGCCGCCTGAACCGATCTGGCGCCGGGACGTTTGGACCGGGTCCCCGAGGGGTACGAGACATGGTGTCCGAGGCTCCGGGTCCGCGGTGGCGGGCTCCGGAGCCGACGACGTACGACTGTGGACTGGCGGGTCCCCGACTCACGCAGACGGGGTGACCCGCCAGACCACGTCGCACCTGGTGTTGGCGGGCAGTGGGAAGGTGCAGGCATGAGACTCGAGCCGCGCCTGATCCCGACGTCGACCCCGCGGGATCCCGAGGGCGTGGTCGTCGTGATGCACGGCGGAGCGAGCCGTCAGGGCAGCCCCATGGTCAGCCCGACGCAGCTGTCCGTCGTCCGGATGGTCCCGATCGCGCGCCGCATCGCCCGCGCCTCCCGGGGCCGGCTCGCCGTCCTCCGGCTGCTCAACACCTCGCGCGGCTGGGACGCGCACCACACCCCGGTCCAGGACGCGCACTGGGCGCTGGACGAGCTGGCCCAGCGCTTCGGCGACGACATGCCCGCTGGACTGGTCGGCCACTCCCTGGGGGGTCGCGCCGCGATCCTCGCCGGCGACCATCGAAGCGTCCGCAGCGTCGTCGCCCTCAACCCGTGGGTCTACCCGACCGACGGTGGCGGCTCGCTGGCCGGTCGCAGCGTCCTGATCGTCCACGGCGACCAGGACCGCATCGCCGACCCGCGCCGGGCCCTCGCCGTGGCCCGCGACCTGCGAGGCTCGGCGACCGTCGGCCACGTCTCCGTCGCCGGCGGCAAGCACGCGATGCTGGCCCGCCACGGCACCTTCTCGGGGCTGGCGAGCGACTTCACCAACACGATCCTGCTCGGCACGCCCCCCTCGGCCCCGATCGCCGAGGCGCTGGACAGCCGGGACCCGGTCGAGGTCTAGCTGACTGGTGAGGGGTGCCGCTGGCGTCCACGCACTCATCAACTCGGCCCTGTCGCCGTGACCATCACACTCGGTGTTGTACTCCTCTAGCCGGGCGCGTCGCCCAGCAACCTCAGTCGCAGTCTTGAGGCCCGCTCAGCGGCAAGGCCTGGTCCGCGAAACGCAGCGTCAGTTTGCTCCCCGACTTGGTCACAGTGCCTGTGTACTTCCCAACCGCCACGTTGGTCTCGGCCCCGTTCTCTTTGACGGGTGCCGAGTAGTATCCCTCGTCGACGTCCAGTTGGCCGATGATGTTGGTTCCGAGTCCCGGTTTCGTGGCCACCTCGACCGTCACCTTCTCAGAGGCTCCGTCCGCTAGTGGCTCGGAGTTGGCGCACGAGGTGGTGTCCCACCCACAACCCGTCAGGACGGACGCCGCGAGGAGGGTCGCGAAGAGCAACTTCATGGGCGCAAAGGTATCCAACGAGAGTCACCGCCTGGTGCCACCTGCAAGGACGGAAGGGCGACGCGCGATCAGCGGCCCCGCAGGCAGCTGCTCAGTCCGACGTGGCCGTGCGGATGTCGAAGGCGCTCTCCATGCGGGTGATCGCCAGGATCTTGCGGACCGGGGCCTGCAGGTCGGTCAGGGCCAAGGTGCCTCCCGCGGACTGGACCTCCCGCCGGATGCCCAGCAGGGCGCCGAGGCCGCTGGAGTCCAGGAACGTCACACCGGTCATGTCGAGGACGATCGAGGTCCGGCCCTTGGCCAGCATCTCGTCCACGAGGTCCCGCAGGGCCGGTGCCGTCTGCAGGTCGATCTCTCCGCTGATCGCGATCGCGGTGTCCTCGCCGCGACGATCCACGTCGAACGTCAGGTCCATGAGTGCTCCTCGGGTGAGTCGGGATCCAGTGCGAGCACGCACCAGACGGTCTTGCCGGTCTCGGTGTAGCGGTGGCCCCAGCGGGTCGCGAGGGTCGAGACGATGAACAGTCCCCGGCCATGCTCGTCCTGGTCGGCAGCGGTCACGGGGGCGGGGTTGTCGACTCCGTGATCGTGGATCTCGAGGACGATCTCGTCGTCCTCCAGCGCGATCCGCAGCTCGACGGGCGTCTCACCGTGCCGCACGGCGTTGGTGAACAGCTCGCTGGTCATCAGCACCATGTCCTCGATCGGCTCGGGCGGCACGCCCCATGACCGGAGGTGGTGGACGACGTGCTCGCGGGCCGACGCGATGACCGGCTCCTCGGCACCGGTGTAGGAGACCGCGGCGGCGAGCGGGTCCGCGCTGACCCGGGCGATGAGGATCGCGACGTCGTCGTCCGGGCCGTCGGGCAGCAGCGCCTGCACCAGGCGTTCGGGGACGCCGTCCAGGTCGGACCGGACGTGCTGGGTGAGGGCGCGGATGAGCGCGTTGATGCCGAGGTCGATGTCGTCGCCCCGGCGCTCGACGAGACCGTCGGTGTAGAACGTGACGCTCGACCCGGGCCGCATGTGGACGGTCTCGGTCGGGATGTCCAGGTAGCCGACGCCGAGCGGGGGACCGCCGGCGGTCAGGCGCTCGACCGGCCCAGTGGGCGAGCTGAGCAGCGGCGGCAGGTGGCCCGCGTTGGCGTAGCGCAGGCTTCGGTCGGCGGGGTCGTAGACGCCGTAGACGCAGGTCACGATCTGGTCGCCCGCGAGGTCCTGCACCATCGTGTCGAGGTGCTGCATGACCTCGGTGGGCGGGAGGGCGAGCGTCGCCAGGGCGCGGACGGCCGAACGCATCTGGCCCATCACCGCAGCCGCAGAGACGCCCCGTCCCATCACGTCACCGATCACGAACGCCGTCCGGCCGCGAGACAGCTCGATGATGTCGTACCAGTCGCCGCCGACCTGGGTGCCCTCGACGCCGGCCTTGTAGTACGTCGCGACATCGAGGTGCTCGAGGTCGAACGTCCGGGCGGGCAGCAGGCTGCGCTGCAGCTCGTCGGCGATCGAGTGCTCTCGGGCCGCAGCCTCGTCGCGGGCCGCGGCGGCCATCAGCGCCTGCTCGGTGTTGCGCCGCTCGGTGATGTCCTGGGCCGATCCGCGCACGAAGCGCACGGTGCCGGTGTCGTCCGGGAACGCCTCGGCCCTCACCGCCAGGAGCCGCTCGCCGCCCGAGGGCAGGACGACCCGCGCCTCGTACGACGTGACGGACCCGGCCGCGGCGCCCGCGATCGCGTGCAGCACGATGTCGCGGTCGTCGGGGTGGATGAACTCGTTGAGGGCGGCGGCGTAGCCGTGCTGGTCGATCTCCTCGCGGGTCCGGCCGAAGAGCCGGACCAGCTCGTCGGAGGCCGTCAGGGCGTCCCGCTCGAGGTCGACCTCGAAGCTGCCGACCTTGGCGAGGCGTTGCGCCTGGTCGAGCAGGGCCTCGCTCCGCTCGAGCGTCGAGCGCACCCGGGTGATCCGGTCCAGCTCGAGGTTGACCCGGACCCGCGCCAGCAGCTCGCGGGCGCTGAACGGCTTGATGAGGTAGTCGGCGGCGCCGGCCTCGAGCCCCTCGACCGTGCCCTCCTCGCCGCCCCGTGCGGAGACCATGATGACCGGCAGGCTCGTGGTGAGGGGGTCCGCCTGGATCCGGGCGATCAGGCCGAAGCCGTCGAGCCGCGGCATCATGACATCGGTCAGCACGAGGTCCGGGCGCACGAGGGGCAGCTGCTCGAGGGCGTCGACGCCGTCGATCGCGGTGACGACGTCGTACTCCTCCCGCAGGAGCCCTGCGATGTAGGCGCGCATGTCGGCATTGTCGTCGACGACGAGGATCGCGGACCGCTTGTGCTGCGGGGCGGTCGTGAGCTTCTGCCTCGGCCGCTCGGGATCGGTCCAGCGGGCGGTCTCGGCGAGGAAGCTGCTTGCGATCTGCGAGGCACCCGCGTGGACGGGGTGCTCGGCCGCAGGCCGTCCCTCCAGCGGGATGCGGATCGTGAAGGTCGTGCCCTCGCCGATCGCGCTCTCCGCCGAGGCCGTCCCGCCGTGCAGCTCCGTGAGCTCGGCGACGAGGGCCAGGCCGATGCCGGACCCCTCGTGCGTACGGGACCGTCCGCCGCGGACCCGGTGGAACCGCTCGAACAGGTGCGGCATCTCGTCCTCCGGGATGCCCTCGCCGGTGTCGGCCACGACCAGGACGGCATCGCCGTGCTCGACCCGGGTCGACACCCGGATCTGGCCGTCGAACGTGAACTTGACCGCGTTGGACACCAGGTTGAGCACGATCTTGGCCCAGTGCTCCCGGTCGACCGGCACGGGCTGGGGCAGGGTGGGGCAGTCGATCTCGAGGGACAGGCCGGCCCGCTCGGTCGCCTCACGGAACATCCCGACCAGCTCTGCGGTGTACGCCGCCAGGTCGATCGGCTCGAAGTACGTCGTCGTCCGCTCCGACTCCAGGCGGGAGAAGTCGAGCAGGTTGTTGACGAGGGTCAGCAGCCGCTGCCCGTTGCGCCGGATGACCTCGACGCGGTCCCGCTGTGCCGCCGGCAGCTCGTACTCCGTGTCGCGGAGGGCATCCTCGGCCGGGCCCAGCAGCAGGGTCAGCGGGGTGCGGAACTCGTGGCTGACGTTGGTGAAGAAGTCGGTCTTGGACTGGTCGATCCGGGCGAGCGTCTCGGCCCGCTGCCGCTCGAACTCATACGCACGTGCGGCGGTCAGCGCCGCGGACAGGTGGCCCGCGATGAGGGTCACGAAGTCGCGATAGGGATCGTCGAACGGGCGGTGGCGGTTGAGCCCCACGATCAGGTAGCCGTACGGCGTCTCGAGGGTCGGCTGGACGATCGGCACCGCCAGGGCGTGGGTCGGCGGCTCGTCCCACGCCCCGGTGGGGAGGTCGGTGAACCGGGTCTCGAGATCGTCGAGCAGGACCACCTCGCCGGCGTCGAGCCCGGGCCACGGGGCCTCGGGATCAGTGGTCTCGAACGCCTTGGGGGCGGCCGGGTGGTCGTCCGGGAAGCCGGTTGCACCGGTGCGGACCAGGCACGTCCCGTCGGCCTTGAACAGGTAGACGAGGCAGAAGGGCAACGCCTTGGAGTTGGTCGCGAGCTGGCGACAGGCCGACGAGATCGCCTCCACCTCGGTCAGCTCGCCGGTGACTCCGGCGCCGAGATCGCGCAGGGCCGCGATGCGCTGCACCGAGATGATCTGCTGGGTCGTCTCGGTCACGACGCACAGCATTCCCGCCGTGCGGCCGTCGTCGTCGGCGAGCGGGCTGTAGGAGAAGGTGTGATAGCTCTCCTCGACGTAGCCGCTGCGCTCGAGGAACAGCATCAGGTCCTCGTCCCACGTCGCCTCGCCCGTGCTCAGGACACGCTCGATGCGGGGGCCGATCTCGGGCCAGATCTCCGACCAGACCTCGGTCGCCGGGCGACCCAGCGCCCACGGGTACTTCGAGCCGAGGGTTGCGCGCCGGTAGGAGTCGTTGCAGAAGAAGATGAGGTCGGGGCCCCAGGCCATCCACATCGAGAACTTCGAGCTCAGCACGATGCGGACGGCGGTCCGCAGGCTGTTGGGCCAGTCGTCGGGTGGGCCGACCGAGGTCGTGCTCCAGTCCACGGCCAGCAGGTCGCGGCCGACCTCGCCGCTCGCGGCCAGGGTCCTACGCACGGTCGGACCTCGCCGCGCACCGGGATCTGCCGGTGCGGAGTGATGACTCCGTGGACACGTCTCGGGCCGATCTCGTCGTACGGTCCCGGGCACTGGTTCGACCCGGCAATGACAGGTCACATCGTAGGGCACGGGGCGGTAGGGAGCGACTCACGACGTGCCCGCCCCGGGGTCGTGCCGATCGACGGCGGCGCGGGCGGTCGAGAGATCGGCCCGGGCCGACGTGACGGCCTTCTCGGCGTCGGTGACGCGGCGGTCGAGCCCAGCCACCTGCTGCGTGAGCTCGGCGAGGTGCTTCTCGGTGGCCTGCCGTTTCTGCTCGGCGTCGTCGCGCCGGGTGCGGGCGGTCTCGACCGCGGCCTCGGCGGAGGCCACGTCCCGCTCGGCCCGGGCGGCCTGCTTGCGGGCGGCGGCCAGTGCCTTGGCCCGCTGCTCGGCGACCCGGTCCGGGGGCGGAGCCTTCGGGGGCGTCGGGGAGCGCCTCGCGCGCCTGGCCCGAGCGGGACCGGCCGGCACGTCGACCGCCGTGGCGCCGGTCAGGTCGACCGGGCCGAAGCCCGGCGGGCCGAGTGCGGCGACGAGCACCCCGGACCGGACCGCCTCGGCCGCGTCGGGATCAGACAGGGCAGCGAGCATCGTCTCGTGCAGGGCCGTCACGGCGGCCGGGCCGAAGGACTGCCCGTGCTCGCCCGCGAGGGCCTTCGCCGCGTCCTCGACCGCGCGGAGCGCGTCCCGGCGGTCCCGGTCGAGCGCCCGCAGGGCCGCACCGTCACGGGCCTCCTGCGCCTCCCGGAGGTCCGCGCCGACGTCGAGCACCTCGCCGAGGACGTCGGGTCGGTGCAGGCTCAGCATGTTGGCCGCCCACCCGGCGATGCTGGGCTTGGGCAGCTTCTGCACCGCGGACCTGACCTCGGGATCGTCGATCTCCTTCGCGCGGGCGTTGCGGGCCGCGACGAACTCCCCGAGCGGCAGGGCGTACAGCTCCCGCGCCACCTCCGTGAGTCCGGTCATGGTCCTCAGACTAGGGGCGATCGAGGGCCGTGACGCGGCAGTCCGGTTCAGGACGCCCCTGGATGGGTAACCCAGGTCCATGAGCGCCAACACACGTCTGGTCCACGCCACCCCCGAGGACGTCTGGGAGGTCCTGGCCGACGGCTGGCTGTACCCGCTGTGGGTCGTGGGGGCCTCGCGCATGCGCGACGTCGACGAGAGCTGGCCCGAGCTCGGCAGCCGCATCCATCACTCCGTCGGGGTGTGGCCCGCGCTGATCGACGACCACACGCGGGTCCTCGAGGTGACCCCGGGCCACCATCTCAAGCTCCGCGCCCGGGGCTGGCCGCTCGGCGAGGCCGATGTGGACCTGACCCTCGAGGCGCAGGGCGCCGAGACGCTGGTGACGATCCGCGAGGACGCCGTGGCGGGTCCCGGCGTGCTCGTGCCCGAGCCGATCAAGGGACTCGGCATCAAGTGGCGCAACACCGAGACGCTCCACCGGTTGGCCCTCGTCGCCGAGAACCGCCCGTGACCACGCGGCGGCCCGTTCGTCCCACGACCCTCGAGGAGAACCCATGCGCGCTCTGACCTTCCAGGGCCGGGAGAAGGTCTCGGTCGAGACCGTCCCCGATCCCGTGATCCAGCAGCCCAACGACGCGATCATCAAGGTGACCAGCACCGCGATCTGCGGATCCGACCTGCACCTCTACGAGGTCCTGGGCCCGTTCCTGGCCAAGGGTGACGTCCTGGGGCACGAGACGATGGGCATCGTGGAGGAGGTCGGGCCCGAGGCCGGTGACCTCAAGGTCGGCGACCGGGTCGTCATCCCGTTCAACATCTCGTGCGGGCACTGCTGGATGTGCACGCGAGGCCTGTTCGCGCAGTGCGAGACGACCCAGGTCCGCTCGCACGGCAAGGGCGCCTCGCTGTTCGGCTACACCGAGCTGTACGGATCGGTGCCCGGCGGCCAGGCCGAGTACCTCCGGGTGCCGCAGGCCCAGTTCGGGCCGATCGTCGTGCCGGAGGGGCCGACCGACGAGCGTTACCTCTACCTGTCGGACATCCTCCCGACGGCGTGGCAGGCGTACGAGTTCGCCGACGTCCCCGAGGGCGGCACCGTCGCGGTGCTGGGCCTCGGCCCTGTGGGACAGCTGACGGCCCGCATCGCGCTGAACGCCGGCCGCCGGGTCATCGGCGTCGACCGGGTGCACGTGCGGCTCGAGCTGGCGAAGGCGTGGGGCGTCGAGGTCATCGACATGGACCAGGTCGACGACGTGCCGCAGGCGATCTTCGACCTGACCGGCGGCCGGGGTGCCGACGGCACGGTCGACGCGGTCGGCATGGAGGCGCACGGCTCACCGCTGGCGGCCGCCGCGATCGGCGTCGTGGGGCACCTGCCGGACTTCATCGCCAACCCGCTCGCCGACAAGATGGCGATCGACCGGCTCGCCGCGCTCAACACGGCGATCAAGTCGGTGCGCCGGGGCGGCACGGTCTCGGTCAGTGGCGTGTACGGCGGGGAGATCGATCCCATGCCGATGATGGAGATGTTCGACCGCGGCATCACGATGCGGTTGGGGCAGTGCCACGTCAAGCGCTGGACCGACGACATCACGAGGGTGCTCGAGACGAGCGGTGACGTGCTCGGCGTCGAGACGCTGGCGACCCACCACGTGCCGCTCGAGGACGCCGCCGCGGCCTATGACATGTTCCAGAAGAAGGCCGACGGCTGCGTCAAGGTCGTGCTCAAGCCGTGACGACCGACTCACGGGTCGTCGTCGTGACGGGCGCGTCCAGCGGGATCGGCCGTGCCACGGCGCTGCAGGCAGCCGACCGGGGCGAGCACCTCGTGCTGGTGGCACGGGGCGAGTCGGCCCTGCAGGAGACGTTCGGCGAGTGCCGGGACCGGGGCGCCGCGTCCGTCGCGGTGCACGTGGGCGACGTCGGGGACGACGCCGTGGTCGAGAAGGTCGTCGCGGACATCCTGGAGCAGCACGGCCGGATCGACGCGGTGGTCCACTGCGCCGGTGTCGTCGCCTACGGCCGCACCGAGGACGTGCCCGCCGAGGTCTTCGACGGCGTCCTGCGGACCAACCTGATCGGCTCGGTCAACGTCGCCCGGCACGTCGTGCCGGTGATGCGCCGGCAGGAGCGCGGCGCGCTGGTGCTGATCGGCTCGGTCATCGGGCACATCGGCGTGCCCTCGATGAGCCCCTACGTCCTCAGCAAGTGGGGGGTCCGGGCGCTGGCGCGCCAGCTGCAGCTCGAGAACCGTGACGTGCCAGGGCTGTCCGTCTCGTACGTCGCGCCGGGCGGCGTCGACACACCCATCTATGAGCAGGCGGCCAACTACGACGGCTTCGTCGGCCGTCCACCCCCGCCCGTCGCGAAGCCCGACCGGGTCGCCGAGGTGGCCCTGCGCCGCATCGACCACCCCCGTGCGCGTACGCAGGTGGGTCTCGCGAACGACGTCATCCGGCTCGGCTTCAGCGCCACGCCGTGGGCGTTCGACGTGCTGGTGGGGCCGCTGTTCCGCATCGCCGCGATGGACCGGACCACGCCGGTGCCGCCCGACGCCGGCAACGTCCTGGCGTCGCGCCCCGGCGGCAACCGGCTGCTGGGCGCCCAGGGCAATGCCCTGCTGGGGGTCGGGCGCAACATCGCGGCGGCGGTCACGGGCAGTCGGACGGGACAGCGCTCATGACGCGGCAGCCCGACGTCGTCGTCATCGGTGCGGGCCCCAACGGGCTCGTCGCCGCCAACCACCTCGCTGACCAGGGCTGGGACGTCCTGGTCCTTGAGGCGCAGCCCGGGGTGGGCGGCGCGGTGCGCAGCGCGGAGGACGTCCACGCCGGCTTCGTGCACGACACCTTCAGCGCGTTCTACCCGCTCGCCGAGGCCTCGCCCACGATCCGGTCGTTCGGGCTGGAGGACCACGGCCTGACGTGGCGTCACTCGCCGGCCGTCCTGGGCCATCCCACCCAGGACGGAGAATGGGCGATGCTGCACCGGGACCGGTCGATCACGGCCTCGCTGATGGAGCGACAGAGCCCCGGCGACGGCGAGGCCTGGCTGACGCTGTGCGAGCAGTGGGACCGCATCGGCGGACACCTGGTCAACGCGCTGCTGTCGCCGTTCCCACCGGTCAAGCACGGGCTCGGCGCGCTGGCCCGGCTCCGCAGCGTCGGCGGCCTCGACTTCGTCCGCACGATGCTGACCCCCGCGGTCGAGCTGGGTCGCGGCCGGTTCCGCGGTGAGTCGCCGCGGCTGCTCATCGCGGGCAACGCCGGGCACGCCGACATCCCGCTCAACGCGCCGGGATCCGGCCTGATGGGTGTGCTGATGACGATGCTGGGCCAGACCGTCGGCTTCCCGGTCCCCGAGGGCGGCGCCGGACAGCTGACGCAGGCGCTGGCCCGCCGGTTCGAGTCGCTCGGCGGGGAGATCCGGTGCTCCACCGAGGTCACCGGGATCGACGTCGAGCGGGGTCGCGCCGCCGGTGTCCGGACCGTCGCCGGTGAGAGGATCCGCGTCCGCAAGGCTGTCGTCGCGGACATCACGGCGCCGAGCCTCTATGGCGGCCTGGTCGACGTCGAGGACCTGCCGGCCCGTACGGTGTCGGCGATGCGGACCTTCGAGCTCGACCCCGGCACCGTCAAGGTCGACTGGGCCCTCGACGGCGGTGTGCCGTGGGCGTCAGCGCCGCCACACGCCCCCGGCACGTTCCACGTCGCGGACTCGGTCGAGCAGATGACCGACGCCCTCGGCCAGGTGTCCGCCCGGGCGGTGCCCGCCAAGCCGTTCATGCTCGCCGGCCAGATGACGACCGCCGACCCCACCCGGTCGCCGGCCGGCACCGAGTCGCTGTGGGCCTACACCCACGTGCCCCAGTCGACCGTGCGGGACGCGGGGGAGGGGGGCATCCGTGGCGAGTGGGACCGGGACGACTGCGAACGCTTCGCCGACCGCATGCAGGACCGGATCGAGGCGCTGGCACCCGGCTTCGGCTCCAGGATCTTGTCCCGGCGGGTCCTCGGACCCCGCGAGATGGAGGCCCGTGACGCCAACCTGATCGGCGGCGCGATCAACGGCGGCACCTCCCAGCTGCACCAGGAGCTGATCTTCCGTCCCGTGCCGGGCCTGGGCCGGGCCGAGACGCCGATCAAGGGCCTCTATCTCGGGTCGGCGTCCGCTCACCCCGGCGGCGGGGTGCACGGCGCACCGGGCATGAACGCGGCCCGGGCGGCGATCGCCCACGACCGGGTGCGCCGGGTCGCCGAGGGCGGCCGACGAGCCGTCGGCGCCGTCACGAAGGTGGGTCGCCGATGAGTGCCGTCGTCGGGCCCACGTGCCCCGAGACGACGACGTTCGGTCATCTGACGATCCAGTTCGACGACCGTGTCCTGCGTCCGCGGGACTGGACCGCCCAGCAGTCCGCGTGGGCCCGTGACCTGCTGGCCGAGGCCCCCGCGGGCCCGGTCCTGGAGATCTGCGCCGGGGTGGGCCACATCGGGTTGCTCGCCGTGGCCGGGACGTCGCGCGAGATCGTGCTGGTCGACCTCAACCCGGTCGCCTGCCACTACGCCCGGATCAACGCCGAGGCCGCCGGTCATCCCGTCGAGGTGCGGGAGGGTGCGATGGACGAGGTCCTGCATGACTCCGAGACGTACGCCCTCGTCATCGCGGACCCGCCGTGGGTCCCGTCGGACCGCACCGGGCAGTTCCCCGAGGACCCGCTCATCGCGATCGACGGCGGCAGCGACGGGATGGGCCTGGCGTGGACGTGTGTCGAGGTCGTCGCGGGTCACCTGGCCGAAGGCGGGTCGGCACTGCTGCAGCTGGGCAACCTCGAGCAGGT
>NZ_JAOPXQ010000057.1 GCF_025965075.1 Aeromicrobium sp.
TCGCTGGTGCTCGACCAGTTCGGTCGCAACCTGACGCAGGACGCCCGCGAGGGCAAGCTCGACCCGGTCATCGGGCGCGAGCAGGAGATCGAGCGGGTCATGCAGATCCTCTCCCGCCGTACCAAGAACAACCCGGTCCTCATCGGCGAGCCCGGCGTCGGCAAGACGACGATCGTCGAGGGCCTGGCCCAGGACATCGTCAAGGGCAACGTCCCCGAGACGCTCAAGGACAAGCAGATCTACACGCTCGACCTGGGCGCGCTGGTGGCCGGCTCGCGCTACCGCGGTGACTTCGAGGAGCGCCTGAAGAAGGTGCTCAAGGAGATCCGCACCCGCGGCGACATCGTGCTGTTCATCGACGAGATCCACACCCTCGTCGGTGCGGGTGCGGCCGAGGGTGCGATCGACGCCGCCAGCATCCTCAAGCCGATGCTGGCTCGCGGTGAGCTCCAGACGATCGGTGCCACCACGCTCGACGAGTACCGCAAGTACCTCGAGAAGGACGCCGCGCTCGAGCGCCGCTTCCAGCCGATCCAGGTCGCGGAGCCGTCGATCGCGCACACGATCGAGATGCTCAAGGGCCTGCGGGACCGCTACGAGGCCCACCACCGCGTCACGATCACCGACGAGGCCCTGGTCTCGGCGGCGACGCTGGCCGACCGCTACATCTCCGACCGGTTCCTCCCCGACAAGGCCATCGACCTGATCGACGAGGCCGGCTCGCGGCTGCGGATCCGCCGGATGACTGCCCCCGCGGACCTGCGCGAGTACGACGACAAGATCGGTGACGTGCGCCAGCGCAAGGAGGCCGCGATCGACGGCCAGGACTTCGAGGCCGCCGCGCGCCTGCGCGACGAGGAGAAGCAGCTGATCGCGAAGAAGGCCGACCGCGAGAAGCAGTGGCGCGCCGGTGACATGGACGAGGTCGCCGAGGTGGACGAGGAGCTCATCGCCGAGGTCCTCGCCGTCGCGACGGGCATCCCGATCGTGAAGCTCTCCGAGGAGGAGTCCACGCGGCTGCTCAACATGGAGGAGGAGCTGCACAAGCGGGTCATCGGGCAGGAGGAGGCCGTCAAGGCGATCTCCCGCGCCATCCGTCGCACCCGCGCCGGCATGAAGGACCCGAAGCGCCCCGGCGGCTCGTTCATCTTCGCCGGCCCGTCGGGTGTCGGTAAGACCTGGCTGTCCAAGAGCCTCGCCGAGTTCCTCTTCGGCGACGAGGACGCGCTGATCCAGCTCGACATGTCGGAGTACGGCGAGAAGCACACGGTCTCGCGGCTCTTCGGCTCGCCCCCCGGCTACGTCGGCTACGAAGAGGGCGGCCAGCTCACCGAGAAGGTGCGCCGCAAGCCGTTCTCGGTCGTGCTCTTCGACGAGGTCGAGAAGGCGCACCCGGACATCTTCAACAGCCTGCTGCAGATCCTCGAGGAAGGTCGTCTGACCGACTCGCAGGGCCGCGTGGTCGACTTCAAGAACACCGTCATCATCATGACCACCAACCTCGGTGCGCGTGAGATCTCCAAGGGTGTCAACCTGGGCTTCAGCCAGGCCGGCGACACCGCGGGGTCCTACAACAAGATGAAGGAACGCGTCTCGATCGAGCTCAAGCAGCACTTCCGGCCCGAGTTCCTCAACCGTGTCGACGAGATCATCGTCTTCCCGCCGCTGACGCAGGAGGAGATCCTGCAGATGGTGGACATGATGATCGCGTCGCTCGAGAAGCGTCTGGCCGAGAAGGACATGAACATCGAGCTCACGCTCGAGGCCAAGGACCTGCTGTCGAGGCGTGGCTTCGACCCGGTCCTGGGTGCTCGTCCGTTGCGCCGCACGGTGCAGCGCGAGATCGAGGACGTCATGGCCGAGAAGCTGCTCTACGGCGAGCTCAACCCGGGCCAGCTGGTCCTGGTCGGTGTCGAGGGCGAGGGCGCGGATGCCGTCTTCACCTTCGAGGGTCGCAACAAGGCAGATCTCGAGCTCGAGATGCCCGAGGTGCCGCCGGCCGTCGAGGCTTCGGCCGAGTAGCTCCCGCACGACACAGAAGCCCCCGCAGCGAAGATGCTGCGGGGGCTTCGTCGTACGTGGCTCAGTGGGAGGTCTGGACGTTCAGCAGGACGACGCCGGTGATGATCAGCGCGATCGAGGCGATCTTGAGCAGGTTGACCGGCTCGTCGAGGAACACGACCCCGACGACCGCGATCGCTGCGGTGCCCAGCCCGGCCCAGATCGCGTACGTCACGGAGACCGGGATCTGCTTGACGACGAGCGTCAGCAGCCAGATCGACAAGGCGTAGCCGCCGACGACGACGGTGGTCCACACCGGGTTGGTGAATCCCTCGGCACGGGGGAGCGCGGCCGTCGCGAACACCTCGGTGGCGATCGCGACCAGCAGGAGTGCGGCAGCGACGAACATGATGACCCTGACTTTCTGTAGCACTTGCTACGTCTCCAATGTAGCACTTGCTACACTGGAGTCAATGAACAAGAAGGAAGAGCTGGCCGAGGCCGCCACGGACCACGCCCTGGAGCACGGGCTGATCGGGCTGAGCCTGCGCCCGCTGGCCGCCGCGATCGGCACGAGCGACCGGATGCTGATCTATCACTTCGGCTCCAAGGACGAGCTGGTCGCCGCCGTGCTGGCGACGTCCAACGAGCGCTCGATCGCGATCATCCAGGCCCTGCCGCCGTCACCGTCGGTGCACCAGGCCGTCGTCGACCTGTGGGCGGCGTTCGGTGACCCCCAGCTGCAGCGGTGCCAGCGGATGTACGTCGAGGCGGCGGCCCTCGGGCTGTTCGGTCGCGAGCCCTACGCCACCTCGGTGGTCGACTCCAACAATGGCTGGATGGCGGCCATGACGGCGCACCTGCACGCCTCGGGCGCCGACGAGGAGCAGGCGCCGGCGATGGCGGCCGTGGTGGACGCGACGTTCAACGGACTGATGCTGGACCGGCCCCTGGAGGGCGACGAGGTGCCCCGGCAGATCGTCGAGGACCTCGCCGCCGCCCTGGCCCACACCGCGGGTCACGGCAGCGCGTAGGTGCCGTCCTCCCGGGCGTCGGCCAGACCGTCCGCGACCAGGCCGTCGAGGCAGCGCTCACGCTGCAACGCATCGGGCCACACGACGTCGAGGGCGTCCTTCGGCACGGCGCCGGGCGCCTCGCGCAGCACTGCCATGAGCCGGCCGCGGCACTGCCGGTCGGTGCCGTCCCACGACTGGCCGCGCCGGACCGGGCCGTCGTACGCCGGGTAGCCCGCGGCCCGCCAGCGGCACAGGTCCGCGACGGGGCACTCGTCGCAGCGTGGCGACCTGGCGGTGCAGACGAGTGCGCCGAGCTCCATCGTCGCGGCCGCCCACACGTGCGCGTCGGTCGTCGGCAGCAGCTCGGCCGCGATCGCGCGCTCGGCGGCCGTGACGCCCGCCGGGGGGAGCTCGACCCCGGACACGACCCGGGAGAGCACCCGCCGCACGTTGGTGTCGAGCACGACGGCTCGCCCGCCGAAGGCGAAGGACTGGACCGCGGCCGCGGTGTAGTCGCCGACACCCGGGAGCGCCAGCAGCTCCTCGCGGCCCGACGGCACCTGACCGCCGTGACGCTCGACGATCGCCGTCGCGGCGGCGTGCAGCCGCAGCGCGCGGCGTGGATAGCCGAGCCGGCCCCACGCGCGTACGGCCTCACCGGTCGGCTCGGCCGCGAGGTCCGCGGGCGTCGGCCACCGCGCGAGCCAGGCCTCGTAGACCGGCAGGACCCGCGCGACGGGCGTCTGCTGCAGCATCAGCTCGGAGACCAAGACGGCCCACGGCGAGGCGTCACGCCGCCATGGCAGATCGCGCGCAGCGGCGCCGAACCAGCCGATGACCTCCTCGTGGAGGCGGGCCGCGTCGGACAGTGGGATTGCAGGGGTCGACATCGTCATGGCGCGTCGATCTTCGCACGAGGCCCGCGACGGATAGCGTAGGACCGTGAGTCAGCGACGGTTGCCAGCGGAGGTCTACTGGCGTCGTCGGCTGTTCGTCCTGGCCGCCGTGATCGCCCTGGTGTGGGCCGTCCTGCAGGTCGTGGGCGGCGGTGACGACACTGACAAGGCGGCGGCGAAGCCGACCGCGACCCCCACGGCCGCGGCGACCGTGGCCCAGACCACCAAGACCGACGGGATCGTCGAGGTGGCCCTCGTCAGCGCGAGCAAGCCGTGCGACCCGGAGAAGATCCGCATCACGCCGAGCGTGCGGCCCCGTCAGACCACCAAGGCGGCGGTCGACATCGGGCTCGTCGTCAGCTCGACCAGCAGGACGGCGTGCACCCTGGCGCCCGACGACGCCGACCTGCTCGCCGTGATCAGTGCCAACGGGACGCCGATCTGGGACTCGACGGTGTGCAAGTCCTCGCTGCTCGACGAGAAGGTCGCGATCTCGCCGCAGTGGTCGACGCTGGCGACGGTGCAGTGGACCGGGCGCGGCTCGGGCTCCAAGTGCTCGCAGAAGGAGGGCTGGGCCTCGCCGGGCACCTACACGGTCCAGGTGGGCACGCTCGGCGGTGAGCCGGGTCGGACGACGTTCTCGATCAAGCCGAAGCCCGAGCCCAGGGCCAGCAAGAGCACGCCGACCCCCGAGCCGACCGAGTCCACCAAGGCGCCCAGCAAGCCGAAGACGACGACCGAGCCGGCCGACTAGCCTCTGCTGGACGCGGGGGCTAGACGTAGCGCTCGAGGATGCTGGACTCCGCGAGGCGGGACAAGCCCTCGCGGACGCCGCGGGCGCGCAGGTCACCCACCCCGTCGACGTTCTGCAGGTCCTCGATGCTGGCGGCGAGCAGCTTCTGCAGCGAGCCGAAGTGCTCGATGAGCCCTTCGACGACGGCGATCGGCAGGCGGGGGATGCGGGCCAGCAGCCGGTAGCCGCGCGGCGCGAGCGGGCCGTCGAGGGTCTCCTCGGTGCCGATACGCAGGGCCCGCGCCACGCCGCCGAGGTCGACGAGCTTGGTCGACTCGATCGCGGCGAGCTCGGCGAGGACCGCCTCGAGGGGGCGGCCCCGACGACCCGTCGGCATGTAGTCACGGATGATGAGCTCCCGCTCGGCGTCGACGCCGCCGATGAGCTCCTCGAGCTGCAGCGCCAGCAGGCGACCGTCGGTGCCGAGCTCGAGGACGTAGGTGTCGATCTCGCCGGCGATGCGGCTGACCATCTCGAGCCGCTGCGCGACCGCCGAGACGTCGCGGACCGTCACGAGGTCCTCGATCTCGAGGGCCGACAGCGCGTCGGAGACCTCGTCGAGCCGGTTGCGGTAGCGCTCGAGCGTCTGCAGCGCCTGGTTGGCGCGGCCGAGGACCGCGCCGGTGTCCTCCAGGACGTGGCGCAGGTCCTCGAGGTAGAGCGCGATGATGTGCATCGAGGCGGACACCGAGATGACCGGGACGCCGGTCTGCCGGGCGACCCGATCGGCCGTACGGTGCCGGGTGCCGGTCTCCTCGGTCGCGATCGACGGGTCCGGCATGAGGTGGACGCCGGCCATCACGATGCGGCTCGCGTCCTTGTCGAGGATGATCGCGCCGTCCATCTTGGCCAGCTCGCGCAGCCCCGTGGCGGTGAACGGGACGTCGAGCGCGAAGCCGCCGGTGGAGATCGCCTCGACGCTCCTGTCGTGGCCGACGACGATCAGCGCACCGGTGCGGCCCCGCAGGATGCGCTCGAGACCCTCCCGCAGGGAGGTGCCGGGGGCTACCGAGGACAGGGCCGCACGCATGCGGGTCGACGCGTCGAGCTGCGCTGCGCTTCGTTCTGCCGCTGTCGGCATGGGCCTCCCTCCTCAGGTGGGTGACAGTCTACGGGTCACGTACCTGCCCGGGCCGCACCCAGAGACAGCACAGCCTCGGCGATCGTGTGGACCGGTGTGATCGCGATCGAGCCGGTGAACGAGTCGAGTCCCTCGGACCCGGCCGGCACGATCGCGCGCCGGAACCCGATGCGCTCGGCCTCGCGGAGCCGGGCCGCCAGGTTGCTGACCTTGCGGACCTCCCCGGCGAGCCCGACCTCGCCGATCGCGACCAGATCGGCGGGCGCGACGACCTCCAGGGCGGCGGAGAACGTCGCGATCGCGACCGCGAGGTCGACCGACGGCTCGATCAGCCGGGCGCCCCCGACGGACGCGGTGTAGACGTCGAGCTGGCCCAGGTTGGTGAGCCCGCAGTGCTTGGTCAGGACCGCGAGGATCATCGCGACCCGCGACGAGTCCAGACCGCTGGACGTACGTCGCGGGGACGGCGTCGTCGAGGCGACGCTCAGCGCCTGCACCTCGGCGAGCAGGGGCCGCCGGCCCTCCATCGTCACCGTGACGCACGTGCCGGAGACCGGCTGGTCGTGGCGGGACACGAACAGGCCGGTGGGATCGGGCACCTCCACGATGCCGTCGTCGACGAGGTCGAAGCAGCCCACCTCGTCGACCGGGCCGAACCGGTTCTTGACCGCGCGCAGCAGCCGCAACCGCGACGCGCGATCGCCCTCGAACTGCAGGACGACGTCGACGAGGTGCTCCAGCACGCGGGGACCGGCGACCGTGCCGTCCTTGGTGACGTGCCCGACGAGCAGCGTCGCGACGGCGTCGCGCTTGGCGCGCTGGATCACGGCGGAGGCGACCTCGCGGACCTGGGTCACGCCGCCCGGCACGCCGTCGACGTCGGCCGAGCCGATCGTCTGGACTGAGTCGACGATCAGGAGCCCCGGCTTGACCGTCTCGACATGGGTCAGCACCGCGCCGAGATCGGTCTCGGCGGCCAGGAACAGGTTGTCGTCGAGGGCACCCGTGCGCTCGGCGCGCAGCCGGACCTGCGCGGCGGACTCCTCGCCCGTGACGTAGAGAGTGCGGCGGCCGGCCCGGGCCCAGCGGGCGGCGACCTCGAGCAGCAGCGTCGACTTGCCGACGCCGGGCTCGCCGGCGAGTAGCAGGACACCACCGGGGACGACTCCGCCGCCCAGGACGCGGTCGAGCTCGCCGATCCCGGACGTCACCGAGCGGGCGGACTCGACCTGGACGTGCGTGATGGGGACCGCGGGGGTCGTGACCGCCGTGGCCTGCGTACGGCCGCCGCGTGCGGGAGCCGCGACGTCGACGGTGCCCCACGCCTGGCACTCGCCGCAGCGGCCGACCCACTTGCCGGTCGTCCAGCCGCAGTCCGCACAGGCGTACGTCGGCCGGGTCGTCTTGGTGGAGGTCGCCATGCCGCCAGCCTAGGCGAGGGGAGTGACAGGAACCGCGAGCTAGATGCGGACGTCCCCGTGCGGGGTCGAGAACGTCACGGCCATGATGCCGGGCAGCCCGTGCGGGGCGGTCCAGTTGACCTCGAGCTCGCCCAGCGCGTCGATGACCGGCTCGCCGAGCCAGTCCGCCAGCCGCTGCGGGGACCCGGCGATGTCGAGCGACGTGAGGCCGATCTCCGAGGGCGCCTCCTGCGACGGGTGCTCGGCGGGATCGATGTCCCAGCACGTGACGTAGGGCAGCTGCGGATCGGCGCGCATGCTGCTGGTGCCGATCTGGCGCCACTGGAGGTTGAAGCCATCGGGGCGGCGACGGTTGCCGGGGACGGCGTGCCGGCCGATGCGGTGCTCGACCTCGGTCATGTCGTCGACCGAGACGCACCAGGCCATCCAGCCGCCACCGGCGTCGGAGCGCTCGCGGACGACCTTGCCGAAGGCGGCCTTGTCCGAGGCGGGGTGGTCCAGGACCTCGACGACCTCGAGGTACTGCCGGTTCTGCAGGGGCAGGATCATGTTGCGAGTGCCGAAGCGCGGGTGGACGCCGCCATCGACGAACTCGGCACCCAGCAGCCGACCGAGCTCAGCGGTGGTGCCGGCGAGGCCGTCGGGACCCACGGCGAATGAGACGTGATCGAGATGCATACCGCATTCTCACCCAGCCCGCGATCGGGCCGGGTCATGGGGTCACCGAAGTGGGTCGGCCAGGTGTGGTGTATTGGCGCCGCGGGCCTCGTGGTCCCTGCAATGCCGGGCCAGCTCGGCATAGCCCGCCTCGCCCATCAGCGCGGTCAGCTCGTCCCGGTTGGAGACGTAGACCGGCTCCGGGCCCACGTGCGCCTCGGTGTTGGACGAGCAGTACCAGTCCAGGTCGGCGCCGCCGGGGCCCCAGCCCGCGCGGGTGTACTCCCCGATCTGCGTCTCGGTGTACGTCGTGCCGTCCCCGCGGTCGACGTCTCGGAACTGCCGCCGCAGCGGGAGCTGCCAGCACACGTCGGGCTTGGTCGTGTGCGGCTTGAGGTCGTTGGCCAGGGCGTAGCCGTGCAGCGCGCAGCCGTAGCCGCCCGCGAAGTCCTTCGAGTTGTGGAAGATGCAGGCGCCCTGGAAGGCCCGGGTCTTGAGCTCGCCGTCCGGGTCGGTCTCGGTCCAGCCGCCGCGGTGCCCCTCGTCGTGGTTCTCCCACTGGGCCGGGGTCAGCTGCTCCATCACGAGGCGGGTGCGCTCGGCGTCCTCGTCGTCGGCGAAGTGCGCTCCGAGGGTGCAGCAGCCGGCCTCGGGGCTGGTGTCGTAGATGCCGGGGCAGCCGGCGCCGAAGATGCAGGTCCAGCGCGACGTCAACCACGTCAGGTCGCAACGGAACACCTCCGACGCGTCGGAGGGATTGGTGAACTCGACGTACGTACGGGGGAACCCCAGCTCGACCTCAGGCATTTCGTCGATTCTATCCGGCCCGGGCTCATGTGCCCGGGCCGCCGGCCGGTGAGAGAATCGGGTCATGCGCATGGGCGTCCTCGACATCGGCTCCAACACGGGTCACCTGCTGGTGGTCGACGCGTTCCGCGGCGGCCCACCAGTCCCGGCCCACTCCTACAAGGAGCCGCTGCGGCTCGCGGAGCACCTCGACGCCGACAACGCCGTGACGGACGAGGGCGTCTCCCGGCTCGTCAAGTACGTCGTCGAGGCTCGTGGGGAGGCCGAGGACAAGGGGTGCACCACGGTCCTCGCGTTCGCGACGTCCGCCGTGCGGGACGCCGTCAACGCCGATGCCGTGATCGCGCAGGTCAACCGGGTCAGCGGCCTGGAGCTCAAGGTCCTCAGCGGTGAGGACGAGGCCCGGCTGACGTTCCTGGCGGTCCGACGCTGGTTCGGCTGGTCGGCCGGCCGGCTCGGCGTCTTCGACATCGGCGGCGGGTCCCTGGAGATCGCGGCGGGACCCGACGAGAGCCCCGACGTCGCCCAGTCGATGGCGCTGGGCGCCGGACGCCTCACCCGCGACTGGCTCGACGCCGGCCGGAGCCAGGCCGAGCTGCGGCTGCACGTGCGCGCGACGATCGCCGACGAGGCCGGGATCGTGCTGCGGGGCGGCTCGTTCGACCGGGCCGTCGCGACGAGCAAGACGTTCCGCTCGCTCGCCCGCATCTGCGGCGCCGCGTCGTCCGACGAGGGCCAGTACGTCCGCCGGGTCCTGCGCAAGCGCGACCTGTCCGCGCTCGTCGAGCAGCTGCGGACGATGTCGGTCGAGGAGATCGTCAAGCTGCCGGGCGTCTCGGTCGACCGGGCCCACCAGATGCGGGCCGGCGCGATCGTCGCCGAGGCCACGATGGACCTGTTCGACCTGACCGAGCTCGAGATCTGCCCGTGGGCGCTGCGAGAGGGCATCCTGCTGGAGCATCTCGACCACCTCTGAGGTCCTCCGTCCTACTCTTGTGCACGTGCCCGAACCCATCCGCGTCTCGCTGTCGACGTCCTCGGTCTATCCGGGGTCGACGGCCAGTGGCTTCGAGGCCGCCGCGCGACTGGGCTACGACGGGGTCGAGGTCATGGTCGGCATCGACGACGTCAGCGCCGACATCACCGCGATCAAGGCGCTGAGCTCGTTCCACGGCATGCCGGTCGTGTCGATCCACGCGCCGTGCCTGCTCGTCACGCAGCGGGTCTGGGGCAGCGACCCGTGGGGCAAGCTGCACCGCAGCGCCGAGATGGCCCACGAGGTCGGGGCGACGGTCGTCGTGGTCCACCCGCCGTTCCGGTGGCAGCGCGACTACGCGCGGACGTTCGTCGAGGGGATCGCGGACCTCGAGGCGCAGCACGACATCACGTACGCCGTGGAGAACATGTACCCGTGGCGCACCGGCAAGCGCGAGTTCCAGGCGTACGCGCCAGGCTGGGACCCGGTCACGCAGGACTACGCCCATGTGACCCTCGACCTCTCGCACAGCTCGACAGCGTCGGGCGACCCCGTCGCGATGGCGCAGCTCCTGGGCGACCGCCTCGCCCACGTGCACATCGCCGACGGGTCCGGGTCCGCCAAGGACGAGCACCTGGTCCCGGGACGTGGCACCCAGCCGTGCCGGGAGTTCCTCGAGCACGTCGCGACCGCGGGCTTCGCCGGCGAGATCGTGGTGGAGATCAACACCCGCAAGGCCAAGGACCAGGGCGAGCGGGAGGCGGACCTGCTCGAGGCGCTGGCGTTCTCACGCCTCCACGCGGCGGTCTGAACGCACTATCGTCGGAGCATGATCACCGTCGACCAGCTCCTGACGTTCGGCCTGGCCGCGCTGATCCTCATCGCGATCCCGGGACCCAGCGTCGTCTTCGTGATCGGACGGGCCCTGTCGTACGGCCGGGGCGTCGCCCTCGCGACGGTCCTCGGCAACTCCCTGGGCCTGCTGGTCATCGTGGTCCTGGTCGCGTTCGGGCTGGGGGTCGTCGTGCAGGAGTCGATCGTGGTCTTCACGGTCCTCAAGCTCGCCGGTGCGGGCTACCTGGTGTGGCTCGGGATCCAGGCGATCCGGCACCGGAGGGCGTTCGACGTCGGTGACCCCGGCGCCCCGGCGCGCGTCCTGTCGACGCGGACGGCCGTCCGGCAGGGGTTCGTGGTGGGGATCTCCAACCCCAAGGCGTTCATGATCTTCGCCGCGGTGCTGCCGCAGTTCATCGACCGCGGGGCAGGGCACGTGCAGACCCAGATGCTGCTGCTGGGCCTCGTCGCGTTCACGATCGGGCTGCTGTCGGACAGCCTGTGGGCCGTCATCGCGAGCCGGCTGCGGTCGTGGTTCAACGCGTCGCCACGGCGGGGAGCCGCGCTGGGCACCGTCGGCGGGACGTCGATGATCGGCCTCGGCGTCGGCCTGGCCGTCACGGGTCACCAGCACTGACCCACCGCGGACCCGGGCGCGTGGACGCTAGCGCACCGCCTCCGGGTCGCGCGGGGCCAGGCGGCCGGCGATGACGGCGCCGGCGATGATCTGCATCTGGTGGTAGAGCATCAGCGGCAGCACGATCAGCGCGACGGTGCTGCCGGAGAACAGCACCGTGGCGATCGGCAGCCCGCTGGCGAGGGACTTGTTGCACCCGCAGAACAGCAGCGCCACGCGGTCGGCCCGCTCGAACCCGGCCAGCCGCCCGACCAGCACGGTCCAGCCCATCGCGACCGCGAGGAGGGCCGCGCACACCAGCGCGACGGCGAGGACCGACCAGACGCTCAGCGCGGACCAGATGTGCGCCTCGGCGCCCTCGCTGAACGCGACCAGGACGACCAGGACGATGCTGCTGCGGTCGAACAGCTTGAGCCGTCGATCGTGCCGGGCCACGAAGCCGCCGATGAGTGGTCGCAGCAGCTGGCCCAGCACGAACGGGACGAACAGCTGCAGGACGATCCGGACGATCGACCCGGCGTCGACCCGGGCGTCGGAGGTCATGAGCAGCGCCACGAGCGCGGGGGTCAGGAAGACGCCGATGAGGTTCGAGAGGGACGCGCTGACGACCGCCCCGGCGACGTTGCCGCCGGCGATGCCGGTGTAGACGACGCAGGACTGCACCGTCGACGGGACGAGGCACAGCAGCAGGACCCCGCTCGCCAGGCCGGCGGTCAGGAGGTTTCCGTCGAAGACCTGCAGCGCGAGCCCCAGCACCGGGAACACCGCGAACGTCGTCCCGAGGATCACCAGGTGCAGCCGCCAGTTCTGCAGGCCGGCGACCGTCTCGGCGGTCGAGAGCCGGGCGCCGTAGAGGAAGAACAGCAGCCCGATCGCGACCAGCGACACCTGCTTGAGGACGTCCAGGGCGTCGCCCCTGATGGGGAGGAACGAGGCCCCGACCGCAGCCACCAGCAGCGCCACGATGAACGGGTCGGGTCGGAGGCGCACCCCCCGAGACTAGTGTGGAAGTCATGACTGAACGGATCGCGATCCTCGGCGCCGGTGTGATGGGGGAGACGTTGCTCTCCGCGATCCTCGAGTCGGGGCGGTCGACCGACGACCTCGTCATCAGCGAGAAGCGCCACGAACGGGCCGAGGAGCTGCGCGGCCGCTACGGCGTCGCGGTCACCGGCAACGCCGAGGCCGCCGCGGGGGCCGACGTGGTCCTGCTGGTCGTCAAGCCCCAGGACGTGCCGGCCCTGCTGCAGGAGATCGCCGGGTCCGTACGCCCGGGAGCCACGGTCGTCTCGCTCGCGGCGGGGATCCGGATCGCGACGGTCCAGGCCGCGCTGGCCGACGGTGTCGCGGTCGTCCGGGCGATGCCGAACACCCCGGCGCTGGTCGGCGAGGGCATGTTCGGCATCTCCCCGGGACCCGGCGTCCCGGACGACCGGCTGGCCGCCGTCGTGGCGCTGCTGGAGTCCGGGGGCAAGGTCGTCGTCGTCGACGAGTCGCAGCAGGACGCCGTCACGGCGGTGTCGGGCTCCGGGCCGGCGTACGTCTTCTACCTCGCCGAGGCCATGATCGCCGGCGGAGTCGAGGCGGGCCTCGACGAGGCCACGGCCCGGACGCTCGCCGCGCAGACCCTGGTCGGCTCGGCCAAGCTCCTGTCGGAGTCCGCCGAGACCGCCGGGGAGCTGCGTCGGCGCGTCACCTCGCCCAACGGCACGACCCATGCCGCGATCACGACCTTCGACGAGCGCGGGGTGAAGGACGGGCTCGTCGCGGGGGTCCTCGCGGCAGCCGCCCGGTCGGCGGAGCTGTCATGACCGACGGGCGGGCGTGCGTCGTCTTCGACGAGCACCTCACGCAGTACAACTTCGGTCAGGCCCACCCCATGGCGCCGGTCCGCATCGAGCTCACGATGGACCTCGCGCGTGAGCTCGGCGTGATCGACGGCTTGGACGTCGTGGGCGCCCAGCCCGCGACCGAGGACGAGCTCAACCTGATCCACACCGCCAACTACATCGAGCGGGTCCGCAAGCTCAGCGACCACCCGATCCACGCCGACACGACGATCGGCCTCGGCTCGGAGGACAACCCGGTCTTCCCGCACATGCACGAGGCCAGCTCGCTGATCGCCGGCGCGAGCGTCGAGGCGGCCCGCCGGGTCTGGACCGGTGCCGCGCCGCGGGCCATCAACATCAGCGGCGGCCTGCACCATGCGATGCCGGGCAACGCCAGCGGGTTCTGCATCTACAACGACGTGGCCCTCGCGATCCGCTGGCTGCTCGACAACGGTGCCGAGCGGGTCGCGTACGTCGACGTCGACGCGCATCACGGCGACGGCGTCCAGAAGATGTTCTGGAACGACCCCCGGGTGCTGACGATCTCGATCCACGAGGGCCCCCAGACGTTGTTCCCCGGGACGGGGTTCTCGACCGAGACCGGCGGCGAGGGCGCCGAGGGATCGGCGGTCAACGTCCCGCTGCCGCCCGGCACCTCGGACGCGGGCTGGCTGCGCGCTTTCCACGCCGTCGTCCCACCGCTCGTGCGCGAGTTCGCCCCGGACATCCTGGTGACCCAGCAGGGCTGTGACTCCCACATGGACGACCCGCTGACCAACCTCATGCTCAGCGTCGACGGTCAGCGCGCCTCCTACCTCGCGTTGCGGGACCTGGCCGAGGAGGTGTGCGACGGCAAGTGGGTCGCGACCGGTGGCGGGGGATATGCCGTGATGGACGTCGTCCCGCGCGCCTGGTCACACCTGCTGGCGATCGTCTCCGGGGTCCCGCTGGACCCCTCGACCCTGACGCCGGAGAAGTGGCAGGCGCACATCGCCGAGCTCCGCGGCGCACCCGGACCGGCGCGGATGACGGACGGCCGCTCGGTCGCCTACCGCGCGTGGGAACGAGGCTACGATCCCGCCAGCTGGCTCGACCGCTCGATCCACGCGACCCGTGCTGCGGTGTTCCCGCTGCACGGCCTCGATCCACAGCCCTGAGCACTGGAATTCCGCAAGATTTGTCTCACCTCGTGCGATTTTCCGCAACTACTGTCCCACTGGCATCGGGAGGCACTAGTCTCAACGAAGGCACGCGCGCAGTTTCTCTGGTGGGGAAGCCAGAGAGCGCGCGTGCCCCTCAGGAAGCAGGTGGTGACATGGCATCCGGACCGACGTTCTTGACCGTCGCTGAAGTGGCAGGTCAGATGCGCGTCTCGAAGATGACGGTCTACCGTCTCGTCCACTCCGGTGAGCTGGAGGCGGTCCGTGTCGGCCGCTCGTTCAGGGTCCCCGAGCACGCCGTCCAGGAGTTCCTGGGCAAGTCCTACTTCCAGGCCGGCTGACGCGCGACCCGCCCACTGCTCGTCGGTGTCCGTCCTGCGAGGTCGGCGGCAGCTCCGCCTGCTGCTGACGTGTAGGCTGAGCGGCAGTCATCACCGAGGGCACAGGACGTTTTCACGTCCCCGATCCTGGTCGCTGGCGTCAGTCTCCAAGTGCACACCAGCCACCTGCGCGTGGCCGAACAAGAATTGAGTAGTGACCCGTGGGTTCAGTCATCAAGAAGCGCCGCAAGCGGATGTCGAAGAAGAAGCACCGCAAGATGCTGAAGCGCACACGAGTGCAGCGTCGTCGTCTGGGTAAGTAGCCCCCCATGAGCCGGGTCGTCCTTGTCACAGGTGTGGCGGGCTCGTTCGCGTCGATGTTCGCGCGACGGCTCGCCGACCTCGGCGAGGACTCCGGCATCGACAAGGTCGTCGGGATCGACACGATGGTGCCGGCCCGCGACATCGGCGGCACCAAGTTCGTACGAGCCGACATCCGTACCCCGGTCGTCGGCAAGGTCATCGCGGTCGAGGACGTCGACACCGTCGTGCACCTGGACGTCAATCCGCCTCAGCGCGGACGGGCCGGCGGCGCCAAGGAGCTCAACGTCATCGGGACGATGCAGCTGCTCGCGGCGTGCCAGCGGTCGGCGACGGTCGCCAAGCTCGTGCTCGGCTCCTCGGCCGCCGTCTACGGCTCCTCGCCGCGCGACCCGGCGATGTTCACCGAGTCGCTGCTGGCGCGCAACGGGGTCCGGACCGGATTCCCCAAGGACATCGTCGAGGTCGAGTCGTACGTCCGGGGGTTCTCCCGCCGACGGCCCGACGTCATGATCACGACGATCAGGGCGGCCCAGGTCCTGCACCCCAAGGTCGACTCGCCGTTCGCCAACTACTTCTCCAACCCCGTGCTGCCGACGATGCTGGGCTTCGACCCGCGGCTGCAGTTCCTCGCCCTCGAGGACGCGCTCGCGATCCTGGTCGAGGCCGTCGTCAACGACCGCCCCGGCACGTTCAACGCTGCGGGTGAGGGCGTCATCCAGCTGAGCCAGGCCGCCCGCCGGCTCGGGCGCCCCGTGATCCCCCTCCCGCCGATCGGGTTCGCGATGGCCGCACGCCGGTTCATCCGGGCGATGGGCTCGGACATCCCGCCCGACCTGCACCGGCTGCTGACGTACGGTCGGGCGGTCGACACCACGGCGCTGCGCGAGATCTTCGGCTACGAGCTGACCCGCACGACCGAAGAGGTCTTCGACGACTTCCGGACGACGCTGCGTCCCGGGGTCCTGGCAGTCCTGGGAGGACCCGCATGACGGACGAGCGCAGGACGATCGGCTCCGCCGGCAAGCCCGGCCGCGGCAACGGCGCGACCTCACCGTCCGCCGCGGCACGGTCCCTGGCCGGTGGCTCCGTCACCCGCAAGCCCGTGACGAAGGCCAAGAAGGCCACCGAGCCGGCACCCGGGCCGACGGCCAAGAAGGCGCCCGCCAAGAAGGCGCCCGCCAAGAAGGCGCCCGCGAAGAAGGCCCCGGCCAACAAGGCGGCGCCCCAGAAGTCC
Source organism: Aeromicrobium sp. (assembly GCF_025965075.1). Classification (GTDB taxonomy): domain Bacteria; phylum Actinomycetota; class Actinomycetes; order Propionibacteriales; family Nocardioidaceae; genus Aeromicrobium. Next base: position 15,987 of record NZ_JAOPXQ010000057.1, read on the forward strand.
CCGCGCGCCGACGGTGCGCCCACCTCGGCCGCCGGCAGGAAGGCCGCCGACCCCAAGCCCCG
>NZ_JAOPXQ010000075.1 GCF_025965075.1 Aeromicrobium sp.
GGCGCACCGGTCGCGGCGCTGGCCCGGACGACGTCGAACACGTCGGTCGTGCGGTGTCCGGCGGTCAGGGCCTGCTCGGCGGCGGCCTGGATGACCGGACCGTCCATGACGGGATCGCTGTAGGGCAGCCCGACCTCGACGAGGTCCACTCCCCCCTCGACCATGGCCTCGATCGCGCGGATCGACTGGTCCTTGGTGGGGAAGCCCGCCGGCAGGTAGCCGACCAGGACGGCGCGGTCCTCAGCGCGGGCCTTCTCGAAGACCTCGGCGATCGAGCTCACTCCTCCACCCCCTGCTCGAGCACGACGGGCTCCTGGATGAGGCCGAAGTACTCCGCAGCGGTGTGGACGTCCTTGTCGCCACGGCCCGACAGGTTGACGAGGATCGTCGCGTCCGGTCCCAGCTCCTTGACCAGGTCGAGCGCGCCGGCGAGGGCGTGCGCCGACTCGATCGCCGGGATGATGCCCTCGGTCTTGCACAGCAGGTCGAAGGCCGCCATGGCCTCGGCGTCGGTCGCCGGGGTGTAGGTCGCCCGGCCGATGTCGGCGAGGTAGGAGTGCTCCGGGCCGACGCCCGGGTAGTCGAGGCCGGCCGAGATCGAGTGCGAGTCGACGGTCTGCCCGTCCTCGTCCTGCAGCAGGAACGATCGCGCGCCGTGCAGCACGCCGACCTCGCCGGCGGTGATCGGCGCGGCATGGCGCCCGGTCGCGAAACCGTCACCGCCGGCCTCGATCCCGACGAGCCGGACGTCGGCGTCCTCGATGAACGCCGTGAACAGGCCGATCGCATTGGACCCGCCTCCCACGCAGGCCACCGCGGCGTCGGGCAGCCGGCCGTCGAGGGCGAGCACCTGGGCGCGCGCCTCGTCGCCGATCCCCCGGGTCAGGTCGCGCACCAGGGTCGGGAACGGGTGCGGGCCGGCCGCGGTGCCGAACAGGTAGGACGTCGTGTCGACGCTGGCGACCCAGTCGCGCAGCGCCTCGTTGATGGCGTCCTTGAGGGTCCGGCTGCCGCTCGTGACCGACACGACCTCGGCACCCAGCATCCGCATGCGGGCGACGTTGAGCGCCTGCCGCTGCGTGTCGACCTCGCCCATGTAGACCGTGCACTCCAGGTCGAGGTAGGCGCACGCCGTGGCGGAGGCGACGCCGTGCTGGCCGGCCCCGGTCTCCGCGATCGCCCGCGGCTTGCCGATGCGCTTGGCGAGCAGGGCCTGGCCCATGACGTTGCGGATCTTGTGGGCGCCGGTGTGGTTGAGGTCCTCGCGCTTGAGCAGGATCCGCGCGCCGGCCGCCTCGGAGAAGCGGTGCGCCTCGTAGAGCGGGCTGGGCACGTTGGCGTACTCGCGCAGCATGCGGTCGAGCTCGGCCATGAAGGCCGGATCAGCCTTGGCGTCGGCCCACGCGCGGTCGAGCTCGTCGAGCGGGGCGACGAGGGCCTCGGGCATGAACCGGCCGCCGAAGCGTCCGAAGTGACCGGTCAGGTCGGGCTGTGCGTAGGTCATCGTGTCCTCAGAGGTTCAGGGCGGCAGCGAACGGTCGAAGGCGCGTCACTGCCGGAGCAGCGACGCCTCTACCAGCGGTGCTGGAGGGCCGGGTGCGCTCCGGCGGCCACCAGGTCCGCCACCGTCGCCCGCGGGTCGTCCCCGCGGACGAGGGTCTCGCCGACCAGCACGACGTTGGCGCCGCTCTTGGCGTAGTCGATGACGTCGCGCGGTCCGCGCACGCCGGACTCGGCGACCCGGACAGCCGTGTCGGGGATCAGCGGCGCGAGGCGGTCGAACGTCGTGCGGTCGACCTCGAGCGTCTTGAGGTTGCGGGCGTTGACGCCGATCAGGTCGGCGCCCGCGTCGATCGCGCGCTCGACCTCGGGCTCGTCGTGCACCTCGACCAACGGGGTCAGGCCGATCGAGCGGGCTCGCTCGATCAGGCTCTCCAGCGCGTTCTGCTCGAGGGCCGCCACGATCAGCAGGGCCATGTCGGCACCGGCCGCGCGGGCCTCCCACAGCTGGTAGGAGGTCGTGATGAAGTCCTTGCGCAGCACCGGCACGTCGACCGTGCCGCGCACCGCCCGGAGGTCGTCGAGCGTCCCGCCGAAGCGGCGCTCCTCGGTCAGGACGCTGATCGCCGCGGCGCCGCCGGCGGCGTAGTCGGCTGCCAGCGCCGCCGGATCCTTGATCGCGGCGAGCGCACCCTTGCTGGGGCTCGAGCGCTTGACCTCGGCGATGACCGAGACGCCGTCGCTGCGGAAGGCGGGCATCGGATCGAGGGCTGGGTTCTGCCGCGCGGCCTGGGCCTTGAGCTCGTCCAGCGTCGTGCGCTCCATGCGGGCAGTCAGGTCCTCGGCCACTCCGGCCAGGATCTCGTCGAGCACTGACATGGGATCCTCCTCTGCCGGTCGGTGGTCTGTCGTCCCCAGAATAGCCCTGCGGCGACACGTCGTCTCCCTGGGTTCCTCCAACACGCCGGATCACTATGCTCCTCGGCATGACCTCGAACGAACCGCCTCCCTATCCGGGACAGTCCAACGAGCCCACTCCACCCCCGAGCTACGGCTCGACCCCGCCGCCCGCCGGCGGCTACCCGCCGCCCGGAGGCGGCTACCCGCCGCCGGCCGCACCTGGTGGTTACGGAGCCCCGCTCGAGAGCAACAAGAAGGCCCTCTGGTCGATGATCCTCGGGATCGTCTCGATCCTGTGCTGTGGTCTGGTCACCGGTCCCATCGCGATCGTCCTGGCCAACCAGGCCAAGGGTGAGATCGCCGCGACGGGCGGCGTGCAGCCCGGCGCCGGCCAGGCCAAGGCCGGATTCATCCTCGGCATCATCGGCATCGTGCTGTGGGTCCTCGGGCTCATCGCCCGCGTCGCCATCGCAGCCGGCTCGTGACCGATCCGTCGCTGCCGTCGGGCGATCCCGGCGGCAGCGACGGGCAGGTCAACCGCAAGGCGGTCTGGAGCGTCGTCTGCGGCACCGTAGCCTTCGCGACCCTGTACGTCTTCCCGTTCGGTGCCCTGGTGCTGGGCTTCCCCGCGATCACGAGTGGCATCCACGCCCGCCGGGAGATCATCGACTCCAAGGGCGAGCAGCACGGCGACACGGTCGGCGTCATCGGCATCATGATCGGCGCCGGCGCCATCGTGACGTTCCTGGTCTCCGGCGCGCTCGACCTGCTCAGCCAGTGAGGCTCAGGGCGCCAGCCAGGCGCCCCACGGGGTGTTGCGCAGCACCCCGAACACCACGATCAGCGGCACCACGACCCATGCCGCCCGGGTCGTGAAGACGACCATCGGCACGTCCCGGCCCCGCGCCCGCCGGACGGTCCAGACGAGCCAGCTGACCGCGAGGAACGCCACCAGGCACACCGCGGCCAGGTTGCTGCTGACCGCCGCCGCGACCTCGCCGCGGGTCAGGTCGTTGACCGCCCGCAGGCCACCGCAGCCGGGGCATGGCAGGCCCGTGAGGACCAGGAACGGGCAGTAGCCGTAGGCCCCGGACTCGTGCGGGTCGTGCAGGTGCAGCAGGATCGCGGCGCCGAGGCCGACGCCGCCGACGATCGCCGGATCGCGCAGCAGCGCCCGGGTCGTGCGTCCGGGGGCCGTCCGCGCCGTGGTCATGACACCGTGCTCATGCGACCGTCAGCCCGATGATCATCAGCACCGTGACCAGGCCCCAGATCACGGTGCCGACGATCCCGGTGATCAGCCCGGCCCGGGCGAGGCCCTCGCCCGCCTGCACGCCGGGGCGGGCCTTGAGCTCGTTGCCGGCCAGGATGCCCAGCACGATCGCGGCGGGCCCGATCAGGAGTCCGAGGTAGCAGAAGAAGATCGACACGATCCCGAGCACGAGTGCCGCGATGGCCTTGCCGTTGGTCGGGACCGGCGGCCGGGGGGCGTACCCGTACGGCTGGCCGTACTGGGGCTGGCCGTACTGGGGCTGGCCGTACTGGGGCTGCCCGTACTGGGGCTGGCCGTACTGGGGCTGGCCGTATTGCGGCTGCCCGTACTGCGGCTGTCCCCAGACGGGCTGACCCTGCGGCGGCTGCTGGCCGTGCTGGGGCGGGGCCTGACCGTACGCCGGAGGCGCCTGCTCGTCCGAGCCGTCGCCGCTGGGGTAGGACGGGTACTCGGGACGGTCGGGCATGGGCTCAGTCGTGCTCGGGGGCGCGGTCCACGCCCATGCCGGCGGCCGACATGACCAGGCCGACCAGGCCCGCGGCCAGCGCGATGACGGTGCCGATGATGAAGAGGACCCAGTTGGGGTTGGGGATCAGGGCGACGCCGCCGATGGTGATGCCCACGAGCGCCATGATGACGGCGGTCCAGGCGGCGGGGGAAGATCCGTGCATGCGTTGACTCCTCGAGGTGGCGATACTCCGCCCAGACTACTGGGTGGGATCGTGCCCCTCGTCCATCGCCTTCCACATGTCAGCGTCGGTTGCCCCACGTTCGGCGGCGGGGCGGGCGGCGGGCGCGTCGTAGCGGCTGCTCATGGTCGGCCAGGTGTGGCCGAACCGTGCCGTGACGGCACCGAGCAGCGCCGAGAGGACGAAGGCGACGACCGCGACCAGGTCCCATGCCGTGTAGGTGGCGCCGCCGGTGGCATCGCCCCCGGTGTAGGCCGGTGACTCCTCCGCGGCGGACCGCAGCGCGTCCTGCAGGCCGTCGCGGCCGTCGAGGATCGCAACCACCGCACCGATCGACACCAGGACGATCAGCACGCCGACGCCGCGGCGGATGCGGGGCGACGAGGCCAGGATCGCCAGCGCCGAGGTGATGACGACCAGGGCCAGTGCCGAGGCCAGCGGGTAGGCGTCCGCGCCCGTGACCGACACCGAGTCGCTCGGCAGCCCGTCGGTCGCGATCCGCACCGACGCCCAGTGCCGGGCCACGGCGAAGAACGCCAGCCCGCCGACCGCGACCGTCGCGAGGACGACCGGGACGTAGAGGCGGCGGGACCTCACAACAGCCGGTCCGCGTCGAAGCACGTGTCGTCGCCGGTGTGGCACGCCGGCCCGGTCTGATCCACGACGACCAGCAGGGTGTCGCCGTCGCAGTCCAGGCGAACCTCCCGGACGGCCTGCGTGTGCCCCGAGGTCTCGCCCTTGACCCAGTACGCCTGCCGGCTGCGGCTCCAGTAGGTGCCCTTGCCGGTCGTGAGCGTGCGGTGCAGCGCCTCGTCGTCCATCCAGCCGACCATCAGCACGTCGCGCGTCGCGGCGTCCTGGACGACGGCAGGCACGAGACCGGCGGCGTCCCGCTTGAGACGGGACGCGATGGCGGGATCGAGGGAGGTCACGGGGTCCATCCTCTCAGGCCCGTCGACACCGGTGCCTCACACCGGGTCCACGACGGGCGGAGCCGACAACGAGGCCTGGGCGACCCAGCTCGCGTGTAGCCGGGCGTACACCCCGCCCGCCCCGACCAGCTGGGCGTGGCTGCCGTCCTCGACGATGCGGCCGGCGTCGAAGACCAGGATCCGGTCGGCGTTCTCGGCGGTCGACAGGCGGTGCGCGATCGTGACGCTGGACCGGCCCTCGAGCAGCGTGTCGAGCGCGCGGGTCGCGCGGAGCTCGGTCTGCGGGTCGACCGCGCTGGTGGCCTCGTCCAGGACGATGAACTCCGGATCGGCCAGCGCCGAGCGGACCAGGGCGACGATCTGCCGCTCCCCCGCCGACAGTGACTCGCCGCGCTGTCCCACCGCGGTGTCGAGGCCGCGCGGCAGCGAGGTGAACCAGTCGACGAGGCCGAGGTCGTCGATGACGTCGGTGAGGTCCTGGTCGGTCGCGTCCTTGCGGCCGTAGAGCAGGTTGTCGCGCAGCGTCGCGTCGAACAAGAAGCCCTCCTGCGGCACCATCAGGACGTGCTGGCGCAGGTCGGCGAACGACACTGTGCTGATGTCGGTGGCGCCCAGCCGGACGACACCGCGGGTGGGGTCCATCAGCCGGGTCAGGAGCTTGGCGAACGTCGTCTTGCCCGAGCCGGTCTCCCCCACGACCGCGACCCGCTGGCGCGGCTCGATCACGACGTCGATGTCGCTCAGGACGTCGGGCCCGTCGGGATAGGAGAACGTGACGTGCTCGAACCGGGCGCCCAGCGCACCGTCGGGCAGGGACGCGCCGGCGGCACCGGGGTCGACGACGTCGGCGGGCGTGTCGAGCAGGTCGATGACTCGGCGCCACGACGCGATCGCGTTCTGCGCGTCGGTCAGCACCTGGGTCGCGGTCTGCACCGGGCCGACGAACAGGCCCACGAGGAAGGCGAACGCGATGACGGTGCCCATCGACAGGTCGCCGCGGACCCCCAGCACGACACCGACCGCGATGACCGCGCCGTTGGCGAAGCCGCCCGCGACACCGGACGACGCGAACGTCACGGCGACGAGCTTCTGCGCGCCGACGTTGGAGTCGAGGTTGCGCTTGATGCCGCGGTCGACGCGGGCCTGGGTGCGGCGCTCGATGGCGTACGCCCGGACGACCGAGGCGCCCACGACCGGCTCGGCGATGACCGCGAGCATCTCGCCGACCGTGCGGCGGACCGTGTCGTACGCATCGCTGAGCCGCTGGGCGAACCACTTCAGGCTGATCGCCAGTGGCAGGAAGCACACCAGGACGACGACTGTGAGCTGCCACGAGTAGTAGGCCATGATGATCGTCGCGACGACGATCTGGCCCATGCTGACGACGATCTGGATGCCGGTGAACTGCAGGAACTGCGAGACCTGGTCGATGTCGGAGGTCACCCGCGACACCAGGACCCCACGGCGTTCGGAGTTCTGCGTCAGCATCGACAGGTCGTGGACGTGGCGGAACGCGTCGACGCGCATCTGCGCCAGCCCGGTCTCGCTCGCGACGAACAGCCGGATGCGCATCCAGTAGGCGATGCCGCCGGTCAGCAGGATCAACGCGCCCGCGATCGCGAGGAAGCCGCCGATGTCGCTGACGCTCGCGTCGCCGCCGTCACCCAGGCCCGAGTCGACGGTGCGCTGGATCAGGATCGGGATGACGGACCCGCCGACCGTGCTGAGGATCGCCAGCAGGATCGTCAGGCCGAGGCCGTCCTTGATCGCCGGGGACAGCGCGAGGCCGCGCCGGAGGATCTGGGTGCCGCTCTGCCGCTCCACGGTGGTGGTGTCCGTCATGACAGGGCCTCCCTCGCCTGGTCGTAGGCGTTGACCAGGTTGCGGTAGTCGGCCGAGGTCGCGACGAGCTCGGCATGGGTGCCGCGGGCGGCGATCGCGCCGTCGTCGAGGAACACGACCTCGTCGGCCAGGGCGATCGTGGCCTTGCGGTAGGCGACGACCAGGACCGTGGGGCCCTCCCCGTCGGCGGTGTGCGCGGCCAGGGCCTTGAGGATGCGCTGCTCGACCTCCGGGTCGACGGCGCTGGTGGCGTCGTCCATCACGAGCAGCCGCGGTCGGCGGACCAGCGCCCGGGCGAGCGACAGGCGCTGCCGCTGCCCGCCGGACAGCGTCGTGCCGCGCTCCCCCAGCTCGGAGTCGAGCCCGCGCGGCAGGGCCGTCACGAAGTCGGCCGCCTGGACGGTCTGCAGCGCCTCCCACACCTCGTCGTCGGAGAAGTCGCCCCCCAGGGTGACGTTCTCCCGCACGCTGTCGTCGAACAGGAACGTGCCCTGCGGGACGACCGCGATGGCGCGGGCGAGCTCGTCGTGGCTGAGGTCGCGGATGTCGACCGGTGGCTCCCCCGAGCCCACGGGGTCGACCGTGATCCGGCCGTCCTGCGGGTCGACGAGGCGGGTCAGCAACGACGTCAGGGTGCTCTTGCCGCTGCCGGTCGCGCCGACCACGGCGACGACCCGGCCGGGCGGGACCTCGAGGTCGATGTGTCGCAGCACGTCGCGGTCGGCGTCGGGGAACCGGAACGTCACGTCGGTGACCCCCAGCGCGACGGGACCGGTGCCGGCGAGGGACTGCTGGCCGTACGGCATCGAGCCGCGCTCGTCGAGCACCGCCTCGACGCGCTCCCAGCTCACGACGCTGCGCGGGAGCTCGCCGAGGACCCAGCCGATCGCCCGCACCGGGAAGGCGACGACCGTGAACAGGTAGGCGACCGACACGACGTCACCGGGATCGGCGGCGCCGCTGGCGACCCGGCCGACGCCGAGGATCACGACCGCGAGGATGCCGATGTTGGGCAGCGCCTCGAGCAGCGGGTCGAACATGCTGCGGATGCGGCCGACCGCGATGTTGGCGTCCCGCAGCTCCTCGGTGACATCGCGGAACCGGTCGGTCTCGTCGGTCTCTCGGCCCAGGGACTTGACCACCAGGGCGCCGTCGAACGACTCGTGCGCGACGGCGCTGACCGAGCCGCGCAGGGCCTGCGCGTGGGCGACCCGCGGGGACAGCCAGCGCTGGTAGAAGACGTTGATGACGAACAGGAGCGGGAAGACCACGAGCCCCACGAGGGTCAGCACGAGGTCGGCGCGCACCATCTCGACGATCGCCGCGACGAGCATCGCGATGACGCCGATCGCCATCGGCAGCGGCATGAACACCGACCAGGCGCCCTCGACGTCCGCGTTGGCGTTGGACAGCAGCTGCCCCGTCGGGTGGCGGTGGTGCCACGCCATGGGCAGCGAGAGGTACTGCCGGGTGACCCGGCGCCGGTAGTCCGCGACGAGCCGGTAGTAGACGATGCCGCCGATCAGCCGGCGGGCCACGATGCCGAGCGCCCGCAGGATCGCGACGGCCATGAACAGGCCGATCGCCGCGGCCAGGGCGCCCTCGGTCACGTCGCCGCGCTCGAACGACGGGCGGATCACGTGATCCGTCGCCCAGCCCAGCACGCGGGCGTCGGCGACCGTCATGAAGCCGAACAGGACGCTGCCGACGACCGACACCCAGAACAGGAACCGCTGCTCCTTGATCCCGCGCCCGAGCAGGGCGAAGCCCCGCCGGGTCATCCGGTCGGTCCGGGCGGAGCCGAGGTCCGAGCCGCCGGGCTCGACCGCGTTGGTGTCGGGCGTGGTCGGGTCGGTCAGGTCCGGGGTGTCGCTAACGGACACGGTGGCCAGCTGCTCGCAAGGTCTCTTTCACCTGTCCAATGGTCATGTCGCCGAAGTGGAACACGCTCGCGGCGAGCACTGCGTCGGCACCGGCATCGATGGCCGCGGGGAAGTGCTCCAGCCGGCCGGCGCCGCCACTCGCGATGAGCGGCACCTGTGTAACGTCACGGACCGCCCGAATCATTTCCAGGTCGAAGCCGTCCTTGGTCCCGTCGGCGTCCATCGAGTTGAGCAGGATCTCCCCCGCACCCAGCTCGGAGGCCCGCCGCGCCCACTCGACGGCGTCGAGGCCCGCGGACGTACGACCGCCGTGCGTCGTGACCTCGAAGCCGCTCGGCTGCTCGCTGCTGCGGCGCGCGTCGACGCTCAGGACCAGCACCTGGTTGCCGAACCGCTGGGCGATCTCGGCGATGACCTCGGGGCGGTTGATCGCGGCGGTGTTGATGCCGACCTTGTCGGCGCCGGCGCGCAGGAGCCGGTCGACGTCCTCGGGTGTCCGCACCCCCCCGCCGACCGTCAGGGGGATGAACACCTGGTCGGCGGTCCGGCCGACGACGTCGAACGTCGTGCTGCGGCTGTCGGAAGAAGCGGTGATGTCCAGGAACGTCAGCTCGTCCGCGCCCTCGGCGTCGTAGACCTTCGCCATCTCGACCGGGTCGCCCGCATCGCGCAGGTTGACGAAGTTGACACCCTTGACGACCCGACCGTTGTCGACATCCAGGCACGGGATCACACGCACGGCAAGACTCACCTGAGGAGCCTATCCGCACCCCCCACCAGAGCCGCGAGTGGCGCAAGACGAACCGCGAGTGGCGCACGATGATCGATTTCGGACGGCGTGTCGTGCAGATCTGCGCCACTCGGGGACGGGTGTGCGCCAGTCGGTGCGCCGGCTACTCGTCGATCTGCCGCCGGGTCCGTCGCGTCTCGGCGAGCCGCTGCTCGATCTGCTCGATCCGGTCCTCGGCGTGCATCCGGGTCGAGAAGTATCCGATCCCCACACCGACGAACGGGAACACCGGCCAGAAGAAGTACGGCCCGCCGCCCGCGACGCTGGTGGCCGCCCAGATCGCGAGGCACACCGTCGAGACGAAGATCCACCCGTTGCGGGCGTCCCGCAGGTCGCGCTGGTACTTCACGACCGCCTTCGCGCGCAGGTCGGCCGCGACGTCCCGCCTGGCCGGCTCCAGGGGAGCAAGATCGCGCAGCAGCGGGAGGAAGTCGCCGACCGTGCGAGCACCCAGCGCGGCGCCGGACCGGTGGTCGTACTCGGTCCGGGTCAGTCGCCCGTCGGCGTACGCCTCGCGCAGCACGTCGGCGGCATGGTCACGATCGGCGTCCGTCGCGCGGAGCTCGGCCGAGCCGGGCAGACGTGGATCGGCCGAGAAGGCCCTCCAGGCATTCGTCGACGCAGCTCCCATGACAGCAGCCTAGGCGCTGACGGGGGCTCGCTCGGGTCCGCGAGTGGCGCAAACCGGTCCCCGAGTGGCGCAGATCTGGGCGACTCGCCGTCCAGATTCAGTCATCTTGCGCCACTCGCGGATCTGGTTGCGGGTCAGAGGTCGGCTACTGCGGCCAGGGCTTCGGGGAGGGTGAACGCTCCGGCGTACAGCGCCTTGCCGACGATCGAGCCCTCGACGCCGAGGTCGGTCAGCGTGGCGATGTCGCGCAGGTCCTGCAGGCTCGAGACGCCGCCGGAGGCCACGACGGGCTTGGCGGTCTGCGCGCAGACCTGACGGAGCAGCTCCAGGTTGGGGCCGGTCAGGGTGCCGTCCTTGGTCACGTCGGTCACGACGTAGCGGGCGCAGCCGTCACGCTCGAGGCGGGCCAGCACCTCGAACAGGTCGCCGCCCTCCTCGGTCCAGCCGCGGGCGGCGAGCGTCGTGCCGCGGACGTCGAGGCCCACCGCGATCTGGTCGCCGTACTGGCCGACGACCTTGGCGCACCACTCCGGGTGCTCCAGCGCGGCGGTGCCGAGGTTGACCCGGGTGCAGCCCGTCGCGAGGGCGGCCTCGAGGGAGGCGTCGTCACGGATCCCGCCGGAGAGCTCGACCTTGACGTCCAGGCGTCCCACGACCTCGGCGAGCAGCTCGCGGTTGGAGCCCTTGCCGAAGGCCGCGTCGAGGTCGACGAGGTGGATCCACTCGGCCCCGTCGGTCTGCCACTGCAGGGCGGCGTCGAGCGGGGAACCGTACGCGGTCTCGCTGCCGAGCTCACCCTGGACGAGGCGCACGGCCTGCCCATCGGCGACGTCGACGGCTGGAAGGAGCTCAAGAGTCACGTGGGTGATGTTATCTGTCGGCGTCCGGACCTACCGTGGCGGCATGAAGGTCATCCTGGTTCCCGGATTCTGGCTCGGTGCGTGGTCGTGGGACGAGATCGTCCCGACCCTGGAGGCCGCCGGCCACGACGTCACGGTCCTGACCCTGCCCGGCACGGAGGCCGACGCCGAGCGCCACGACATCGGGCTGGCCGACCACGTCGCGGCGATCGTCCGTGAGGTCGACGCCGCGGTCGATCCCGTCGCACTGGTGGGCAGCAACTTCGCCGGTACGTTGGTGCAGCTAGCGGCCAACGAACGCCCCGCGTCGATCGCGCTGGCGGTCTACGTCGACGCGCTGCCGAAGCCGGTCAGCGCCCAGCCCGGCACCGAGCCGGCCGGCGTCGAGATCGCCTTCTCCTGGGACGAGCTGACCGCCGACGAGCAGCGCGACCTCACCCCGGAGCAGCGCACCGACATCGAGCGCCGGGCGATCCCCTTCCCCGCCCAGGTGGTCCGCGACGGCTGGGACCTGGCCGACGGCCGCCGCCATGCCGTGCGCAGCCTGATCGTGGCCACGGGCTTCTCGGCGGCCGATCTCGAGCAGTGGCGCACCGACTATCCCCAGGTCGGTGCCGAGCTGGATGCGCACACCGACCTGACCGTCGTCGAGCTGCCGACGAGCCACTGGCCGCACCTGACCAGGCCCGACGAGCTGGCCGAGATCCTCCTCGAAGCGATCTGAGCAGCACCCGACAGAGCCCGGTCGACGGGACCTTTGGGCCCTCGTGCCCACCGCAGGCACCGGCCTACGCTGACGGGACCTGACCCGATGGAGGGACCCGTCATGCCCCAGTCGTCCGCGCGAGCCCGCCGACTCGCGGCACCGATCATCGCGGCAGCGGTGCTCGCCGCCTCCCTCACGACCGGGGTCGGTCCGGCCCAGTCGGCACCCGCCTCCACGGGCACGGGCGACTCCCTGTTCCCCGACGTCGGGACCTCGGCGTACGACGTCAAGCACTACGACATCGACCTGGCGTACGCCGCGGACGGCAGCATCCGCGCACGGACCACGATCCAGGCCCGGGCTGACCACCGGCTGTCGTCGTTCGACCTCGACCTGGTCGGCCTGACGGTCGACCGGGTCCGGGTCGACGGCCGGCCCGCGGAGGCCAGCCGCACCGGCGAGAAGCTCACGGTCACACCCGCTCATCCCATCATGGGCAGCTTCCGGACGGTCGTCGACTATCACGGCACCCCGCAGACGTACACCGATCCCGACGGCTCCAGCGAGGGCTGGGTACCGACGTCCGACGGCGCCACGGTGCTCGCGGAGCCGATCGGCGCGATGACCTGGTTCCCCGACAACAACACGCCGCGCGACAAGGCCACGTTCGACATCGCGTTGACCGTGCCCCGGGGGCTCGAGGCGGCGTCCAACGGCGTCCTGGAGTCCCGCCGTCACCGGGCCGGCACGACGACGTGGTCGTGGAGCCAGGACCGGCCGATGGCGCCCTACCTCGCGATGATCTCGATCGGCCAGTACCAGGTCTTCACCTCCTCGATGGAGCTCAAGAGCGGGCGGCGGCTCCCGATCGTCTCGTTCGTCGACCCGTCGTTCGGTCCGCTGGCGCACCAGCGGCAGCTGCTCAAGGACGCGATCCGGTACGGGGAGCGCATCTACGGCCGTTATCCCGGGAGCAGCGCCGGCATCGTCGTCGAGGACGTCGGCGTCGGCTACGCCCTCGAGACCCAGGACCGGGCCGTCTACGACGGGGCCCCGGACGACCTGACGGTGGTCCACGAGACGGCCCACCAGTGGGTCGGCAACTCGGTGGGCCTCACCGACTGGGGCGACATCTGGCTCAACGAGGGCTTCGCGACGCACGCCGAGTGGTCCTGGACGGCGGCGACCGGCGGCACGACGCTCGGCGAGTCGTTCGCCGAGGCGTACGCCTCGCATCCCGCGGACGACCCGTTCTGGGACCTCCCGCCGGCCGACCTGGGCGATCCGGCCAACCTGTTCGCCGAGCCGACGTACGCCCGCGGGGCCATGACCCTCGACGCGCTGCGCCAGCGGATCGGCGGCCGGGACTTCGCCGAGCTGCGCAGGACGTGGACGACGCGGCACCGGGGCGGGAACGTCACGACCCGCGACCTCGTCCGCCTCGCCGAGCGGATCTCGGGCGAGGACCTCGACGCGTTCTTCCAGGCCTGGCTCCTCACCCCCGAACGCCCCGCGCTGTAGGACCTACAGGGTCGCGACCCAGTTCTCGAGCAGCCGGCGCCCGGCGTCGCCGGACTTCTCGGGGTGGAACTGCGTCGCCCACAGCGGGCCGTGCTCGACCGCCGAGACGAAACGCTCACCGGCGTACTCGGTCCACGTCACGGCCGGCGGCTTCATCGCCGGCGGCTGCGACAGGACCCAGTCCCGCAGGCCGTAGGAGTGCACGAAGTAGAACCGCTCGTCCTCCAGGCCGGCGAACATCCGTGACCCCTCGCCGGGCTGGACGGTGTTCCACCCCATGTGCGGGACGATCGGCGCCTGCAGCCGCTCGATGACACCGGGCCACTCGCCGCAGCCCTCGGTCCGGACGCCGTGCTCGATGCCCTCGCCGAACAGGATCTGCATCCCGACGCAGATCCCGAGCACGGGGCGGTTGGCGATGAGCCGACGCTCGATGATCCGCACCCCGTCGACCCCGCGCAGGCCCCGCATGCAGGCCTCGAACGCCCCGACGCCCGGCACGAGCAGCCCGTCGGCCTCCGCCGCGACCTGGGGGTCGCTCGTCAGCTCGACCTCGGCCCCGGCCCGCTCGAGCGCGCGGACGCCCGAGCGGAGGTTGCCGGAGCCGTAGTCGAGGACGGCGACGCGCTGGCGCGTCACAGAGCACCCTTCGTGCTGGGGATGCCTGACTCGCGCGGGTCGATCGCGATGGCGTCACGCAGGGCGCGCGCAACGGCCTTGAACTGCGCCTCGGCGATGTGGTGCGGGTCGCGGCCCTCGATCAGCCGGACGTGCATCGTCAGGCCGGCGTGGTGGGCCAGCGACTCGAGCACGTGTGCCGTCAGCGAGCCGGAGTAGGAGCCGCCGATGATCGCGGTGATCTGCCGGTCGGGCTCGCCGGAGTGCACGAAGTAGGGCCGACCGGACACGTCGACGACGGCCTGGGCGAGCGACTCGTCGAGCGGGACGAGCGCGTCGCCGTAGCGCTTGATGCCGATCTTGTCGCCGAGCGCCTCGCGCAGCGCCTGGCCGAGGCAGATCGCGGTGTCCTCGACGCTGTGGTGCGCGTCGATGTGCAGGTCGCCCTCGGTCTTGACCGTCAGGTCGATCAGCGAGTGCCGCGAGAACGCGGTCAGCATGTGGTCGTAGAACCCGACCCCGGTCGAGATGTCGTTGGCGCCGGTGCCGTCGAGGTCGACCTCGACGACGACGTGCGACTCGGAGGTCTTGCGCTCGATGCGTGAAGTGCGGCTCATGTCGCGACTACCTCTTTCAAAGCGGCATAGAAGATGTCCATCTCGGCGGGCGTGCCGACCGACACGCGGAGCCACTGGTCGGGACCAGTCTCCCGTATGAGCACTCCCCGGTCGACGAGGCCCTGCCAGATCGCGTGTCGGTCCTCGAACCGGCCGAACAGGACGAAGTTGGCATCCGACTCGGCGACGTCGTAGCCCTCGCCGACCAGCCAGGCCGCGAGCTCGTCGCGGGTCGTCCGGAGCTCGTCGACGCGGGCCAGCAGCTCGTCGCTGTGGCGCAGCGCGGCGACCGCGGCGGCCTGGGTCACGGCCGACAGGTGGTAGGGCAGCCGGACGATCCGCAGCGCGTCGATGATCGCGGCATCCGCGGCGACATAGCCCAGACGGCCACCGGCCAGCGCGAACGCCTTGCTCATCGTGCGGGACACCAGCAGCCGAGGGAACTCGTCGAGCACGTCGAGGGCGCTCGGGGTGCCCTCGCGGCGGAACTCGGCATACGCCTCGTCGACCACGACGACGCCGGGCGCCGCCTCGGCCACGGCGCGGATCGTGTCGAGCGGCAGCGCCGTCCCGGTGGGGTTGTTGGGTGAGGTCAGCAGGACGACGTCCGGCCGCTCGGCGGCGATCAGCGCGAGCGCCCGGTCGACGTCGACCGTGAAGTCCTCCTCGCGCTGCCCCGCAACCCAGCGGGTGTGGGTGTCGCGGGCGTACTCGGGATACATCGAGTACGTCGGCGCGAACGACAGCGCGGTCCGTCCGGGCCCGCCGAAGGCCTGCAGGACGTGCAGCATGACCTCGTTGGAGCCGTTGGCGGCCCACACCCGGTCCCCCGTCAGCCCGTGGCCGAGGTACGTCGCGAGGTCGGCGCGCAGCTGCACGGCCTCTCGGTCGGGGTAGCGGTTGAGGGTCGTCGCAGCGACCCGCACCGACTCGGCGATGTCGGCGGCCACCTCGACACTCGGACCGTAGGGATTCTCGTTGACGTTGAGGTTGATGACGTCGGGGATCTGCGGAGCACCGTACGGCTCGTAGCCCCGCAGGTCCTCGCGGATCGGGACCCAGGCGGGCAGCGGCATCAGCGGTCCGTCCGGATCGAGACGGCGGCCCCGTGGGACGGCAGGTTCTCGGCCTCCGCGAGCGTGACGACGTGGCCGCCGACCTCGCGCAGCGCGTCCTCGGAGTACGTCACGACGTGCACGTTCCGGCAGAACGCGCGGACCGACAGCCCCGAGGAGTGGCACGCGCAGCCGGCCGTCGGCAGGACGTGGTTGGAGCCCGCGGCGTAGTCCCCGAGGGACACCGGGGTGTGGGAGCCGACGAAGATCGCGCCGGCATTGACGATGCGGCCCGCGACGGTGCCGGCGTCGGCGGTCTGGATCTCGAGGTGCTCGGCGGCGTAGCCGTTGGCGACCTCGACCGCCTGGTCGAGGTCGCGGACCAGGACCGTCGCCGACTGGGGGCCCTCGAGCGCGATCCGGATGCGGTCGGCGTGCTTGGCCGAGCCGATCTGGGTCGCGAGCTCGGCCTCGACGGCGGTCGCGAGCACCTCGCTGTCGGTGATCAGCACCCCGGCCGCCATGGGGTCGTGCTCGGCCTGTCTGATCAGGTCCGCGGCGACTATCGCGGCGTCCGCGGTGTCGTCGGCGATGATCGCGATCTCGGTCGGGCCGGCCTCGGAGTCGATGCTGACGGTGCCCTGCAGGTGGCGCTTGGCCGCGGCGACGTAGATGTTGCCGGGTCCCGTGATGAGGTTGACGGGTCGGCACTCACCGGCGCCGTAGGCCAGCATCGCGAGGGCCTGCGCGCCACCGGCGGCATAGACCTCGTCGACGCCGAGCAGCGCGCACGCGGCCAGGATCGTGGGGTGCGGCAGTCCGCCGAACTCCGCCTGCGGCGGGCTCGCCAGGGCGATGCCGGGGACGCCGGCGACCTGGGCCGGCACGGCGTTCATGATGACGGTGCTGAGGAGCGGCGCCAGGCCACCGGGGACGTACAGGCCGACCCGCTGCATCGGCACGATGCGGCGCTCGACCGTCGCGCCCGGGGCCACGTCGGTCACGATCGATCGTTCGAGCTCGGCCTCGCACGTCTGCCGCAGCCGGCGCACGGACTCCTCCAGGCCGGCACGGATCTCCGGCGCCAGCTCGGCAAGCGCGTCGGCCAGCGCCGCGACCGGCACCCGAAGCTGCGCGGGACGGATCCCGTCGAACCGCTCCCCCGCCTCCAGGACGGCGTCCTCGCCGCGGGTGCGGACGTCCTCACAGATCGGGACGACGGCCCGCAGTGCGTGCTCGACGTCGACCTCTGCGCGCGGCACGGCAGCGGCGTAGACCGCCGCCAGGTCCTCGGTCGCCGGGTCGAGCTCACGCAGATCTAGACGTCTCATCACGCCCCCAAGTCTACGGACGGTCTACGGTGGTCCTGTGGCCGCCAACCAGAAGCCCACCGAAGCGACGCCGGCATTCATCGCCCTGCACCGCGCGAACGTGCCCTTCACGCCCCACTCGTACGTCCACGACCCCCGTGCGGAGTCGTTCGGCATGGAGGCGGCAGAGGCCCTCGGGGTCGAGCCGGGCCGGGTCTTCAAGACGCTCATGGCGGTCGTCGACGGCGAGCTGTGCGTCGGTGTCGTGCCGGTCATGGGATCGCTCGACCTCAAGGCCCTCGCCGACGCGCTGGGCGGCAAGCGGGCCCAGATGGCCGACGCCGCCCAAGCCCAGCGGGCCACCGGCTACGTCATCGGCGGGATCTCGCCGGTGGGCCAGAAGAAGCCGCACCGCACCGCGATCGACAAGTCCTCGGCGCAGTGGCCGACGATCTTCGTCTCGGGTGGTCGACGCGGGCTGGAGGCCGAGCTGCAGCCCGGCGACCTGGCGCAGATCACCCGCGCCGTGATCGCCCGCATCGCGCGTTAGCTGGTCTGATCAACACCGGCCGGCGTGCGATCGTCGGCGGCCTGGTCGCGCTGGCCGAGCGTGCCGAGCACGACACCGACGAGCGCGAAGATCGGCCACACCAGGAACGGCGCGACCCCGTCGACCGCAAGCTGGGCCGGGATCGTGTCGCCGACCTCGACGCCCGAGACCGACGCCGGGTCCGGGGGCCCGAGCTCGACGCCGACGCGCCACGCGATGACCGCGGCCAGGACCGACAGCACGACGACGATCGGCGTGATGACCCAGCCGATGTCACCCAGCGCAACGGTCGTGGCCCACGCCCACAGCCAGGACGTCACGGCCCCGATCAGGACGAACACCACGATGACCGAGAACTCGCCCTTGGCGGCGGCCTCGGTCAGCACGATCCCCTCGGCCCGGGCCTCCCACTCGGCGGGGTTGGCCAACCACAGCCAGACGAAACCGGCCGCGATGCCCAGCAGGAGCATCGCGGCGGCGGACAGCAGGAGACGTCTCACGACAGACAATGGGGGCCCAACAGCTCTTTGAGGTCGGCGATCAGTGAGGACGACTGTGCCACACGCAGGCTGTCGTCGAGCCGCATGACCTTGGTCGTCCCGTTGCCGATCAGGCGCAGGTGCACCTCGGACATGCCGGGGTGCGTCGACAGCACCTGCTTGAACGTGCTGACGGTCTCGGCGGTGCAGCGGGCCACCGGCAGGCTGACGACCAGCGGCCGCTCCGGGCCGCCGGACCCCATCGCCGGCATCGTGACCTCGAGCGCGTTGAGCTCGATCCCGTCGTCCTTGCGCCGGACGCGCCCCTTGACCACGACGATCGTGTCGGGCACCAGGACCGGCATCGCGAGCTGGTAGGCACCGGGGAACACCATGACCTCGATGCCGCCCTCGAGGTCCTCGATCGTGATCGAGGCCCACGGGTCGCCCTTCTTGCTCATGCGCCGCTGCACGCCCGTGATGAGGCCACAGATGCGGATCGTGCTGCCGTCGGGGAGCTCGGCGTTGGTCAGCAGGTCACCGACGGTGCAGTCGCTGCTGGCCCGCAGGACGTGCTCGAGGCCCTGCAACGGGTGGTCCGAGACGTACAGGCCGAGCATGTCGCGCTCGAACGCCAGGAGCTGGGTCTTCTCCCACTCCGGCATCGTCGGCGGCACCTCGATCGTGCCGCCGGTGAACAGCTCGTCACCGCCACCGAAGAGCGAGTCCTGGCCGATCGCGGCCTGCCGCTTGAGGTCGATGTAGAGGTCGACGCCCTCCTCCGCGACGGTCGTCAGCGCCCGGCGCCGGTGTCCCAGCGAGTCGAACGCGCCGGCCTTGATCAGCGAGTCGAGCACGCGCTTGTTGCACACGTGCGCCGGCACCTTGTCGAGGAAGTCGTTGAAGTCGCTGTAGGGGCCACCGGCGGTGCGGCCCTCGAGGACGCCGGCGACGACGTTCTCGCCGATGTTGCGGATCGCGCCGAGGCCGAAGCGGATGTCGGCGCCGACCGAGGCGAAGTTGGAGACCGACTCGTTGACGTCCGGCGGCAACACCTTGATGCCCATCCGGCGGCACTCGTTGAGATAGATCGCCGACTTGTCCTTGTCGACGCGGGTGCTGGTCAGCAGCGCCGCCATGTACTCGGCCGGGTAGTTGGCCTTGAGGTAGGCGGTCCAGTAGGAGATGACGCCGTAGGCAGCCGAGTGGGCCTTGTTGAAGGCGTAGTCCGAGAACGGCAGCAGGACTTCCCAGAGGGTCGTGATGGCCTTCTGCGAGTAGCCCCGCTCGAGCATCCCGGCCTGGAAGCCGGCGTACTGCTTGTCGAGCTCGGACTTCTTCTTCTTGCCCATTGCGCGGCGCAGGTTGTCGGCCTGCCCGAGGGAGAACCCGGCGAGCACCTGGGCGATCTCCATGACCTGCTCCTGGTAGACGATCAGGCCGTAGGTCTCCCCCAGCACCGTCTCCAGCGGCTTCTCGAGCTCGGGGTGGATCGGGTCGATCGGCTCGCGGCCGTTCTTGCGCCGGGCGTACTTGTTGTGCGAGTCCGCACCCATCGGGCCGGGTCGGTAGAGCGCGCCGACGGCCGAGATGTCCTCGAACTTGTCGGGCTTCATGCTGCGCAGCAGCGCGCGCATCGGTCCGCCGTCGAGCTGGAAGACGCCGAGCGTGTCGCCACGCGCCAGCAGGTCGTACGTCGCGGGGTCGTCGAACGTCAGGTCCACGAGCACCAGCTCGATGTCGCGGTTGCGCTTGATGTTGACCAGGGTGTCGTCGAGCACCGTGAGGTTGCGCAGCCCCAGGAAGTCCATCTTGACCAGCCCGAGCGCCTCGCACATCGGGTAGTCGAACTGGGTGATGATCGCGCCGTCCTGCTCGCGCTTCATGATCGGCACGATGTCGATCAGCGGATCGCTCGACATGATGACGCCGGCGGCGTGCACGCCCCACTGCCGGATCTGGCCCTCGAGGCCCAGCGCGGTCTGGTAGATCTTGCGGACGTCGGCGTCGTCGTCGTGCAGCTTGCGGAAGTCGGCACCGTCGCCGTAGCGCTTGTCGTCCTTGTCGAATAGACCCTTGAGCGTGACGCCCTTGCCCATGATGTCGGCCGGCAGCGCCTTGGTGATGCGCTCGCCGTGCGAGAACGGGTAGTCCATGACGCGCGCGGCGTCCTTGATGGCGGCCTTGGACTTGAGCCGGCCGAACGTCGCGATCATCGCGACCCGCTCCTCGCCGTACTTGTTGCTGACGTAGCGGATGACCTCGACGCGACGACGCTCGTCGAAGTCGATGTCGAAGTCGGGCATCGACGGGCGCTCGGGGTTGAGGAACCGCTCGAAGATCAGTCCGTGCGTCAGGGGGCAGAGATCGGTGATCCGCAGCGCGTAGGCGGCGATCGAGCCGGCTCCCGATCCACGGCCCGGACCGACGCGGATGCCGTTGTCCTTGGCCCAGTTGATGAAGTCGGCGACCACGAGGTAGTAGCCGCAGTAGCCCTTGCTGCGGACGACGTCGAGCTCCATCGTCGTGCGTGCGCGGACCTCGTCGGTCAGCTTGTCGCCCGGGTAGCGGCTCTCGATGCCCCGCCAGACCTCCTTGGTGAACCAGGAGTCCTCCGTCTCGCCCTCGGGGATGTCGGCGCGGGCCATGTAGCCACCGTTGGACTCGGTGAACTCGACATTGCAGCGCTCGGCGATCAGGAGCGTGTTGTCGCACGCCTCCTTCAGGTCGAACCGGTCCTCCCACAGGTCCCGCATCTCGGCGGCGGACTTGATGTAGAAGTCGTTGGAGTCGAACTTGAACCGGTTGGGATCGGTCAGCGTGCTGCCGGACTGCACGCACAGCAGCGCCGAGTGCGCCTCGGCGTCCTCGGGGCTCGTGTAGTGCGAGTCGTTGGTCGCGATGGGCGGCAGGCCCAGGTCGTCCTTGAGCCGCAGGAGCCCGTCACGGACCGTGCGCTCGATCTCGAGGCCGTGGTCCATCAGCTCGAGGAAGAAGTTCTCCTTGCCGAAGATGTCCTGGAACTCGGCGGCCGAGGCGCGGGCCTTCTCGTAGTTGCCGATGCGCAGCCAGGTCTGGATCTCGCCGGACGGGCAGCCCGTCGTCGCGATGAGCCCCTTGCCGAAGCGCTGCAGGAGGTCACGGTCCGCGCGCGGCTTGCGGTACTGCCCCTCCAGGCTCGCGTAGGACCCGATCCGGAACAGGTTGTGCATGCCCTCGGTGGTCTCCGACAGCAGCGTCATGTGGGTGTACGCACCACGGCCCGCGACGTCGGCGTCCCGGGCGCCCTTGTTCCACTGCACGGCCTTCTTCTCCGTGCGGGGGATGTTGGGCGTGAGGTAGGCCTCCATGCCGATGATCGGCTTGACCCCGTGCGCCTTGGCCTTGCGATAGAAGTCGTAGGCGCCGTGCAGGTTGCCGTGGTCGGTCATCGCGATCGACGGCATCCCCAGCTCCGCGGTGCGCTCGAACAGCCCGTCCAGAAGAGCCGCGCCGTCGAGCATCGAGTACTCCGTGTGCACGTGCAGGTGCACGAAGGACGAGTCGCTCGACATCGAAAAATGGCCTCCGGGGCTGCACTGCTGCATGACTGCTGCGTGGGGAAAACTGCGATCTACGGGGAAGGACTACAGCCTAGTCGAGGGGTCCGACAGCCGGTGACGACGCGCCGTCGCGGGCCACCGGGCGGCGGGTCCGTCGGCGCCCGGCCCCCATACTGGGGCCATGACCGAGCACGCAGATCGCGAGAAGCGGACCTTTGCCACGGTGGACGAGTTCCTCGAGGCAGCCACGTACGACGTCGAGCCGCGACTCGCCGAGATGCGACGGGTCATCAGCGACGCGCTCCCCGACGCCGAGGAGACGATCAGCCACGACATCCCGTCCTACCGGCAGCACGGCGTCGACGTCGTCCAGTTCTCCGGCCACGACGAGCACACGTCGCTCAACTTCTTCCCGACCGCCCGGACGTTCGCCCACTTCGACACCGAGCTGCAGCCGTACCGGACGTCGAAGTCGGCGATCCGGTTCCCGCTGGACGAGCCGCTCCCGGTCGACCTGATCCGCGCGATCGCCGAGTTCCGGCTGGCCGAGGCCGCCGAGTTCGCCGCGCGCAAGCGCTCCGGCGCGTAGACGTCGCCGACGACCTGAAGAATTGCCGGTCCGGAACTACGCTGGCCAGATGTCCACGACCCTCGGCGGCCGCTACCGGCTGATCTCCGTCCTCGGCGGGGGCGGCATGGGCGACGTCTGGCGTGCCCACGACGAGGTCCTGCAGCGCGAGGTCGCGGTCAAGGTCATCCGCCCGCACCTCGCCGACGACGACACGCTCCGCGCGCGGCTGCGCTCCGAGGCCCGGATGGCCGGCTCGCTGCACCACCCCAACATCGTCGACGTGTTCGACTACGGCGAGGACGAGCAGGACGGCCACCCCGTGCCCTACCTGGTCATGCCGTTGGTCGACGGCGAGCCGCTGTCGCAGCTGATCGCCACCCGCGGTGCCCTCTCCGCCGGGGAGACGATGGCGATCGTCCGGGACGTCGCGAGCGCGCTGCAGGTCGCCCACGAGGCGGGGATCGTGCACCGCGACCTCAAGCCCAGCAACATCGTGCTGACCCCCGACGGCCGGGCCATGCTGATGGACTTCGGCATCGCCCGCACCACCGGCGGCGAGCCCCTGACCCAGACCGGCTCCCTCGTCGGGACGGCCGACTACCTGAGTCCCGAGCAGGCCTCCGGGCGGACCGTGACGGCGGCGTCCGACCTCTACGGCCTGGGCATCGTGACGTACGTCTGCCTGACCGCGACCCTGCCGTTCCACCGCGACACCGACATCGCGACGGCGCTGGCGCACATCCGCGACGAGCTGCCGCCCCTGCCCGCGACCGTCCCGGCCGCCGCCTCGGCGCTGGTCGAGACGCTCCTGGCCAAGGTCCCGGCCGACCGCCCCGCGTCGGCATCGGCCGTGGTCGGTGCCGCCTCGCCCCTGGCCACGGCTGTCCCGGTGCCGTCCGGCGGGTCTCCGGACCTCGGCGGCCCCGACACGGAAATCACCGCATCGGCGCACCCCGACGAGACCCTGCCGGGGATCGTCGAGCGCGCGGTTCCGGTCGGTGCGGTCGCGACGGCCCAGCACGGCACGTCGCAGCTCGACCTTGTCGACGCGGGCACAGCCGTCGGTGACCCGGCGACGGGCCCGGTCGAGGCGCAGGACGACGACCGGTCCCCCCGCCGGATGATCCTGCTGGTCTCGGCCGTCGTCGCGGTCATCGCCGTCGTGGCCGCGTGGCTGCTGATGAGCGGCCCGGACCAGGTCGTCGTCCCCGACCTCGTGGGCAAGAGCCGCACGCAGGCGGTGCGGCTGCTCGAGGCCAAGGGGCTGACCGCCGACGTCACCCGGGTCGACGCGGCCGGGGCGAAGTCCGGCGAGGTCGTCGACCAGGCCCCGGAGGCCGGCGACACGGTCGACGAGGGCGGCTCGGTGGCCCTGAGCGTCGCGACGGGCAAGGACCCGGACGGCGACTCCGGGGACGAGGGCGATCAGACACAGGAGCCCGACCAGGACGGTGGCGAGACCAGGGATCCGACGACTCCGGCGCCGACGACCCCGGAACCCACCACGACCGAGCCCACGACCCCCGAGCCGACGACTCCCGAGCCCACCACGACCCGGCCCACGACTCCCAAGCCGGCGGTCACGACTCCCCCGCCGACGACGTCGACCCCGTAGGCGTACGCCTCAGGCCGGCTCGCTGCGCATCTGGCTGAGCCGGGCCCGGTATGCCGTCGCCGGGAGGTGGTCGACGTTGAGGGGCGGGTCGAGCTCGCCGACGACGCGCTCCCAGAGCTCGCGCAGCTCACGGGGATCAACGCCGGTCCACCACGTGATCGACAGGTGCTCGAGCATCCACTCGGTCAGCAGCGGGTCCTCCAAGGAGGTCATCCGCAGGTGGTGTCGCAGGATCGTCGCGAGCGTCATCCGGAACGTCGAGGCCCGGGCACGACCGTGCAGCTGGACGCGCTCGACGTGGTCCCGCAGGTTGAGGACCGGGTCGCAGATCGAGTGCCGGCTGGAGCCGCCGACCTGGCCGACGAACACCAGTCCGGCACGCACCGGGAGCTGCAGGCAGCGGTTGAGCTCGCGGGCCCCGACGGGATCGACGAACCAGCCGTACAGGCCCGGAACCTCCGGCAG